>JBPCWO010000159.1:0-9298 GCA_051009475.1 Boseongicola sp.
GAAATAGACCGCAGCAAGTCCAGCGAGTGCGGCAATGACAAATGGCATTAAACTGAACTCTCAATTGATGCGTATTTAAGGATTTCTTGCGCCTATGCTGCCGTCGCCGCCGGCGGGGTATAAAGAACGGATTCAGAAATCCGCGTCTCACCGGCGCGTTTGAATGTGCCGCGAAGTAACGCTCGAATGTCCTTCAGGTCCATATCCCAAAGTCGTGGATAGATAACCGTGAGATTACGGCGGACAAGCGCGTCAAATGCCGATTGATAAACATTGTGGACTTCGGCACTGCTTTCATCGACTTCCCGCGCCAGCGTCGCGGCGGCCCAGTTTACCTCGACTTGGGTGCCTGAAAGGCGCGCAAGATCCATCAACCCGGCAGCGAAACGATCCGGCTCTATCTGTAATCGCAACGATGGATCTTCAGCAATCGCCGGCAATAGGCATAGCGCGTAACCACCGCTTCCAAGTGTCTCATGCGTGCGGTCGTCTGCCCGCTCTGCTTCGATCAGCAGACGATCTATGTCACCTTCTTCGCCGGTCAAGAATGACGGCACATGCGCGGCGTAAATTGCCGGATTGGAAGGGTCAAGATCGATCCAGTCTTCAAAAGCCGTTTGCCTTCCGGCAGCGTCATCCGGCATCCCATATGACAGTTCATAATAAGCCCCGGCCAGTAACGGCGACATGTAGGACATCGGGTCGAATGGCGTCAGTATTGCCTCGGCATGAAGATAATGATGCGCCATCTGTCGCCAGGCCGCGCTGCGTTCGGCTTCTGGCCAAAACTCGGCATCGCAGCTGCTGGCAACCATCAGGTGGGCGCGGGCGGCGATAACCGCAAATACATGTTCTTCTGGCGAAGCCTTTTGTCTTTCAACGAAGCGATCGACCTCGCGTACTGATGCATCAAGCGAACTCAGGCTGTCACGAGGCGCTTCGTCCAGCAATGACCGAAGGCCAGTCAAACAGGTATCTACTGCAATTTCGTGATTGCGCTTTCCACCCGATGTCGCGTCTAAACGGCTTTCCCAATCCGCAATCTCGATCGACAAGATGTCCCAGTTGTCCTTTGTCGCAAGATGATTAACGCGATTTATCACGTCGGCACATTCGATCTGGTCGGGATCGTTTTGGGCGACAGGAATTTTCAACTCGCGCGGGATCTGCGGCGAGTCGCTATCGACAACTACGCTGGCTCGGTTTCGCTGCTTGTGCTGCCTCAGACTTCCCATTGCAATCGCCCCTAGAAGTGTAAGCGAGAATGCAATGCCAACCGGCCCGCCGAGGGTGCTCGACAGTTCGCTGAGTATAGATGCTGATTCGAAGGCCATTTTGAAAAGACTCCGCTCGAACGCACCCGTTCTTCACTTACTTTTCGGCAACTTTATGGCAAGGACCGGAAATCTGAGCGGTTTTTAGCGTGCCCAGCTTGGAATCCGGGTATTTTGCAACAGTGAAACTGTCGGCGCGTGTCGCCCGCCCAACGCCAGCGTCGCACGCCGCAGAAGCTCGATTCCTTCTTCTGACGTGGCCGATAAGGCCGATGGCGAGATCGCTTCGCCGACGGTTACTCGATATGGCTGTCGGTCTTTGTTCAAAGTTTCGTAGAATAATGTGATGTCTCTCAAAGACGCGTGAAAGCGGTCAAAAAGGTAAAAAAGAGCGGAATTTCGGGCTCGAATATTGATCGGAATAACCGGCAGGTCGTATTTGCGCGCGATCATCGCAGCCGACGCCATCCATTCGCGTTCAAAAAGCCTCAGTCCGCGTCGCTTTGCCAG
Organism: Boseongicola sp.; assembly: GCA_051009475.1. Taxonomy (GTDB): domain Bacteria; phylum Pseudomonadota; class Alphaproteobacteria; order Rhodobacterales; family Rhodobacteraceae; genus CAXMNX01. The sequence goes on from JBPCWO010000159.1 coordinate 1,785, forward strand.
CCGGCCTGCTGGAAAAATTACTCCGATACGTCCTTCGCCGAGCGCAGTTTTGGTATACCGCATCGTTTCACGGGTTTTTCCGTGTGTTCGCCTGTCGGGGCGCCATTCAACCGGTGCAATCAGGCTTTCAAACTGGGGCAGAATACGCAAAATGTCGGAATTGGCGTAAATAAAAAGATCCGGACGGATTGGCGTGATTAGGTGGTGCAAAAGGATGCCATCAGCAATGCCGGTAGGGTGATTGCATACGATCAACGCCGGACCTTGCCGCGGAATATTGTCCAGCCCCGAAACTCCCACATCGCGCATCAAAAGTCCGGCCAGATGACGCATAATGTGCGCCGTTGGCCAGTCGTCATAAAGCTCGCCCAATTCTATTGTGCGTTCATAGCCAAGCAGCGACATTAGCCCCCGGCGCGCAACACGAGCAGAGATCGTGTCATCGAAAAGCCAGGGTGCGCGTTCGGCAATCAGAGGATCGAAGCGGTCTTTCATGGCAGCACAAAGCAAATTTTACGCAAATTATTGATGACATATTACCATTGATGCAGGGCAACTGCACGATGAACACAATGAATTCGCAATTAAAGGGCTGAAATTCGCGCAATCAAAGAAATAGTGTGCGTTCAAACGTCAAGCCCCGCGACTTCAACTCGGAGTCCAGTTCGCGTCCAGGCGGGATACAAGGGGGCGGAATTGCACGTTTTGTTCCGTCGTTCATCCGAATGTTGACTCGCTGAGAGAAATCGAGACCAGTTCGCGCTGTTACGCGTTCAATTCCGTCCAGCAGAGCGTCATTCTCGCGCTGACCAACGCGCCATTGAATGCGGCCGTTGGAAATACTCAATTCGGCTCGGTTATTCACTACTACGTCCCAAACCGCCGGCAACACGATCACGGCAAAAAATGCGGAAATCAGGGGATGTGCGTCGATCCCAAACATCAAAACGGCAAGACCCACCACTGCAAATACCGTGTAGGCAATAGATGATAGCTGTCGGCCCGAACGGGAAAATACAAAGTCGTCTGGCACTATTTCCGTCGCCTTTCGGTCCATCGCCACTCAAACAAGCAGCAAATGTCTTTGAAAGCCACCCCGCAGCTTTAGCGATAAATGGGATGCAGGCAGTGGCCGAGGACCTCAACCCTCAATAAATACACAGGTATGCCAATCTGCTTGCGTTCGCTTTGGTGCTTTTCTATCAGCGCAGTTGGATCACCAAAGCGAGCTCCAATACATGTCTGAACGCGTCGAACGAAGCGGCCTCAATGTCAGCCAAATCCTTGCCGATTTCATAGAAAAAGAAGCCTTGCCCGAAAGCGGCGTCGATCCCTCGAAATTTTGGCAGGAATTTGCCGCGCTGATTGCAGAAGCAACACCAAGAAATCGCGAGCTTCTGGCCGTGCGCGAAAATCTGCAAAACCAGATCGACGATTGGCACCGCCGTCATCGAAATCAGCCCCACAATCATACTGAATACAAAGCCTTTCTGGAAGAAATCGACTATCTCATTCCCGAAGGCGAAGATTTCCAGATCGAAACCCAGAACGTCGATCCCGAGATCGCAACCGTCCCCGGCCCGCAGCTAGTCGTGCCCATCACCAACGCACGATATTCGCTCAATGCCGCAAACGCTCGCTGGGGAAGCCTGTATGACGCCTTTTACGGAACCGACGTCATCGATGGCGTCCTGCCAACGAGCGGCTATGACAAAGGCAGAGGTGCACGTGTTGTTGCGAAGGCCCGCGTATTTCTGGATCAGGCCTTTCCGCTTCAGGGAACAAGTCACGCTGATGCCCGACGGTATCACGTAAGAAAGGGGCAGCTTCTGGTAGATGATCTGCCGCTTATCGATCCGTCGAAGTTCGTTGGTTATCAAGGGCATCCAAAGGCGCCAGAATGCGTGCTGCTGCGCAACAATGGCTTGCACGTCGAACTGACGTTCGACCGCACCCACTTTATTGGCTCGCACGATCAGGCCGGGTTGGCCGATATCCAGATCGAAGCGGCGATCTCTGCCATTATGGATTGCGAAGACTCTGTTGCTTGTGTCGACGCCGAGGACAAAGTGACCGCGTATCGCAATTGGCTTGGCCTGATGAGGGGAGACCTCGAAGATACATTCGAGAAGGGCGGCAAGCCGCTGACACGCAGCCTGGTTCCTGATCGGGTTTACATCGGGCCTGACGGTGCAGACGTAACGCTCAAGGGCAGAGCATTGATGCTGGTCCGAAATGTCGGCCACCTGATGACCAATCCAGCGATTCTAGATGCCGATGGCAACGAAGTCTTCGAAGGTCTTATAGACGCGATGGTCACAACGCTCATTGCGCGACACGATCTGGCGCGCGAAAGCGGAAACTCGGTCACCGGGTCAGTTTATGTCGTCAAGCCAAAGATGCATGGTCCCGACGAGGTGGCATTTGCGGACAGCATCTTCACAAAAGTGGAGGCGGCGCTCGGACTGCCGCAAAACACCGTAAAGCTGGGGATCATGGACGAAGAGCGGCGCACAAGCGTCAGCCTGAAAGAGTGCATTCGCGCCGCCAAACATCGAGTGGCGTTTATCAATACAGGCTTCCTTGACCGGACCGGCGACGAAATCCACACGTCGATGGAAGCAGGACCCTTCAGCCGAAAGGAATTCATCAAGCGCAAGGGTTGGATCTCGGCCTATGAAAGCCGCAACGTCGATGTCGGGCTTGCTTGTGGTCTGTCGGGCAAGGCGCAGATCGGCAAAGGCATGTGGGCAATGCCTGACCGCATGTCGGCGATGCTCGAACAAAAAATCGAACATCCGAAATCCGGTGCCAATTGCGCCTGGGTACCGTCGCCCACGGCTGCCACTTTACACGCGCTTCACTATCACAAGGTCGATGTATCTGCGGTTCAGGAGTCGCTGCTCAAGGGTGGCGCGCGCGCGCATGTCGACGGCATTTTGGACATTCCGCTGGCGACATTTCGCAAGTGGTCCGAGGACCAGATCGTTCGCGAAGTTGAAAACAACGCCCAGGGCATTCTCGGCTATGTCGTTCGCTGGATTGATCACGGCGTCGGCTGTTCGAAGGTGCCAGACATCAACGATGTTGGCCTTATGGAAGACCGCGCAACTTGCCGGATATCAAGCCAGGCATTGGCCAATTGGTTGCACCACGGCGTTGTCTCCGAAGATCAGGTGATGGCGGCAATGCAAAAAATGGCCGCGAAGGTCGACGCCCAGAATGCAGGCGATCCGCTTTATCGCGCTATGGCGCCAGATTTTGACGGTATTGCGTTCAAAGCTGCGTGTGATCTGGTATTCGAAGGACGCAATCAGCCCTCTGGATACACTGAGCCGATTCTGCATCGGCGGAGGCTGGAACTAAAAGCAAGGGGATGAAAAATGGCTGAACTCAGCATTTCCAAGTCACGCAGCATTATCCGGGGCATTTTCAAGAAAAGCCACGAAATGGAACTGAAGCCACTGTCGGTCATTGTTCTGGACGCAGGCGGCAACGTGAAAGCTTTCGAGCGGCAGGACGGTGCTAGCCCCGGACGTTTCGAGATTGCCTATGGCAAGGCTTATGGAGTGGTGATGACCGGGATGCCCGGCTCGGCACTAAAGAAACGAGCCGAAGATCAGCCCTATTTCGTAAATGCACTGAATGGCGCTTACGGCGGTCGCGTCGTACCGGTTCCCGGCGGCGTGCTGGTCCGAGATTCGAGAGAGCGGATACTGGGTGCGGTCGGCGTAACCGGCGATACTTCGGAAAACGATGCCGAAGCAGCGGTCACGGGCATTACCGCTGCCGGTCTGTTCGCTGAAGCCTGACCGGCAAACCGAACCCGCAATTTGCACAAAAACTTGCCAATATTTTATGTTTTTTGAAGGAAACGCACAGAGACTGTTCGTCACCATTGTTCCCAAGCAGTGGCGTTTGAACTAGATATGGTCGAGAAGGGTTAAGAATATGACGCGTCCGGTTGTTGGCATCATTGGCAACTCTCACCTCATCAATGATGAGTATCCGACTCATGCCGGCGGAGAGATGAACAGCCAGGCAGTTCGCGAGATTTGCGATGCACTGCCGCTGATCGTGCCCTCCGACCCGTCACTAGTGGACATTGCCGATCTGACAGCCACCTGCGACGGTTTTTTGTTCACCGGTGCGCGTCCAAACGTCCACCCCGAAGAATATGGCGAAGAACCGACCGAGGCACACGGCACATTTGATCGCGCGCGCGACGGTCTTGCGTTGCCGCTTATCCGTCATTGCGTCGCCTCGGGTCAGCCGATCCTGGCTGTATGTCGGGGTTTTCAGGAATTGAACGTCGCAATGGGGGGAACGCTGCACCCTGAAATCCGCGAACTTCCAGGCCGCATGAACCACCGGATGCCGCCCGACGGGACGCTGGACGAAAAATTTGAACTTCGCCACGATGTAACGTTCACAAAAGATGGCGTTTTTCACAGGGTCATGGGGGCTGAAGTCGTGCGCACGAACACGCTTCACGGTCAGGGGATCAAGAAAACGGGTGAGCGGATTGTGATCGACGGGCGCGCCGATGATGGAACAGAAGAGGCGATCTATGTCGATGGCGCGCCAGGTTTCACTTTGGGCGTTCAATGGCATCCGGAATACCGCGCCGCCGACGATCCAGTGTCGCGTCCGCTTTTTGCCGCCTTTGGGAAAGCAATCGCCAAATGGCAGTCGGGCGAACGACCCGGACGACTAAAGTCCGCCTAACCAGACATTTTCCCTTTTGACACCGCCATCCTGTGGGCGCAGTTTGCGCGTCATGAAACGCTCGCACATCAATGATATTATGGCCGCCGCAGATGAAATGATCCGGCAGCACGGCTTCACGCTCCCGCCATTTGCATATTGGCCACCGGATGAATTTCGCGCCAATCGTGACATTGCTTCGCGGATCATCGATGCGCGAATGGGGTGGGACATAACGGACTATGGACAGGGACAGTTTGATACTGTTGGTCTGTTTCTTTTTACGCTCCGAAATGGGTTGCTGAGTGATCTCGGGGCCGGTCGCGGCATGGTCTACGCCGAAAAGTTATTGATCTCGCGCCGAGATCAACTCAGTCCGATGCACACTCATGTCATTAAATCCGAGGACATCATCAACCGGGGCGGTGCAACTTTGGTGGTGGAACTTTTCGGCTCTGACGACGGCGGAAACTTCGCCGAGGACCGTGGTGGCACAGTATTTTGCGACGGTATCGAGCGCCGGTTTGATCCCGGAGAAAAGCTAAAATTTGCCCCCGGCGAAAGCGTCACTCTGATGCCCGGTGATTGGCACGCGTTTTGGGGCGAAGGGGGCGACGTGTTGATCGGCGAAGTCTCGACCGTCAACGATGATCAAACTGACAATATCTTTCGCGAGTCGATAGGGCGGTTTGCAGACATCGAGGAAGACGTCACGCCGAAGTATTTACTGGTCAGCGATTACGACATTTGGTTGGCCGACTAACTGTCTGCGATATATAAATTAATTGCGATAATAACTTATGTTACAAGCGCGCGCCGTTTGTATTCTGGTCGATCCCATAGATCGTTCTCTAGTATATCTTTCAATATCGCCACGGCACCACGAATGTCGGTCTCATCAAGATAAAGCGGTGTGACGCCAAACCTTAGAATGTCTGGCGCACGAAAATCTCCGATCACGCCCCGCGCAATCAAAGCCTGCATGACCGCGTAACCCTCTGTGTGGTTAAATGACACTTGGCTGCCGCGGTCTTCTGGATTTCTTGGCGAGGCAAGCGTCAGCTCCGGGCAATGCTTTTCCACTTCCGCAATGAACAGCTCGGACAATTCAATCGAGCGGGAGCGCAGGTCGTCCATGTCCAAATTATCCCAAACATCCAATGCGGCATCCAAGGCTGCGACCTGCAGCATAGCTGGTGTGCCAACGCGCATCCGGTCAATGCCCTTGCCCGCGCGATAGTCGAGGTCGAAGGCAAATGGCGCTTCATGGCCCAGCCAACCGGAAAGTGCGGGCCGTACCGATTCCGCCAAAGACGGGGCGACATAGATAAATGCCGGTCCGCCCGGGCCAGAATTCAAGTATTTATACGTGCATCCAACCGCGAAGTCAGCACCTCCACGCGCCACATCAACTGGCAAGGCGCCAGCCGAATGTGCGAGGTCCCAGATTACTAAGGCACCCGCATCGTGTGCCTGTTTGGTCAGGGCCGCCATGTCGTGTCGCCGCCCGGTCCGATAATCAATCTCGGTCAGCATAAGACAGGCAACATCGTCGCCAATGGCCCGCGATACATCTTCGGGCGCGACCAGACGCAACTCATGATCGCGGTCAAGAGTGCGGATCAGCCCATCGGCCATATAAAGATCGCTTGGAAAATTGCCGGTATCGCTCAGCACGACGCGACGGTCCCGTCGAAGCTCTAGCGCGGATGCGAGGGCCTGATAGACTTTGATCGTAAGAGTATCGCCCAACACGACCGAGCCCTCGGGCGCGCCGATAAGCTTGCCTATCCGGTCGCCGACGCGCCGCGGCATCTCCATCCATCCGGCCTTGTTCCATGCGGTGATCAACATCTCGCCCCACTCGTCGCAGGCGATTTTTTCCAGTCGGCCGGGAACCGAACGTGGCAGCGGGCCAAGCGAATTACCATCCAGATAGATTATGCCTTCTGGCAGATCGAAAAGGGTTTTTGTGGCAGCAAAATCGGTCATGCGCTTGCCATATCTCAGGCAGATTGACTGTTCCAGATCCGTCGTTGAATCAATTCCCTCGCGTTTAACCCAGTCAAATGGACAATGGGGCGCAAGGCGCATTGAGGAATCTCCCGTCAGCCTTTAGACAACTGCGAACATCGCGCGCTTCGCGGGCGATAGGATCACGACTAAGGGGAACACCCATGAAAATTGGCGCGCCAAAAGAAAGCGCATCTGGCGAAGCTCGCGTTGCAATGACGCCGGCGAGCGCGAAGGATCTGCAAAAGCTGGGGCACGAATGCTTGATCCAAAATGGCGCGGGCGCGGCGGCGGGATTCAACGACGCGGCATACGAAGATGCCGGGGTCAAAGTGGTTTCGGGAGAAGCGATTTGGAACGATGTTGACATCGTTGCCAAAGTTCAGCCCCCGACCGACACAGAGGTTCAGAATCTCAGCGATGGCCAGACGCTAATCTCATTTATCTATCCGGTGGCAAACGAAAAGCTTCTTGATGCCGCAAAGGCTCAGGGCGCCAGCGTGATCGCAATGGATATGGTGCCCCGCATCAGCCGGGCGCAGAAAATGGACGCGCTCAGCTCGATGGCGAACATCGCCGGGTATCGCGCTGTTATCGAAGCCGGAAACAACTTCGGCCGGTTCTTCACCGGTCAGGTGACGGCCGCAGGCAAGGTACCGCCGGCAAGAGTGCTGGTTGTGGGTGCGGGCGTCGCGGGGCTGGCTGCAATCGGCACCGCGACGTCGCTTGGCGCGATCACGCTGGCCTTTGATGTGCGCCCCGAAGTGGCCGAACAAATCGAATCGATGGGTGCC
>JBPCWO010000160.1:0-23014 GCA_051009475.1 Boseongicola sp.
TACAAGGGCTTGCCAGAGAGAATATTCCGTCGTATCGCTAACCCTCGACGCGACGGGAGAACCCGGGTAAACCCCGGTGCCGAAGGAGCAACCGCCCCGGTAAACTCTCAGGCAACAGGGACCGTCGCGGCGAATAAACTCTGGAGAGAGGCCCCAGAGTGGGTCCGCCGAAGGGATAATGATCTCAGGCAAAAGTACAGAGGGGGCATCAGCGGGCAAGTCGATTGCCCGATAGGTGCTCGGCGCGTGTCAGCCGGCAGTGTTGGAGAAAAGACCAATGTCGGATCTGAAGCGAACGATACTCTTCGACCTTCACGTGGCGGCAGGCGCCAAGATGGTGCCTTTCGCCGGTTACGAGATGCCGGTGCAATATGCTGACGGCGTTTTGAAGGAGCATCTTCATACACGCCGCGCCGCTGGACTTTTCGACGTGAGTCACATGGGCCAAGTGCTTTTGCTGCCGAAGTCGGGGCGGCTAGAAGACGCGCAATCCGCTTTGGAAACTCTCGTTCCGGTTAGTGTTTTGGGGCTTGGCGAAGGCAGGCAACGTTATGCGTTATTTACAAATGAAAGCGGCGGAATTCTGGATGACTTCATGTTCGCAAATCGCGGCGATCACTTGCTGCTGGTCGTAAATGCTGCGTGCAAGGCCGACGACATATCCCATCTTCAGATGCATCTGTCAGATAGCTGCGAAATTCGCACAATATCAGACCGCGCGCTGTTGGCGATTCAAGGCCCAAAAGCTGAAATGGCCCTTTCAAGACTGGTGCCAGGGGCGGCCGATATGCGATTCATGGATGCCACATCGCTTGATTGGACTGGGAACGAAGTCTGGGTGTCACGCTCTGGTTATACGGGCGAGGACGGTTACGAAGTTTCAGTGCCTGAGGCGCTGGCGGTCAAATTCGCCGAAGAGCTTCTTGAATTCGATGAGGTTGAGCCAATTGGCCTGGGTGCCCGTGATTCATTGCGTCTGGAGGCTGGTCTCTGCCTCTATGGCTCTGACATCGACACGACGACAACTCCGGTGGAGGCCGCGTTGGAGTGGGCCATTCAAAAAGTTCGTCGTTCTGGCGGCGACCGTGCGGGGGGCTTTCCTGGCGCAGCTCGAATTTTGCAAGAGCTGGAAGAAGGTGCGCGGCGCCGTCGTGTCGGGCTGTTACCACAAGGACGTGCACCGATGCGCGCGGGAACAGAATTATTTGCCGGTGAGAACTCAGTTGGCGCGATAACGTCAGGCGCCTACGGCCCATCCATCGAGCAACCTATGTCTATGGGCTATGTCACAACCGAATTCGCAGAAACGGGAAAGAGCCTCGAAGGCGAAGTGCGCGGCAGGCTTATGCCCGTGACAATCGCCGACATGCCGTTTCGACCATCAAACTATAAACGCTGAAAGGTAATACCCATGAAATATACAGAAGATCACGAATGGCTTCGCGTTGACGGGGATGTCGTTGTTGTTGGGATCACGGAGCATGCTTCGACTCAGTTGGGTGACGTCGTGTTTATTGAATTACCTGAGGCCGAAACCCAGGTCACAAAGGGTGACGACATTGTCGTGATTGAAAGCGTGAAAGCGGCTTCCGACATCACTGCGCCAGTTGATGGAGAAATCGTTGAAGTCAATGATGTGCTCGCCGACAACCCTGGCAAAGTTAATGAAGACCCAACTGGAGACGCCTGGTTCTTCAAGATGAAAGTCGAAGACATGAGCCAACTCGACGACTTGATGGACGAAGACGCCTACAACGAGCTGATCGCCTGATTAAAATATCAATTTGTCTTTTCTAGCGGAGACCCCAATGCCGTTCACGCCTACCGATTACTTACCGTATGACTTTGCCAACCGCCGGCATATTGGCCCGTCTCCTTCGGAAATGGAGGAAATGTTCAAAGTATTGGGGGTTAATGATCTGGACGAATTGATCGATCAGACGGTGCCAGAATCGATCCGACAATCGGAGCCCTTACAGTTTGAAAAGCCCAAGTCAGAGCGGGAACTTCTTTGGCATATGCGAAAAGTGGCTTTGAAGAACAAAGTTTTCACTACAATGATTGGTCAGGGTTACTACGGAACGGTCACGCCTCCTGCGATCCAACGAAACATATTAGAAAATCCCGCTTGGTACACCGCCTACACGCCATATCAGCCGGAGATCAGCCAGGGGCGGCTTGAAGCGCTGCTGAACTATCAGACGATGATTTCGGACCTGACCGGGCTTGAGATTGCCAATGCCTCGTTGCTGGACGAATCCACAGCCGCCGCAGAGGCAATGACGATGTCGCAGCGTTTGGCCAAGTCAAAATCGAAGACATTTTTCATCGACGAAAATTGCCATCCACAAAACATCGAAGTTATGAAGACCCGCGCCGCGCCGCTTGGCATTGATATCGTCGTCGGCGCGCCAGAAGCCCTCGAGGCAAACGAAGTTTTTGCTGCAGTATTTCAGTATCCGGGCACTTTTGGGCATGTGCGCGATTTTACAGCTCAGATCGCGGCACTTCACGACGCAAAGGCGCTTGGTATTGTAATCGCCGACCCACTTGCCCTCACACTGCTTAAAGAACCGGGTGCGATGGGCGCGGATATTGCTGTTGGCTCGACGCAACGTTTTGGGGTGCCAATGGGATTCGGAGGGCCGCATGCGGCGTATATGGCATGCCGCGACTCTTATAAGCGCGCGATGCCGGGCCGGCTTGTGGGTGTGTCAATCGACGCGCGTGGCAACAAGGCCTATCGCTTGTCGCTTCAAACGCGCGAACAACATATCCGGCGTGAAAAAGCGACGTCAAATGTCTGTACCGCGCAGGCATTGCTCGCGGTCATGGCCTCTTTCTACGCGGTTTTTCACGGGCCTGAAGGCCTGAAAGCCATTGCGCAACGAATTCATCGCAAAACTGAGCGCTTGGTAATGGGTCTTGAAGCCGGCGGATTTGTTGTTGAACCGGAATTGTTTTTCGACACGGTCACAGTCGAGGTTGGCGCCCTTCAAGGTGCGATACTCGAGGCTGGAAGGCGCGAGCGGATAAATTTCCGAAAAGTCGGTGCTACCCGAATAGGAATGGCCATTGACGAGACATTTCGTCCCGCAACACTAGAAGCTGTATGGCGGTCATTCGGATTGAATTTCAGTTGTGACGATTTCGATGCAGGCTACACCAGACTCCCGCAGGAGTATCACCGCAGATCGGAATTTCTGGCACACCCGGTTTTTCACATGAACCGATCCGAGACTGAGATGATGCGCTATATGCGCCGTCTTGGAGATCGGGATCTTGCGCTGGATCGCGCGATGATCCCGCTGGGGTCCTGCACAATGAAGCTGAATTCGGCGGCCGAAATGATGCCGATCACCTGGCCCGATTTTTCGAATATTCACCCGTTTGCACCGGTCGATCAGGTCGAAGGGTATCACGAAATGATTTCCGATCTTTCGGATAAACTTTGCCAGATGACCGGTTACGACGCGATGTCGATGCAGCCAAACTCCGGTGCCCAAGGCGAGTATGCGGGTCTATTGACAATCACGGCCTATCATCGCGCGCGGGGCGACGATCAAAGAAATATCTGCCTGATTCCTGTGTCCGCGCACGGGACCAATCCGGCGAGTGCCCAAATGTGCGGTTTGGAAGTTGTCGTCGTACAATCCGCGGATAACGGTGACATTGATCTGGCTGATTTCCGCACGAAGGCCGAAGCCGCCGGGGACCGTCTTGCAGCCTGCATGATCACATACCCTTCAACTCATGGGGTTTTTGAGGAGACGGTAAGCGAAGTTTGTCAGATTACCCACGATCACGGAGGGCAAGTCTACATCGACGGAGCCAACCTGAATGCGATGGTGGGATTGGCAAAGCCCGGCGAGATTGGCGGCGACGTCAGCCACCTAAACCTGCACAAAACCTTTTGCATCCCGCATGGTGGCGGTGGCCCGGGCATGGGTCCAATTGGGGTGCGGGCACACCTCGCACCTTTCCTCCCCGGGCACCCTGAAACCGGGGGTCAATCGGTCTATCAGTCGTCGCTTGGTCGCGAAGGCCCTGTCAGCGCGGCCCCGTTTGGGTCTCCTGGCATCCTTGTAATCTCTTGGGCGTATATCCTGATGATGGGTGGCGCTGGCCTGACGCAGGCCACAAAGGTCGCAATCCTCAACGGCAACTACATCGCAAAGCGCCTGGAGGGTGCTTACGATGTCCTTTTCAAGGGCGGCAATGGTCGGGTTGCGCACGAATGCATTCTCGACACACGACCCTACGCTGAAAGTTCTGGCATAACGGTTGACGATATCGCCAAGCGTCTGATCGACAATGGTTTTCATGCACCGACCATGAGCTGGCCCGTTGCCGGCACACTTATGGTCGAGCCAACGGAAAGCGAAAACAAAGCCGAGCTTGACCGTTTCTGCGACGCAATGCTTTCGATCCGGGAGGAAATAAGAGCCATAGAGACCGGGGAGGCGGACGCCGAAAATAATCCGCTGAAAAGGGCACCGCACACGGTTGAGGATTTGGTCGGAGACTGGGAGCGGCCGTATTCAAGAGAGAAGGGTTGTTATCCTGCGGGTGCATTCCGGGTCGACAAGTATTGGCCGCCCGTCAACCGAGTCGACAACGCATGGGGCGACCGTCATCTTGTTTGTACGTGTCCGCCGTTGGAGGCATATCAAGAGGCCGCAGAGTAACAAATTCAGAAGAAAGCCAATATTGACTCGTTTCAGGCCCTGCTGCATATCGCGGGCCGTTGGGGCCGTAGCTCAGTTGGGAGAGCGCGTCGTTCGCAATGACGAGGTCGTCGGTTCGATCCCGATCGGCTCCACCATTGTCCGCCATCGAAGACTCACAGGCGTTCGAAAAGTACAATCCTGTTCGTATTTGTTCCCTTTTGTCCGTTAGCAACGCCCCAGCAGTTTGCGGTTTTTGTGAATTCCTGAGCATTCACCATGACGCCGAGCCGCCGGAAGGGCAGATCTTCTCCGGCGTCCCAGACCAATCTTTCAAGTAATACAGTCTGATTGCGAACCTCGCCAACTTCGAATGCAACGAAGCCGCCAGGTTTGAGAAGGCGCGCAAGCTCGGCCAAAACGCGGGCAATCATCGCCTGCCACGCGGCTTCGGTTCGGTGCTGGTCGATGGCCACTGAGGATGGGTCGATACCGGCAAACCAACAGCGAAGCCAGTTGTCGCCTGCATAATCGACGATATTCAGGAACGGCGGCGAAGTGACGACTAAATCAATTGACGCCTCTGGCAAGCCGATTTTCCAGGCCAGTCCAATGTTAAGGGAATGATCCACGAGATTAGCTAGGGACCCTTGCCGCAAAAGCGATTTAGACTTCTTGAGAATTAGTGACGCTACATCACGAACCGGCGGTGTCAGACCCAACCTAGTATTTATTTTTTTTTGTGATGCGATTGAGACCGCTTGATTTGGTGGCATCGATCGGCCCGAGAAAAATCCCGGCGAATGACCCGAAAGGCGTCCCAATGCCACCATTCGGATCCAATCCGCCACGAGATCCGGGTTTTGTTGCTCAATTGGCGCGCGTTCGGCCAGCCAGGCACGCAGAGCGTTTATCTGTCGAAGTGTATCTGGGTGATAAAATGCGAGTAGACCCTCGTTCTCGATTTCGCCCGCGCTCCAATCCAACGATTTCAGAGCTTCGGCGATGTTTTCCATATCAATCGGCTGAAGTCGGGGTCGGATGAGCAAAGAGGATAATGGATTGATATCATTACCAAAGACATGGCGGCCGCGCAGCGCGGCTTCCAAGAGTGTTGTGCCACGCCCCATAAACGGATCCAAAACCGCATTTCCTGGCTTGGAAAGCCGATCAATAAAAAATGCCGGCAGTTCAGCCTTGAAGCATGCGCGATATGAAACCTCGTGAAGCGCGTGTGACCGCCTCTGAGCAGAGGTCCAAAACTCGTTGAAAAAATATGGTATCCCGTCGCGTGTTTCGGCGCGCGTTTGTTGGTCAAACTGATCAAACTCAGCAATCTTGTCGAGAAGCTGATCTGCGCGTTTGGTTGATCGCGGTGAGACAATGTTCATCTGGTCGACCATCCTCGAACGAATACACATCTATGTTGAAATGTACATAGTTCACTTTTGATTGCCTCCGGCAAAGCCGCGCTATAGGTCGATATTGGCTGTGGAGGGCGCGTTGGCGAATACAATTGAGGCTTTGATTGCATCGCACGATGACGGGGCGCTGGCGATAGGCGCGCCAGGGCGGGATTGGATGAGCTACGAGGCACTACGCCAGCAAGCTCAAGTAGTCCGCAAGTCACTACGGCAATGTGGGGTCACAGCGAGAGACCGCGTTGCTATCGTTTTGCCAAACGGGCCGGAGATGGCGGTTGCTTTTGTTGCAATCGCCCAGTCCGCGGTGACCGCACCGCTCAATCCAGCCTACCGAGAGGACGAGTTTGCTTTCTACTTGGAAGACCTTGGAGCTAAAGCAATTGTTGTTTTGGATGGTTACGACGGGCCAGCAGTTGCCGCATCTAGACGACTCGGATTTCTTACTATTCGGCTGAAACCGAACATCAATTCGGCTGCGGGAACATTTTCACTGATCGGACCGCCAGATGTCGCTGTGGATGACGTTCCGGGCGCCGATGATGTCGCACTGATTCTGCATACGTCTGGAACAACGTCGCGGCCAAAAATTGTGCCTTTGCTTCAGTCGAACGTTGCCGCTTCGGCATGTCACATTCGTGACCATCTTGCGTTGTCAGCTTCAGATAGATGTCTGAATGTAATGCCGCTCTTCCATATCCACGGTCTCATTGCATCGATTTCCGCCAGCCTTGCAGCAGGAGCGTCGGTTTGGTGCGCGCCAGGATTTGATGCGTTGAAATTTTTCGGCTGGATGTCGGAGGCGCGCCCGACTTGGTTTACCGCGGTTCCCACAATGCATCAGGCTATATTGTCACGCGCTGATCGCAGTACCGAGATTGTGAAAGCCAATCCGCTACGGTTTATCAGGTCGTCATCGGCGTCCCTGCCGCCCCAGGTTTTCTCCACACTTGCAAAGACATTCAAATCACCCGTCATCGAAAGCTACGGCATGACCGAGGCAGCGCACCAGATGGCGTCAAATCCCCTGCCGCCAAGAGAGCAAAAGCCCGGCGCGGTGGGAATTGAAGCAGGGCCACTGGTGCGAATTGCAGATGAGACCGAGAATCGACTGGTCAGCGGAATCGGCGAAATCGTAATTTCAGGCCCAAATGTCACACCGGGCTACGAAAGCAATCCTGAGGCCAATGCCAAAAGTTTTTTTGAAATTGAAAGTCGCCGCTGGTTTCGAACAGGAGATCAGGGCGCACTTGACGACGAAGGCTACCTAAGGCTGACAGGTCGCTTGAAGGAAATTATTAACCGCGGCGGAGAAAAGATAAGCCCACTAGAAGTTGACGAACTGCTGATGGATCATCCGGCGGTCCAGCAATGCGTAGCTTTTGCCTGTCCGCACCAGAAATTAGGCGAAGAAGTCGCCGCCGCGATAGTATTGCGCGAAGGAATGTCCGCGTCGGAAACCGAAATTCGCGAGTTTGCTTCCGAACGCGCTGCCGATTTCAAAGTGCCGCGAAAAATTGTCATTTTGGAAGAGATTCCCAAAGGTGCCACAGGGAAGATGCAACGCATCGGAATGGCTCAGAAATTGGGGCTTGCCGAATGAAAGTTTGCGTCTTCGGTGCGGGGGCGATCGGTGGCTATCTTGGCGCCAAGCTTGCAGATTCAGGAATAGACGTCAGCTTGGTTGCGCGCGGTCCGCACTTAAATGCGATGAAGGAGAGCGGACTTGTTCTGATCGAAAACGAGCAGCGGACGAGTCGATGCGTGCGGGCGTCAGATAGTGCGGCGGATCTGGGCGTGCAGGACTACGTCATCGTAACGTTGAAGGCCCATTCCGTTCCAGCCCTCGTGCCGAAAATCCTGCCATTGATCGGACCAAAGACTGTAATTGTATCCGCTGTTAACGGCCTGCCATGGTGGTATTTTTTCAAACACGGCGGCGAATTCGAGGGAAAACAACTGCAATCTGTCGATCCGGGCGGAGTGCAGTGGAATGGGTTTGGGCCAGAACGAGTTATTGGGTGTGTTGTGTATCCGGCGGCTGAAGTGGTGGAGCCTGGAATAGTGAAGCATATTTCAGGCAATCGCTTCTCTTTGGGCGAGCCCGACAAAAGCAGATCGGATCGAGTAATGCGGTTGTCGAAAGTTATGACCGAGGCCGGCCTCAAAGCTCCGGTGCGTCCCAAGTTGCGCGATGAAATGTGGGTGAAATTGTGGGGCAATTTGAGTTTCAATCCGATCTCGGCGCTGACGGGTGCAACGCTTGACAAAGTTTGCACTGACGTAGGTACACGCGCCGTTGCGCGGGCGATGATGGTCGAAGCCCAGTTGATCGCTGAACGGCTTGGAGTGAAATTCCCAATCGACGTTGATCGGCGAATTGATGGGGGCGCCGCTGTGGGCGCCCACCGGACTTCGATGTTGCAGGACTTGGAAGCTGGGCGTCCTATGGAAATCAACGCCCTTGTTGGGTCTGTCGTCGAATTGGGCAAACTGACGCATGAACCAACGCCGACAATTGATGCTGTTCTGGCTCTGATTAGGTTACGAGCAGAGACGGAGGCACGGCGTCCGGTTTCCAATGATGAAACTTGAGATCTGGAGGGTATTTTGGACCTGAGCGATGAAATTCTCGTGCCTGCGTCGCGCGAAATCGTATATCGAGCTTTGAACGACCCGGATATTCTCAAGGCTTGCATCCCGGGTTGCGAGGAATTGACCAAATCCTCCGATACAGAGCTTCAGGCTAAGATCCTGTTGAAAATAGGCCCGGTTAAAGCCCGATTTGCCGGCACGGTTACACTTGATCCCGTAGGAGCACCTGAGCGATTCACACTTGCCGGTCAGGGAAATGGCGGCGCTGCGGGATTTGCCAAAGGCGGTGCTGAGGTTGAACTGGAAGACCGTGGCGACGAAACCCTCTTAAGGTACAAAGCGAATGCCGATATCGGCGGCAAGATTGCCCAACTTGGAAGCAGACTGGTTCAGTCGACATCCAAGAAACTGTCCGGACAGTTCTTTCAGCGGTTTTCCGAGAAGGTAGTCGACGGCGGGAAAGTTTAGTCTATTTCTCTGGCGGCAAGCGTGATTGCCGTTGCAACTGTTAGAAGTGTCAGAAATCCGAAGGTGGAATAAACTGCAAATGCCTCGGTTGCACTGTAACCATGGAACGCCGACACCCAAAATGTGCTAAATAGTGCGATAGGTAGGCTTAGAAGAACTGCGCCGATTGCCATTTTTTCCCCGGTTCTATCCGGTCATTTACGGTTGGTCCGTTTATCCGATAGCAACTGGAAGTGAATTCAAAGTCAATATCTCGTTGCATTTGTCTTAACCGGGACCACCTTTTGTAGGCGAAAGCCCGCCGAGAGACGTGTCGCGAACTTGGCGCAGCAGCGCGACAAATTCTGAGACTTGATGCTCGCAAGTCTGCTTTCCTTTTTCGCGTGTTGCCAGATGAGCTTCGCCGACAGTGCCGTCGGCATTCAAATCAGAAGCCACCCATCCATAGGAAAGAGGCCCAATTGGTGGAATTGGGGTGTTCTCTGCCGTGGAAGGAAAGTCGGTTGCTTTGGTCATATCTACGGTATCGGGCCGAAAATAGAGCATCAGGGATGTCTCGCGATCACCGCCGTGAATTCCAAAATCCAATTCACGTTTTGAAAAAAGACCTTCGGGTGCACCGAAACCTCCCCACTGGCACTTGACCGCCAGCATTCCCGCCTGGACGCGCAACTCGCGCGAAAGGATCGACACCAAATCAAGATTTCCGCCATGACTATTCACGATCACAATCTTCCGTACACCGGTGCGTGCAACTGAAAGTCCAATCTCTCTCCATGCGGCCAAGGCAGTTTCTGCTGACAAGGTAAGCGTTCCGCGTGCGTGCAGGTGCTCATTCGATTTTCCAACGGCCTGAACAGGAAGGATACGAATACCCAGGTCGTCCGGGCATTGCCGGCGAAGCTCGGCCAACATCCCTTCGGCAATCATTGTATCGGTCCCAGTCGGAAGATGCGGACCATGTTGCTCGATCGCCGCGGTTGGAAGGACTGCAATGATTTTTTCCGGATCTAACTCTTCAAATTCTGTGGTGCGATAGTCGGCCCAGTCCAAGCGGCGCGTCATAATGCTTCCCTCGCTGCGTGAGTCTCTTTTGCGATGGGTCCTGAACCAATGAACCGATCCATCTTTCTGGTTACATTTTCCAAATGCCGTCGGCGCGAAGCATCGGTGGAGCTGTCCATAAGGTAGTGCGCCGCGAAAACCTTCTTCAATGGTTTTGCGCAAAGAATGCCGATACCGCGCATCAGTGTCCGTTTGCCCGGCGCACCTATGAATGTGGTCAACCACCAGCTAGCACCGCAAGTTGTAAAAACGCCAAGTCGACCAATATGACCCAATCCCGGTTGGATCGTCGTATTTTCGGTGTCTGGCATCAGAAAAGCCACGTCTGGCAAAAGGACACGGTCAAGCCAGCCTTTCAATAGGGCAGGCACGCCATACCACCATGTCGGGTATACGAATATTAGTGTGTCGCACCATCGAAGATCGTCGACGTGGGATTGAACTGGCGCACAATTGTCCGGGCAAATCTCATAGTTTTCATGTTCCACGGCCGAAAGTGCAGGATCAAATTCCTCGAGATACAAATCGCGCAGGCGGATTTCGGCACCTGCGTCGTTGAGCCGTTCGACAACAACGTCCCGCACCGCCGCGGTAAAGCTATTGGGATTTGGATGGCAGTAAACGACAAGAGCTCGCATCAAAATGCCTCCATCTCGCGACGGACTTTCTCGAGAAATCCCGACCTTGAGGCGTCGCTCGCGCGGTTCAAGTCGTATTGGGCAAGATACTGAACCCGGGCCGCCCGTGTCACGTAACGCACTGCCCTGGTTATGCATTTTCGCGGCGGGTCACCGGCGAGGATTGCTCGAAATCGCGTCCCTCCATAGGTCGTGACGGCGGCTAATTTTTGGATATTCGTAAGATTGGGCGCAACCTTCCCGTCTTCCAGACGAAAGGACACGCCCGGTAAAAATACTCGGTCAAGAAAGCCCTTTAGAATTGCGGGATAGCCGAAGTTCCACACCGGAAAGCAAAAGATCAGCGCGTCTGCCGCCCGCAGTCGCTCGACATATGATGAGACCGGCGTGATATTAACGTCTGCGTCGTGATAATTGCGGCGTTCTTCGTCAGTGAGCACCGGCGAAAACTCCTCGGCATAGAGATCGCAATCATCGACGGACCAGTCGCGGGCAAGCAAAGTTTCGAGGACAGTTTGATGGAGCGCAGACGAGTAGCTCTCATCGCAGGGGTGCGCATAAAGAATCAGTGCACGTGTCATTTCACTTTGGCGGACGGTGGTTTTTGTCGCTCTTTTGCTGGTTTACGCATCTTGCTATTTGATTTGGCGATCATTGCGCCTCCTGAAGTTTTGGGTGCACATACATTCGATCATATGCCCAGTTAGGATCGTCCCAGGCGATCATCTTGCCGGGGTTTAACAGACCCTTGGGGTCGGCCTTTCGCTTAAATTGCAGTTGGCGATCATCAACCGTCTGGCGACCGCCTTCTTCGAGTGTGTAGCGATGTGGGTTGAAGATCATTGCGCCGGCGTCTTCGTGAATTTTCACGATTTCATCCAGCCGCTGCTCGGATGTGAATTTCACGATGCTGAGACCTGCAAACATAACTTTGCCGTTTTCCCGCATGACTTCAAGATGTTGCAGGACTTCCGGATAAAGCGCGTCGCGCAATTGAGCAATTAGATCCAGATGATTTGGAAAACTGTATCGGACCTGCAGATAAGTGATCATTGGATCAACTTTCAGGGCTCGAAGCGTCGTGTGGTTCCAACCGTATTCGAAAACCGGCCCCGGGTTACGTGCCCAATCATGATCGTCGTTCCGATAAATCAACTTTGCATAGGGGCGTCTTTCCAAAAAAGCTTGAAATCCGTCCATCGAATGCGGGGCGACCATCAATCCGATCAGATTTGTATCTTCTTTCACGTAAGATTGGACGCGTTGAAAATACCTGTGTGCCGTTGGCGCCTCATACACACTCGCGAGCTTGATCAGGATACCGTCCTCGTTCGCAAGTTCTTCGGCAAACCGCGTGGCATCCATGAAATCATCTGTCGCGACGAACATTTCCACCCAATCGTACGCAGGAGCCAATGGCATCTCGATTTCAGTTATGATGCCGTTTGTGCCATAAGCATGGCTGACGCGCGCCAGTTCCTCGCCGCGAAATTCAAGGATTTGGGGGTCTTCCTCCATGGTGACAATCCGTAGCCGGATGATATTGCCAAGATCGCGCAGCGCCCCCCAGGTGCACGAACCCACACCGCCGGAGCCGCCGGCGATAAATCCCCCGATTGTTGCTGTAGCCCAAGTTGAGCTGAACATCCGGATTTCCTGTTCAGAGTGATCTTTGCACGCGGCGTCCAAGTCTTTAAGCAGCACTCCGGGTTCGCAGATTACTCGACCGGGATGGATTTCTCTGACCTTGTCCATGTGCCTCAGGTGCATGACGCAACCGCCCTCGAGCGGCATTGCCTGCCCGTAATTTCCGGTACCGGCACCGCGGGTCGTGACTGGAATATCGTGCTTGTAGCAAATTTGAAGTATTTCGATGACTTCTGCCTCGTTTCGTGGACGCACGACGAAGTCGGCTGTGACGTGATCAAGGCGGGATTTCAGGACTGGGGAATACCAAAAGAAATCGCGACTGGCCGCTTTGATCGCAGCGTCATTTTCCTCGAGATCTAAATGTGAAAGCGATGCCTTTGCGGCCGCGACATTCTTTTTCACAATCGTGCCTCCATCAGATGATCAAGTACTGCGTATTCCGGCAATGCGGTGTCGATTTGCTTGCCGTTGCGCAAGACAATGCGATCTGCCTGTGGGCGTGAAAAAAGCTCGGTCCAGTCCCGCGCGCTGCAAATTACTAGATCAGCGGGCGCGCCGGGCGCGAGCGACGACGCTTCGAACCCGCAGGCAATTGCCGGATTGTTAAGAAACGAATTCACCCAGTCATCGCCGGAGTGATCGAGCTGCCCAATTCGTGTGGACTGGCGCATTACTTCGATCATATCCAAATCACCGTATGCGTAAAATGGATCGCGGGTATTGTCCGACGCAAAGCTCACGTTGATGCCGCGCGCCTTCATTTCGTGCACAAGTGTGATGCCGCGACCGCGTGGCGTCCTCCCCAACGATCGATCTTGCAAGTAGAGATTGCACATTGGCAGACTGACGACGTTGAGCGCTGCCTTTGCGACTAGATCAAGTGTTTCCATCGCGCGTGCGTCATCTTGAGTCGAGAGCGAGCAGCAATGTCCGACGGTAACGGGCAATTTCCACCCAATTTCCAAAGCAGTTTCCGCGATTAGGCGCAGTGCTTCGGATGACCCGTCCATTGTTTCGTCAGTATGCAAGTCAACTTCCAGTCCGCGGTTTCCCGCCAATTCGAAAAAATCCAGCAGGCGCTTTCGGAGATCAGGGACCGGGTAAGTAACTAACCCGAGCAGGCCACCCGACGACGCAACAAGATCAGCGGTATCGGCATAACCGATTGCAATGCTCTCATGGCTGTCGCACCCAATGAGGCTGGATGCCTGCAACGATATGCGATCCGCCCACTCGTCACGCAACTCAGAGAATACCGGCCAACTGATCGCATCTTGCGGCGGAATGGAATCCAGATGGGTGCGAATGGCCCGGCTGCCGTGCGCATATGCGCTTTCAAGACCAAACTGCATCCGCGCGCGCACATCCTCCGCAGTCCAATTTGCAGCTCGGTCGGTTCCAACCGTCTCTAGAGCACCTAGGAACGTCCCGTCAGGATTACTGGCGCGTGGCCAGATGTGTCCCTTGTCGAGATGTGTGTGCATGTCGACGAAGCATGGAAAGACCATCGCGCGTTGCATGTCGATCAGTTCATCGGAGACACCGCTGCTGATGCGGCCGTTCTCAATCGTCAAATCCAGGCTGGTCAAGTCGCCGGGGCTGTCCACGAGGCACGCAGGAACCGTGAGATTCGCAAGTGTCATTTTCGTGCCGCTGGGCAGGGCGCGAAAGTTCATTAACTCTCCCGTTTGATCGCACTTTCGTGCCATTTTCGAAGCGACATGTGGCTAATGAAATTCGTGACGAGATAGATTGCGATTCCGGTCAGAATGATGAGCAGTAACGCGGCAAACATTTTTGGGATCTGCAGCCGGTAACTTGCTTCCAGAATTCTAAAGGCCAGGCCCGAACCAATCCCACCTGAACCTGCGACGAATTCGGCAACGACCGCACCGATCAACGAAAGCCCACCGGCGATCCGAAGCCCACCCAGAAAAAACGGCAGTGCGGAGGGTGCCTGTAAATATCTTAAAAGTTGCCAGCGCGACGCTCCATAAACTTGAAAGAGGTCTCTCAGATTGTGATCGGCGGAATTTAATCCAAGAATTGTATTAGAAAGGATCGGAAAAAACGCAACGATCCACGCGCAGATCAAAAGGCCAGCGATCTTTGAGTCCACGTAGATAAATATCAGCGGCGCAACCGCAATTATGGGAGTGACCTGAAGTACCACGGCATACGGGAAAAACGACATCTCAACCCATTTCGACAGATTAAATAATACCGCCAACCCAACCCCCACCGATACGGCCAACAATAGCGCCATCCCGGTAATTGCCATCGTCACGAGCCAGCTTTCAATCAGCGACCCCCAGTTTGTGATCAGCGCCTCGACGACGCGGCCAGGTCCGGGAAGGATATAGTGTGGAATTTCATTGATCGCGACGACGAAATGCCAACCCCCGACTGCCAGGATCAAAACAATAATAGGCAGAGCCCACCGACCGATGGCGCTGATCTTGCGTGCTCTTAGACGTGCCTGTTCTTCTGAATCGACGACATTCGACGTTGAAGCCGAATTTGCTAGTGTCTCACTCATGCGGCTTCCATCGCGACTTTCAGAGAGTCCGATGCTTCGCGGCAATACGTGGCGTACTCAACTGAAGTTCTGAAGGATTCATTTCGAGGATAAGGTTCATCTACTTCAAGTTCGCGGATAACTCGGCCCGGTCGCGCCGCCATTATCACGACGCGGTCAGATAGAAACACGGATTCGAAAACTGAGTGCGTGACGAATACAACGGTGCTGCCTGTCTTTTCTTTCAACATCAGCAGATCGTTGTTCAACTTGAAACGCGTGATTTCATCCAGCGCGGCAAATGGCTCGTCCATGAGTATCAGTTTTGGGTGAGTAACGAGCGCCCTCGCAATAGAGACCCGCATTTTCATTCCGCCCGACAATTCGCGCGGATAGGCGTTCCGAAATGAGCTCAATCCAACAAGATCAAGGGCTTCATCTATATCCGGTGCGGCGGCGGATTTGGGCTTTCCCTGCAGACGAAGTGGAAGCCAGACGTTGTCTTCGACGGTGGCCCAGGGCATGAGCGACGGCTCCTGAAACACAACAGATAGTGCGCCAGGAGCCTTGTCCACGTGCCACCTGATTGCGCCGCTGGTCGGGTGAATGAGATCGGCGATCAATCTTAGTGCCGTTGATTTCCCGCAACCCGATGGCCCGAGCAGAGAGATGAAATCGCCATCTCGAACTTCGAGGCTCATTCCCTTTAGTGCCATCACGTCGCGGCCAAAAATTTTGTCCACGTTCGCCAATGACAATATCGGACTTCGAGAATTGGTATTCGCTGCGCCAATTGTGCGCGGCGCAGCGTCAACGTGTTCAGCCATTACTGCGCCATCATGGCCTTGCTTTTGGCCGCAAGTCCGGCACCGGAATTGGCAAACTCCAGTGAGTAGATTGCCGAAATATCTAGCCCGGCGTCTGTGACGCCAACATCGACCATCTTGTCATAGAAGCCCTGGATTGTTGCGTCGGTCATTGCGCCAATGCCAAGATCCAACGCATCGCCTGAATCGACGATCCCGTATTCTTTGAGCTTCTCGATTGAGAACGCGATCTGATCATCTGACATGTCTGGATTGTCACCTTGGATCAATGCATTGGCTGCGGACGGATCTCCGTAGAGGTAATTAGCCCAACCAATTGCCGAACCGTCCACAAAGCACCTAACAGCCTCCGGGTTGTCCTCGATCGTCTTTTGCATAGTCTCGACAGTCGTCGCGTAGGTGGTGAAACCCGAATCCGCCAAAAGCCAGATGTCCGGTGCAAATCCGCCTTCGCGTTCGATCGCAAATGGTTCGGAAGTGATATAACCCTGCTGGGCCGAATTCTCGTTCGCGATAAAGGGAGCTGGGTTGAACGTGTAAGGCACGCGCTTTTCGGCGGCGAAACCGAAGTCAGCCATCATCCATTGATAAAAGCTTTGAAACCCATTGTCGCCGATGATCAGTGACTCGAGATTTTTGAGGTCCTCAAAGTTTGAAGCTTTGCCCGGGTGGGTCAAAAGAACTTGCGGCTCTTTCTGGAAGTGGGCAGCAATGACCTTCATCGGGATGCCTTCTTTCGCGGCTGAGAAAGCCTGCAAAAGATTACCGCCCATATGGAATTCTATTTTACCAGCAAGCATTTGCGCACGATTGTTAACCTGCGGACCGCCGGGAACTATTGTGACTTTCAGTCCACAGGCCTCGTACGTTCCATCGGCAACCGACTGATAATAGCCCCCGTGTTCTGCTTGGGCGACCCAGTTTGTCCCAAATGAAACCTCCATCAGGTGGCCATCCGCATTTGCGCTGGTTGCTGCGCCAACTGCGATTGCCGCGACAGTCATTTTAGATATCTTAGACATCCTCACCTCCAAGTTTTGTTTTCCGGGTCTTTTGAAGAATTGAACACGACGCTGCAAAGATTTGCCGTCGTATGTCCCCTCGACTCGGTCCTTTGCATCAAGACTAGTCAGATCGTGTTTTTTTGCACGCGCTTTTCGCAGTAATGAAGCGATTATCAATTTACTTGCCGGGACGGGCGCAACGCGGCACCGTCATCTAGAATTACGGAGGGTACCATGCGTGAGCTGAATCCACGGTCAATAGCGCCGCCGCTTGCGCGATACGCACACGGCGTTTTAGTTCCGGATGGCGCGCAGTTGATCTGCACTTCCGGACAACTTGGAATGACCAGAGATGGCACAGTGCCCGATGGAGTGAGGGATCAGGCGGAAATTTGTTTCGCAAACATTGATGAAATTCTTTCGGACGGCGGGTCGGACCGTTCCAACGTCATTCGAGTGAACGCCTACGTCACTGATCGAGGCCATATGACCGAATATATGGAGGCCAGGGATAAGTGGCTTGAGGGCATCAGGCGATTGCCCGCATCAACGTTGATGATTGTATCGGGTTTCACGCGACCGGAGTTTCTTGTGGAAATTGAAGTTCTGGCCGCAATTGTCGCAAGATCTTGAGATGCCCGGGCGAATATTTCTTGAAACTCAGATTGATAAGGTGGCGCCATGGATGAATGCCGATGCGGTGGATTTGTCTGAAACAGCGCGACGAAACATCTCTCCTGGCGAAGAGATAGTTGTATGCACGTCGGAGCGAATACTAAAAATGATGCGCTGGGGCTTGATCCCTGTCGGTCGCGTCAACGCAAGAGGACGGCCGGTGCTGGAGACAATTATCAACGCGCGATCTGAAACGGTGTTTGACAAAAGTGCGTTTGAGGGCGTTGGTCGAGCAATCGTGCCTTGCGACGGCTGGTACGATTGGACTGGCAAGACTCGTCACAAGACCGCGTGGCGAATTCGGCCAATCTCGGGCGGCCTGATGGCATTTGCAGCCATAACAGACAGTTGGGAAGCGCCAGGTGGCCGTATAGTGGACCAGGTCGCAATGGTGACCTGCGAACCAAACGCCGATGTCCGTGACATCCACCATCGGATGGGCGTAATCGTGCAACCCGATCAGTTTGACGTCTGGCTGAATGGTAAGCCCCTCGACGCCGCCAAGCTTATGGTGCCAGCCGTTGACGGATCGCTGGTGGTCGAAGAGGCAAGTGAAGTTGACTGGGCAGCACCTTAAAGGAAAGAATGACGTCGAGGACCGATGTCGTGGGCGCAGAGTGAATGGCTGAAGGATTTCCAGTTGCCCGCGCCGGTCGAAAGATCGGATTGCTGGGCGGGTCGTTCGATCCCGCGCACGAAGGGCATGCTCACATAACTCGCGAAGCATTGAAACGTTTCGGGCTCGATGAAGTCTGGTGGCTGGTTTCTCCGGGAAATCCGTTAAAATCTTCAGGGCCTGCGCCACTCGAAAAGCGATTGGCGGCGGCGCGAAGTGTAATGAAGCATCCGCGCGTTCGTGTCACATCATTGGAACAGAAATTCGGGACGCGCTATACAGTCGAAACACTTGAAGCACTTATTCAACGATACCCGGGAGTTGCATTCGTTTGGGTGATGGGCGCAGATAATTTGGCGTCATTCCATGAATGGGAACGCTGGCGAGATATTTTTGCTTTGGTTGCAATTGGCGTATTCGCCCGCCCGGGGGAGAGGATATCGGCGCGACTTTCACCCGCAGCGCTTCAATTTCGGACATCTCGACTAAAGGCAAGCGACGCATCGACACTTGCCCGGTCGCTTCCGCCGTGCTGGTGTTTTCTGAATATTCCGATGCGACACGACAATTCGTCCGAGCTTCGTGCAGACGGCAAGTGGCCGACAGGTTGAGGATTGCCGGTCACAATTTCGTAACTCCAAACACTGAAACGGTTGAGTAAGATCAAAAGCCGCAAGATAAACGCAACCATGACGTCCAAATTGTCTCGGCGCACAATTCTGACTGGCCTCGCGGCGGGATTAGGCAACGTCGCAATGGCAGAAGCGCCATCGGCAGTTATGAGGCCCGCCCCAAGGGTGGGGCCCGTGAAGATTGCACGGAAATCTATTGGTGCAAGCCTGGTTCGAGCGGCCGGATTGAGCGGCACAGTTACGTATCTGTTGGCAGATGCAAACACTGGTGAAGTGCTCGATTCCCGATTGCAAGCTCGGGCCATGCCTCCTGCCAGCACAATGAAGGCGATTACATCGCTCTATGCGCTGGAACGGTTGGGCCCGAAATACCATTTCAAAACAGACGTCTACGCCAGAGGCAACATACTTAATGGTCGTCTGGAAGGAGACTTAATTCTGGCCGGCGGCGGCGATCCAACGCTTGACACAGATCGACTGGCTGAACTGGCGATTGCTTTGCGAGAGGCCGGCGTAACTGAGGTTACCGGGCGGCTATTGATTTGGTCCGGTGCTTTACCGCGAGGGGACCGAATCGATTCTGAACAACCCGAGCATGTAAGTTATAATCCTGCATTTTGCGGACTGAATCTTAACTTCAATCGGGTTCATTTCGAATGGAAGCCGAACAGCAAGGGCTTCGACGTGACAATGCAGGCGCGGGGCTTGAAATTTAGCCCGGCAACGGATGTCGCGGGCGTATCGATCGTCGAACGCAAGGCGCCAGTTTTTGATTACGTGCGAGGAGCGCGTGCTGACCGCTGGACAGTGGCCCGTTGGGCGCTTGGCAAAAAAAACGGCGCGCGCTGGCTGCCAGTTAGGTTTCCTGCGCTCTATTCCGGCGATGTTTTCCGCACTTTGGCGCGATCCAATGGAATCGTTCTTCCGCCACCAGAGTTATTAGAGCACCAGCCGGAAGGGCAGCTTATTGCATCGATAAGTAGTGATCCGCTGGCCGATGTCTTGGCCGACATGATGAGATACTCCACAAATCTGACAGCCGAGGCGACTGGACTTGCTGCGAGCTTGGCGAACGAAGTTCCGGTAGCAAATCTGCTAGGCTCCGGATCCCGGATGGCAGGATGGGCCGAATCCAAGTTTGGCGTAAAAGGAGCGAGATTTCGCGATCATTCCGGGCTTGGGTATGACTCTGCGATTCATGCCAAAGGGATGGTCGACATAATCCGTCAGAATCCTCATGTCGCGGAATTGATGAAGCCACTGAACGTGCCAGACACAACCGGAAAAAAAGGCGCGAATCTTGGCGGTGTATCAGCTGTTGCCAAAACAGGAACATTGAACTTCGTAAGTTCGTTGACCGGATTCATTACGACGAAAAACCGGCGAACTTTGGCCTTTGCAATATTTACTGCAGACATCGGTAAGCGCGACGCGATTCCGCCAGAGGAACGTGAAAGGCCGCCTGGCGCGCGCGGATGGGCCCGCAGGTCGAGGCGACTTCAAAAATCACTCTTAGGAACCTGGGCAACGGCGTTCAGCCAGGTTTAGTGTCGAAAACTGGTGCTTATATTTTTGCGTGACGCGCGCGTGCACCTCGTTCGATTGCCGCGGAATGAAGGCCATCGATTTCGAGCTGATATCGGATTTCTTTTAGAAACTGCAATTCGCTTTCGCGCAATGTACCGTCTGAGGCAGCGACATCGCAGGCGATTGCATAGGCGGTTTCAAAGAGCCGCTCGGGAAGCGTGTTGCGCACGGAGGCCCATAGAATGTCGAGTCCGTCTTCTTCAGCAAACACATCCAGTACAACATTTGAAATATCTTTCAAACGCTTTGGATCGAACTCCGCAAACGCTGGCAAGTGATTTACAATCCGCTCGATCGTAACAAGCTCAGCGGTCCGCATACGCTCGTCCGAGGCAGAAACTGCAATCATTATAGCGACAAGCGTTTCTTCTGGCGAGAATTCTGCAATGTTAAGTGCCACTGGTGCCGTTCCTTTTCATTTCATTTGAATTTATTGACGACATCGCATGCCCGCAATAGGTAGCGGGACTTGCACATTGGATCCGCCTAAATGCGTCACTGGAGAACCTTGCTATGAGCGCACTGAGGGATGCCGCGATGACCTCAAAGGCCTGGCCTTTTGAAGAAGCCCGCCGCATTTTGAAACGCTATCAGAATGGGCCACCCGAAAAGGGGTATGTTCTTTTTGAAACAGGATACGGTCCCTCTGGTCTTCCCCACATTGGAACGTTTGGTGAGGTTTCCCGAACGACAATGGTGCGCCGTGCATTTGAGACTATCTCGGATATCCCGACCAGACTGATCTGTTTCTCAGACGATATGGATGGAATGCGGAAAGTTCCGGACAATGTGCCAAACCCGGAGATGCTGGCCGAGCATCTGCAAAAGCCGTTAACTCGCGTGCCGGATCCGTTTGGTGAGTTTGAAAGCTTTGGACACCACAACAATGCCATGCTGCGGCGCTTTCTGGACACCTTCGGCTTTGAGTATGAATTCTACTCGGCGGCGGAATTCTATCGCTCGGGCCGTTTCGATGAAATCCTGCTCAGGGCCTGTGACAGGTATGACGAATTAATGGATGTCATGCTGAAAAGTTTGCGAGAGGAGCGTGGCCAAACGTATTCGATCTTTTTGCCAATCAGCCCGACGTCTGGGCGGGTGCTGTACGTGCCGATCCGCGACGTGAACTCGAAGGACGGGACAATCACATTTGACGACGAAAACGGGACCGAAACAACGCTGCCGGTGACAGGCGGTAATGTAAAATTCCAATGGAAACCCGATTTTGGTGCGCGTTGGGCCGCACTGGGCGTAGACTTCGAGCCCTATGGCAAAGAACATGCCCCGAATACACCGATATATTCCAAAATCTGCCGCATACTTGGCGGTACGCCGCCAGAGGTATTCACTTACGAGTTGTTCCTCGACGAGGAAGGAGGAAAAATATCCAAGTCGAAAGGCAATGGAATTTCTATCGACGAGTGGCTCAGCTACGCTTCAACTGAAAGCCTGGCCTATTTTATGTATCAAAAGCCGAAGACGGCAAAACGACTACATTTCGACGTGATCCCAAAAGCTGTTGATGAATATCATCAGCAACTTAGGTCCTACAGCGATCAAACCGTTGATTTACGTCTGAGTAATCCAGTTTTTCATATTCATGGGCACAACATGCCAGAATCGAATTTAGTAGTGCCTTTTTCGATGTTGTTGAATTTGGCTTCTGTTTCGGGCGCAGAGGAAAAGGACACTCTTTGGGGATTTATCCGTCGGTATGCACCGGATGCATCGCCTGCGACGCACCCGGATCTGGACTCTGCTGCTGGTTACGCTGTTCGCTACTTCAACGACTTCGTCCGCCCAGAGCGTAAATTCCGCGCGCCAACCGATACTGAGCGTGCCGCGCTTGAAGATTTGTTGGCTCGCCTCGAAAGCTGGGACCAACCATCAGACGCCGAAACTTTACAGTCCATGGTATTCGCAGTTGGCAAGGAGCATGAATTTGAGCCACTTCGCAACTGGTTCAAAGCACTTTATGAAGTTTTGCTTGGTGCCAGTCAGGGGCCGCGATTCGGCGGGTTCATTGCACTTTATGGGATCGAGGAAACGGCGGCGGTTTTGAGAAAGGCCCTGGCGGGTGACCTGTCCTAATCAATGGATGACACTATTTTGAAATCATCGGCTGATTTCTGTCGTATCGTAGAGAAACGAGCGCAGACTCATAGAGGTTTCATATGCGACAACGAGCACTCGCACTAATTCTGATAACGGTCCTGGTGCTGCCAGCATCCGCCGCCGAGATTTTGCAATCTGAACCAGGCATTGAATTAACAATCGAAAGTCAGATTGAGGCGTTTCGGGTCGATGATTTTTCGGACGCTTTTACCTATGCATCGCCGAATATCCGTAGGCTATTCGGAAGTCCTGAGCGCTTCGGCGCGATGGTACGTAACGGCTTTCCAATGGTTTGGCGCCCTGACGAGTTTCGTTTCCTTGAATTACGGAAAATCGACGGGCGATATTGGCAGAAATTATTTGTTCGAGACGAATTTGGTGCGGCTCACTTACTCGATTACCAGATGATCCAAACGCCGGAAGGCTGGGTCATT
Organism: Boseongicola sp.; assembly: GCA_051009475.1. Classification (GTDB taxonomy): domain Bacteria; phylum Pseudomonadota; class Alphaproteobacteria; order Rhodobacterales; family Rhodobacteraceae; genus CAXMNX01. Next base: position 22,913 of record JBPCWO010000160.1, read on the forward strand.
AATGGCGTTCAAATTCTTCGTCCACCGGATGTCGGTGCCTGACGTAACCGTGCGCATGGTTTAATCGCGGTTAACAGACATAGCGTAGATCATTTGCCCGAA
>JBPCWO010000161.1:0-10984 GCA_051009475.1 Boseongicola sp.
TGCGTCTATTGCGCAAAAGAGATGGCGATGCGCCGGGTTTTCCAAAAGCAACAACGATATCGGCTCAGGAAGAAACCGGTTTGGTGGAAACTTGGTCTGAAATAGAATCGCTGGCGAAATTCCGTCGCGACAGTGGATTTTGGGATACAAGGCGCGCATCGCAGGCGCGCAAGTGGTTCGCAGATGAAGTTGATCGCGGATTGATGGCGCGGCTAACGGCAAGCCCCCGCGCAGAGGCGGCAATGGCTTCGCTCGGGGATGCTGTCGCGTCGGGTGAAAGGTCACCGGGCGCCGCGGCCGCCGAAGTTCTGAGGCAGCTTTCACCGGAGTCGGATTAGGGCATTGTTTGCTGTTTGAATTGCTTACTTTTTGCCTGTGATAGATGCCGGGGTTTTGTCATCAGGGCTATCCTGAGACTGTTGGAAGCATACCAAAGCCGGCCTGGATCAAGCCTTGACGCGCCAGGAAAATCGACCTATCCCGCGCAAACGGATTCTTGGGCAGGGCCGATGGCACTGCCCGTTTGCTTTGACGAAGACCCAGCGCGGTCTTCTGGACGAAACGACAAACCGAGGACAATCTCATGTCGCGCCGCTGCGAACTGACTGGAAAAGGCCCGATGTCTGGCAACAATGTCAGCCACGCCAAGAACAGAACCAAACGCCGCTTTCTGCCAAATTTGACGGAAACCGCGTTGATGTCGGAAACACTTGGCCGGACGTTCCGCCTGAAGGTATCTTCGTCGGCGCTTCGCACGGTCGACCACCGTGGCGGATTGGATAGCTTTCTGTTGAAAGCAAAAGATGCCGAGCTTTCGGACAATGCATTGAAAATCAAGAAGGAAATCACCAAGGCGCAAGCTGCGGCCTGAGCTTTCCTTGCCGGACAGAATTGCGGCTCTGCCTGATACGGCGGGGCCGTTTGTTTTTGTAATCATGAATCCTGCCGTCATGCGGAATTGGTTAGGTGCGCGCCCTTGAAGCGCCGTTCCCTGATTCATCGGCACATGTTACCCTTGCGAAAGCGAAAAGGGACGGACCGATGCGCGCACCGTGGCACTTATGGTTGATCGGCTTGGTTTCTCTGATCTGGAATGGATTTGCGGCGGCGGATTACGTCATGACGCAGATCCAATTCGAACCTTACATGTCGCAATTCACAGATATTCAGCGAGAATACTTCTCTGGTTTCCCAAAGTGGGTGCAGGGCAGTTGGGCTCTGGCTGTATGGCTTTCGGTATTGGGTTCAATTTTCTTGCTTTTGCGATTGCGTTACGCCGGGGCTTGTTTCGGTCTGGCTCTCATTTTCATGGCGGCGACATTCGTGCACAATTTCATCCTCGCAGAAGTGCGCATGAGCCAGATCGCGGGCACGGAGGCGCTTTGGTTCAGCCTGGCGATCGCGATCATAGCTATTTTGCTTTGGATTTATGCGCGCGCGATGCGCAGGCGCGGTGTTCTGGCGTGACGCGAATTCTTTTTGTGTGCCTTGGAAACATTTGCCGGTCACCGACCGCCGAAGCGGTTCTTCGCGGGATTGCTCCGGAACTGGATATTGATAGTGCTGGCACCAGCAACTGGCACATCGGCGACCCGCCATATGGCCCGGCGATCAAAGCCGCAGCAAATCGGGGATATGACATGTCTTCGCTTCGCGCGCGTCAAGTGATGGCGGACGACTTCTACGAATTTGATTTGATCCTGGCCATGGACAAGGCAAATCTTTCGGCGCTTAAAGAACTGCGGCCAGAATCTTCCAGTGCAAGATTGAGATTATTCCTCGATAACGAGCCGCACTTTGGCCAGACCGAAGTGCCGGACCCGTATTACACGCGCGATTTCGATGGTGCGCTTGATTTAATCGAGCAAGCCGCCAAGAATTTGAAAGCATGTCTCTGAGAAATTATTGTTGGCAGTAAGACTCGGCTGCTATTCCAAAATTCTTGTAGCGCTCCCAAAACGCCTCGTGCTGGCGTCGGTCGGATTGGCGGACTTCCTGAGCGCGGTGCGGATCGGCAAAAAAAGTTGCCGCGAGTCGCTGATCCTTGTTGGTCAGGGTCAAATTGGCTGCATCCTGGATACAGCCGCAAATCGCCCGGTTACCGGCTGCGCGGTCCGATTTCAGGCAGGCCCGTTCAATATCCGCGGCAACAGCTGGCGTCGCCAGACCTAGACCGATGCAGAATAGCCCGATCTGTGCGACCGACACTGCCATTCGTGTCATGTGTTACCCCGTCTGTCTGCCCCTCGGCGCGAACTTCGCACCACCAGCATTGTCAGTTTGCCATAGGGTTCGCGACCGGGCGAGACTTTTCTTAGTCAGCTCAGATCAACACCGGGTAAAGCGACAGAACCAGAAGCGATGCCATGGTCCAGTTGAACAACGAAAGCCGCCTGTCGTCGGTCAAAATGCGCTGCATGCCCTGCCCCAATAGACACCATGTACTAACGGATGGCAGGTTTATCGCGCCGAACACGACCGCGACTGCCAGGATGGCGAGCGCCGTGTCGCCCGGCGCATAGATTGTCACTGCGGTAAGGGCCATTGCCCACGCCTTTGGGTTAACCCATTGAAACGCGGCTGCCTGAATGAAAGTCAGCGGCGTGCCCTTGGCAGCGCCGGGTTCGGGCGGCGCGGCGTGCGCAATCTTCCATGCCAACCAAAGCAGATAAATGATGCTGACCACCGTCAGAACAGTGTGCAGCCAAGGGAACTTTTCGAATAACTCCGCCAGCCCGATCCCCATCAGAAACGCCATGAAGACAAATCCCAGCGCGACACCCAGCATATGCGGGATCGTGCGGCGAAATCCGAAATTCGCGCCCGAGGCCATCAACATCAGGTTGTTTGGCCCTGGCGTAATCGATGTCACGAACGCGAAAGTTGCCAGCGGAATGATGAAGTTTTGAAGCATGTTCGCAATTATTCACTAACATTGCTGCTATGAAATTGCTTTCTATCCTGATTTTTGTCATTGATTGCAACAAATGACGAAATTGGATGCGATTAATCAGAATATATTGCGCGAGTTAGAGCAAAACGCCCGTCTCAGCAACTTGGAACTTGCCGATCGAGTCGGGCTTTCGCCCTCCGCCTGCTTGCGACGTGTGCAAGAATTGGAACGATCTGGCGTCATCATCGGGTATCGGGTCCGAACCGATCGCGCGAAGGTTGGGATCGGGTTTGTGGCCTATATGACCGTCGGGCTTTCGATCCACACGAAATCAAGTCAGGAAGCCTTTGAACGGTCGATAGCCCGTGCGCCTGAAGTGGTCGAATGTCACAATGTAACCGGGACTGTGGAATACTTGCTACGAGTGGAAGCTGCAGATCTTGCGGCCTACAAAGTATTCCACACCGATGTCTTGGGCACGTTGCCGCAAGTGAATTCAATTACATCCTATGTGGTCATGGGCTCGCCCAAGGACGCCCGGGCATGAGGCATTCACGAAACACATCGCTCCAATCGACGGCGTGAAGTAGATTTATTGCGGAAAAGGACAGTTCTCTGCGTAAAGATTGCGAAAAAAGCGGCGTAGTCCGCCAAAAAAAATATCAACGAGGCGCGAGACAGATATGAGATACGTATTATTCGGCGGAATCGCGGCGTTTGTGCTAAGCGGTTGTTCGGGCAGTTGGACAGTCGACTACGAAGAAGGGCTTTCGTCCGAGGTGACCAAGGACTGGCAGTTGCACGATGTTGCGGTTGTGGTTCCGGAACACTTAACGGTTTCAAACTCTAATTCGTTTGCGCCGGACGCGGATATTGTGTGGCACGGGGAACGCCTTGGCAATCGCAAGGCGCAGGTCGCAAAGATCATTGATGAAGGTCTGACCGAAGGGGCGTCGGATCTGGACGGAAAGCAAAAGGTGACTATTTCGGTGACGGTGGCGAGTTTTCACGCTGTAACGCCGACAGCCGTCGCCCGCGCACCGGCCGCTGTTCATAACATCGGCTATGGCATGCAGGTTTTTGATTCAGTCACCGGCGAACCGTTGACCGAGCCACAGTTGATCTCGGCAGACCTTGAAGCGTTTGTCGGCGCATCCGCCGTAACAGCGGCGCTTAAAGGCGATACTCAACGCGTGCGCATCGTCCGGCACCTTGCAGCGGTTACACGTGGATGGCTTGGCTTAGGTCCAGACCAGCGCCGCCAATTCGGCGGAGTAGGGCGCTAGTCTTCCGCGGGGATCCTGACATCGTCTGACCAATCTTGCAGCGCTGAAACCCGACCGTTAGGGTCGCGCGCGTTATGAAACTCTTTGTTGGTCTAGGAAATCCCGGCAGCAAGTATGCCCGAAACCGCCACAACGTCGGCTACATGGCGGTGGACCGGATTTCCGAGGATCACGGTTTTGGGCCCTGGCGTACAAAGTTTCAGGGACAGATCAGCGAAGGCAGCTTTGGCGGCGAAAAAATTGTTCTTCTGAAACCCGAGACATTTATGAACCTGTCCGGCCAGTCAGTCGGCGAAGCGATGCGGTTTTTCAAGCTCGCTCCTGAAGATATCGTTGTTTTTCAGGATGAAATAGACCTTGCTCCGGGAAAACTTCGCGTAAAAATCGGTGGCGGTCACGCCGGGCACAATGGCCTTCGATCGCTTCATCAGCATATCGGGCGTGATTACATTCGTGTTCGCATAGGGGTTGGACATCCGGGTCATAAAGACGCGGTTCCCAATTATGTTCTGAAGGATCTTTCGAAGTCTGATCAGGGCTGGATAAATTGTATACTGTGCGGGATTTCGGATGGGGCGTCCTATCTGGCAGACAGTGATCACGGGCGATTTCAAAACGCTGTCGCTGTTCGAATGACTCCGCTCAGGCCGCCGCAAACAAACCGACGAGGAGTCAAATCGAAACCGCCAACACCTGAAGCTGAAGCGCAACAGGACACACGGTCACCACTTCAGCGATTGGTCGACAAGTTTCGATGAACGTACTTGGCGCATTCCGCCTTCAATCCGAAGCCTGCACAAAACTCGGTTCGCCATTTATGGGTCAATTGATGTCGGTTCTTTCCGAACGCCTGACCCCTGGAGACGCAGTTTCCGACAAAGTCTTGAATTGGTCCGGCGATCCAACGCCGTCCGCAGACAGCGTTCCGCTACGGCTTGCGGGCGCGCTTCACGCCTTGCGGCTTGAAGATAAGGCCCTGGAATCCGTCTATCCGCCGTCAAATGTCTCGGATGATACCTTGTGGAGCGGGATTGTTCAGGCGTTCGACGAACACAGCGATCAAATAATTGTATGGCTCGGCTCGCCGCCTCAAACTAATGAAGTTCGCCGATCGGCTGTAATCTTGCCGGCACTGGCCTTGCTTCAAGAAAAGTATGACCGGCCGGTTGCCCTTTATGAGCTGGGTACCAGCGGCGGTCTGAATCTCCGCGCAGATTTATTCCGGCTGGATCTTGGAGATACCTCAATTGGCCCTGACCAATCTGCAGTTGTTCTAAAACCGAAATGGCACGGCGAGCGACCGCCAACCAAACTGCCGAAAATTATGAAAAGACGCGGAGTCGATCTAAATCCCATCGACCCGTCCGCGTCTGACGGACGACTTCGACTTCTGGCTTACCTTTGGCCCGACCAGCCGGAACGAATTCAACTAACCGAACGTGCCATAGAAATTGCCACAGACAACGCCGCCGATGTCGAAAGCGGCGACGCGGGTGCGTGGCTGGGAAAAGAATTTCAGGCGAAACCTGACGCCATAGTGCGGTTGGTTTTTCATACTGTGGCCTGGCAGTACTTTTCGGATGAAACTAAGGCACGAGCAGAATCCGCCCTACGCAAGGCTGCGTCATCGGCAACTCTTGATGCGCCGCTTGCTCGCTTGTCGATGGAAGATTCAGACGGCAAATCAGCGGCTGTCACGTTGACGACCTGGCCAGGCGGAGAGACACACTTAATTGCGCGCGCGAATTTTCATGGGCGCTGGGTAGATTGGCGTGGATGTGGCGCACGCCAAGCGTAGTTTTCTTGCGAATTGCGGCCTGCGCTGATTTGATCCAGAAAACGTAGCGCCAAATCGGCGGTCGGGGGGAAAGTTAGTGCAAAAAGACACTGCGATAAATGTGCTGGGTGGCCCTCTGGAGGCGTGCTCGACGGACCCGCTTACAGGTTTCTTCCGTGACGGCGTGTGCAATACCTGCGCCGAGGATGCCGGTAGCCACACGGTTTGCGCTGTTTTGACAGCCGAATTTCTTGCCTACTCCAAATACGTCGGGAATGATCTGTCGACTCCCCGGCCGGAGTTCATGTTTCCCGGGCTGAATGCCGGCGATTGTTGGTGTTTGTGCGCCGGCCGCTTTATGCAGGCGGCGGATGAAGGCGCGGCGCCACGGATCAAGCTTGCGTCGACGCACCGCCGCGCACTCGATGTTGTTCCGATAGATGTATTGAAAGATCACTCAAGCGAAGAATGATCGCTTTCATTGTCGACTAACTCATCGATGAAGACACTTAGAAGTTGCGGTCGACCGCTAACGCCAGCTTTGCGATAAATGGCGGCGGTTTGTGCCTTGATGGTGCCCTCAGAAACCCCGCGCAGCGATGCCATATCCTGCGTCGAGAAGCCTTTCACGGCAAACAAGGCAACGTCCCGTTCCGCCGGCGTCAAGTTCCAGCTATCAAAGTTTTCTTCCATAACTTCGCGAAATGCACTGCGCGCCATGCGTAGCGCTTCTTCGGCCTTCAATGTTCGTGCCCACGCGGTGCGCAAGGCGTAGATGCCGATGAACACGCCGAACAGAAGACCAACGCCCGCGCCGATTTCAATAAGCTCGTGAAGTCGCCAGCTAATCGGGGCGACTGGGATGCCCAGGACCGAGACCAGTATCTGCGATACGAAAAAAACGGCCGACAGGACCTGAACAAAAAGAACGCCAGCCAGGAAGTATTTATTGAACAAGCTCAGGCACCTTTGGCTGCTCTTTGTTTAGAAACCTGATTTCAAACAGTATCAGCCGCTTCCGCTATTGCTACCGCTTCTGTCGTCATCGTCGTCGTCATCGTCGTCATCGTCGTCATCGTCGTCATCGTCGTCATCGTCGTCATCGTCGTCATCGTCATCGTCGTCGTCGTCATCGTCGTCATCATCGTCGTCGTCATCATCATCATCGTCTTCTTCTTCGTTTCCGCTACCGCTGCCGCCGGATCCGGATCCGCCACTGCCCGAACCGGAACCGCTACCACTCGAACCGGTAGTCCCCTGCGTCACGAGTATCTGCAGGTAGTCACGCAAAATTAAGCCGGTGGTCGGATTGACGACAATTTCGCGACGTGCGTCATCTCTGAACGCTTCGAAACGCAGCCTTCCAAGCCATGTCTTGCTAATTCGAATGTCGGTAAAGCCATCACTGCGCAGTTCCTGAATAATGCGATTCCGCACAACATCTTGTTGCGCAACAGCCGGAACCGCTGCGGTCAAAAGGGCTAGTGAAATTGTCAGCGCTCTTAGCATTATCAATCTACTATCGATGCCTTATTTCGTCTGCAAATCCCAAATTCGAGGCAAAGGTGCGTATTTGGCGGCCACTTCGGCTTGATATCCGATAAACTCGATTTATTTGCCTCGCGCTTTTTTTGGTTTTCAATCGGTCGCGGAGTTATTTTTCCGTTCAGGTGCACGTTATCGTTTCGCAGCTTTGTAGCCGCCGAGTTGATCAATTCAAATGTACTACCGTGCTTGTTGGTCCGGGAAATTATGCCGATCTCCGTTTTGGGTGTCTGGCGAGCAGCCGGCCGTTGGTATTGTAGTAGTGGAGGCACAAAATTAATTGTGTGGTGCCGGCTGCTCGCGGCAGAATGGCTATTACCGAGTTAAGCCATCGCTGTTGGGAGTGGTAGTATCCTGATTTTTCCTCATCATATCGCTTCGTCGCCATATCAACTGCAGTAAATCCGCTATGCTAGCGACCCGCCTTTGGCGCATTTGGTCAGAAAAAGAGCGATCACGCCATAAACCAGCGGTTTAAAGGCATAAACCTGAGTTTATGGAGCTAAATTAGCGCCACTTCGGAGACTTGTCTCAGCCGCCGTCGTTAATGTCCCAGCCAAGAATTTTGGCGACTGCAAAGATGTCCTTGTCGCCGCGACCACACATATTCATGCAAATAATGTGGTCGCTCGGAAGCTCAGGGGCAATTTTGGCCACGTGCGCCAACGCGTGACAGGGTTCAAGCGCCGGGATGATGCCTTCGAGCTCGCAACAAATTTCAAATGCTTTCAACGCCTCGGCGTCAGTAATGGCGACGTATTCCGCCCGCCCAGTCTCATGCAGCCAGGAATGTTCAGGACCAATCCCGGGATAATCGAGTCCGGCCGAGATGCTGAATCCTTCAAGAATTTGACCGTCGTCATCCTGCAATAGATATGTTCGATTTCCATGCAGCACGCCGGGCCGTCCGCCGGTTAGCGATGCGCAATGCTCCATTTTCTCGTTCACACCTTTGCCGCCTGCTTCAACCCCGATGATCTGTACGTCTTTGTCATCAAGGAATGGGAAGAAAAGCCCCATCGCATTGGAACCGCCACCGATCGCGGCGATGATCGTGTCTGGCAGCCGCCCTTCGGCTTCCATCATCTGGGCCTTTGCTTCCTTGCCGATGATCGACTGAAAATCGCGCACCATTGCCGGGTAAGGGTGCGGTCCCGCGACCGTGCCAATGCAATAAAACGTATCACGCACATTGGTGACCCAGTCGCGCAGCGCGTCATTCATCGCGTCCTTGAGCGTGCCACGGCCACTGGTCACGGGCACCACTTCGGCGCCCAGCAGCTTCATGCGAAAGACGTTAGGTGATTGCCGTTCAACATCGTGTGCGCCCATGTAAACGATGCACTTGAGGCCGAATTTCGCGCAGACAGTGGCGGTCGCAACGCCGTGCTGACCAGCACCGGTTTCAGCGATGATACGCGTTTTCCCCATTCTTCGCGCCAGTATAATCTGCCCCAGAACGTTGTTGATCTTATGGGCGCCGGTGTGATTCAACTCGTCGCGCTTCATGTATATTTTCGCGCCGCCAAATTGATCTGTCAGACGCTCGGCAAAATACAGTGGCGAAGGTCGGCCAACATAGTGCTTCCACAGAAATTCCATTTCTTCCCAAAAGGTTGGGTCGGTCTTGGCCTTCTCGTATTCTTTTTCGAGATCCAAAATTAGCGGCATCAGGGTTTCACTGACAAACCGTCCGCCAAATTTGCCAAAACGCCCGTTTTCATCCGGGCCGGTCATAAACGAATTGATCAGATCTTCGGGCATGAGACTTGCTCCGCTGTTGACCGGCCGGTTTTAGCGGCACCAGCGCGCAGCGTAAAGGCATAGGTTGTTCATCCTGATGGATTTGCTTTGAACACTCAGCCGTCAAACCAGCGATTGATGTGCAACGAAACCGATCAGGCTGCCAGGTCGAACTTCGCTGGAGAATCGCCCATGCTCCGGGCCTGCGCGATCAATCCACCGATGTCTTCATCCAGTGAATTGGCGAGGGTCTCAAAGCTGTCGATGACGAAGTAAACCGGCTGCAAAATATCGATCCGATAGGGTGTTCTGAATATCGTCAATAGATCGAATGGCAGGAATTCTGCCTGGGCCGATGCAGCGTGCGCCGCCTCGGATGGAGACGACATGATCCCGGCACCAAAGGCTTTAAGCCGATTGTCTTCCCGGATCATTCCAAACTCAACGGTGAACCACCACAGGCGATACAGCAGCTTGATATCCGCTTTCGGAAGCGTTAGGGCAAATTCGCCAAATCGTTCCATGAAATTGCAGAAGTTTTCGTCCGTGAGCATCGGGCAATGTCCGAAAACCTCGTGGAAGATATCGGGTTCTTCAATGTAGTCGATATGCTCGCGGCGACGGATAAACGTGGCCACCGGGAAGCGTCGATTTTTCAAGAGCGTCGAAAACTCCTTTTGCGGTATCAATGCCGCGACTGGCTGCACGCCGGCGCCGGTCAGGGTCGCCAACTTGCGATCAATATCTTGCACTTGCGGGACGGAGTCGGCCGTGAATCCAAGCTGCCTTTGACCATCTAGATACGCGTCACATGCGAAATCGCGCAGCCCTTCCATCTGGCGGAAGTAGAGCTCTCGCCACACGCCAGTTTCTTCAGCGTCGTAGGTGTAAATTCCATTCTCGTCGGGATTTTTTGACTCATAAGTCGTTGATTTGGGCATGGCTGTCTCCTGCTCGGGCGAGAATTTACCCGGGAAATTGCGGATTTTCTTGCCAAACATGCACGTTACTGTCAGTATTATGAGAAATTTTTCCGAAAACTGGAATATTATGAGTTTATCTGATCAAGATCGCCGCCTCTTGGGAGAGATTCAATCCGATGCCACGCAGTCGCTGGCGGCGCTGAGCGAGCGATTGTCGATGGCGCAATCGACGCTTTGGCGAAAACTGAACGATTTGGACAAAAGCGGAGTAATTCAGAGGCGCGTCGCCATCCTTGACCCTGCAAAACTCGATCTGAAGCTCTGTGTGTTGGCGATGGTAACGCTGGAGGACCATTCTGAGGAAGCGGTCGCCGGATTTACCGCGTTGGTGTCAGATCATCCGGAGATACTGGAGTGCCACAAGGTGTCAGGCGCTTCGGATTACTTCCTGAAAATCCGCGCCGCGGACGTCGAAGCCTACGAGGCATTCCAGACCCGCTATCTGCTGCGCAGCGAATGGGTCCGGTCGGTGCAATCAAGTTTTGTTCTGAAAGAAGTCAAAGCGACGACAGAACTGCCGCTTTAGCTCGATTGCTCGAAAGCCACTACCTCGACGCAATCAACCCTGCAATCTCATATGTTTTTGCCAGGATAGGCGCGGCAATCTCTTCGGCTCTTTCCGCACCTCGACCCAGGATCCGATCTATTTCGGCCGGGTCCGCTAAAAGCCGGGTCATTTCTGCCGAGATTGGCGAAATTTTTGCAACCGCAAGATCGGCAATCATTGGCTTGAACTGACCCCAACCCATGCCGGCGA
>JBPCWO010000162.1:0-5250 GCA_051009475.1 Boseongicola sp.
CAGCTATACAGCTGAGCGACACCCGGTTTTTGAGTCGACCGCGAAAGATTTCATCGAGAAATTTATCGCTGATGATCGTGCGTTTCTGCGGGCAAATAATCCAAAAAATAACCAACCGGAATTCGAAGCAGCCTGGGCCGCGCGCGCGCAATCCTCTGAACAACAGGGCATTTCCACGTTTGCTCCGCACTACGGCGGCTCGCCTATTGTCAAAGGGGCCGCCGAAGATGCGCCATCAGCGGTTGGCACCCACGAATTCACTGCCCTCCCCGGCCATCATCTATCGCCACAACCAACAACGCAGGGAACAACGCTGGATTCTCTTGGGCGCGGATTCACGGCTTTCGTATTCGATCTTGGCACCGCCGCCTTGCGCGGAGCCGCAGATGCACGCGGCATCCCCCTGGACATAATCGAAGTCTCAGAAGAAGCAGCCGACGCACATGGCCACAAGGCTGTTCTCGTCAGACCTGACGGATATGTTGCTTGGGTTGGGAGCGACTTCGACGATGCAGGCGCAGTTATCGACAAGGTTGCCGGTTACTAATCGATCCGGCTTGCGTCCTTATACATGACGCGATGCCGTCGCTTTTTGATCCAATCTGCGATTTCATCATCCGTCAGAAAATGGTCGCGATTATACTGATCCATATGTGCAATCTCATCCAAAGGCTTTCGAAACCGCTTGTAAGGTTTTGCCGCCGGCGGGCCGAATAAAAGAATATCCAGCACAGAAATCTCATCGGGAATACCCAATAGCGGGCGCATCGCCGTTTGGGCATCTTCTTGCCCGATCGCTGTAACCCACCAAACGTTGTACCCCAACGCAGCAGCGGCCAGATGCGCTGACATGGTCGCGGCAGCTACGGATTGCAGCAGTATCCGTTCGGCGTTCTCACGGTACATTCTGTCGGCGTCGGATCCGTCATTGAATACAGGAAATGCATTTACCCAACGCATATCCGAGCAGACAACGACAAATCCCGGTGCCGTTGCAAGCCCGCGATAATCGGGAGTTGGGAACTTCATTTTCGCTTTGGCGCGAAAGCGTTGCTCGGCGACAAAATAGTCGGTGATTTTGTCTTTGATGTCCTGATCGCGAACGACAATGAATTGCCACGGCTGCGCGTTCGCACCAGACGGCGCATGTCGCGCGGCCTCCAATATCAGATCGTAATGCGAATCCGGGATCGCGAAACTTGAATCGAATTTCCGAACGGTCACACGATTTCGCACGGTCCTCATCAACGCATCGTATTGTGTGGTGTCGCCGATATCCGGAAGTTCAACCGCTTCTTGCGCTGAGCTTAAATCGACGGCTGGTGTGGTCTCGGTCATGCTGGGCCCCCAAATATCGCTGGGCCAGGATACCATCTCAATTTGTGCCTGGTCGACTCCTCAGTTCACCCACTGCCAGCGCGACCACGCGAACTCAATCCGGCAATGCGAGCGTGTTTGGTTCGGTTCGCATGCCAGCGGACAGCTTTACGCGACTTCGACCTTCCCGTTTGGAGGAATAAAGGGCTTCGTCGGCGCAGCGAAGCAAAGCATCAGTGTCACACCTGCCCGTATCGAATTGATGCGCGATCCCAATGCTGGCCGAAATATTGCAAGCTTGACCTTCGAACTCCAACGGCGTTTTGAGGGCGTTAATCATTCGCTGCCCCAAAGCAACGAGATCAGTCGTTCTTCCGGTGTCGTCGACGATTGCAAGGAATTCATCTCCGCCCATGCGCGCGATGACGTCGTCCGTACGCAATAGTTTTTTGAACCGGCTGGCGGATTCTATGAGTACCGCATCTCCGGCGGCATGACCGTAGGTGTCATTGACCTGTTTGAAATAGTCCAGGTCAATGGCGATCAAGGCAATCGGAACACTTCGCTCGACAAGCTGCGCCAGACAGACTTCGAACCCACGTCGGTTCGGCAATCCAGTCAGAGCGTCCGTCAGCGAACTTTCCTCGGCCGCAATGCGGGCAGATTCCAGTCGTTTGTTGAGGTTTCGCGACTCTTCCATCGCAGCCGATTTCGCCTCAAGCAAGTACAGCATCTCAACCGCCAGATCGGTTGCGGCAAAATCGCTGATTGTCAGATTGTGCTGCGCGACGGCATCACAGACATGAATCCCGAACGAAAGGTTTAGCAGAATACCGCCCGCGCCATCAGCCAAGTTAACGCCAACTGTCCTAAACAATGTTTGTTTTGGGTTAGATATCCGGATGTGTAGTGTTCCACCGACAGCTTTCTTCAGGCCAGGCACGGACGAGATCTTCCGGGGTCGGCGTATGTCAAAGACGTCAAAAAAGCGCCGGCCCGACAATTCGCATCCGCTGACTCGCTCGAGTGTCGGGCCGGCATCCGAAATCACACCTGCATTGTCGACAATCAGGTACATTGGCATAAGCACCGCCAGCGTCGCGCCATTCAGTTCGATCATGCCCGCTGCCAAGACTTGTCCAACGGTTCCGAAATTCCAGACGGCGCAAGGTTGAACTGGCGGCCCTTCGCAAAGGCGACATCGTGGATACGTACCGAAAGCCTTTGCCCGCCTGGAAATGCGCCCCGATGTTCAATTGTCGCAAGCGCGCCATAGTCATCAGCCATTCCACGCAGCACTCCTGCCAGGACATGGCAAATCCCTTGGTATTGCACCCAGATTAGAATTTCGTGGTTGTTTGGATCCTGCTCAATCACCGCAATGACCGGAAACTCCAGGTCCGGCACGGCGAGCCGCGCCCGTTCCGGAAGATCGTCCAGCGATCCAAGAAATTCGGTAAAAGATTCACCGCCAAATCGCAATAAACGCCGTAAGACGACGCAGTTCGGGTGTGCCACAAGGTAATTGCCGAGGTCTTCAAGCAGTGCATCCCGCGGCTTGTCCAGAACAAGAGCGCTGGCCGCAAGCATCGCTTTGGTTACGGAGTCGTCATACACCAACATCGATTCAAACGTATCGATCCCAACCGCTGCCTTGTCGGCCACGATGGCCCAAACATCCGGGCCGTATACGTCACAAACGAAACGCTGCAGCGCCCTGTTGACCAGTCCGTGCATTCCAACTCCACATCAGTTTGAAGTCAGTCTACGAAGACCCGCTTAAGAAATTCCGAATTCACGCGGGGCTTTGGTCATCAGAAATCGGTCGGCGCGCCACCCTCGGCTTTTCGGCGCTCAACAAATTCCGCCAGTTCCTCGCGGATACTTTCGTCCAGTGGCGGCGGTTCGAAACTCGCCACGATCTCTTTCCATAGATGATGTGCTCTTTCAGCCGTCCAAACGCCTCCGGCGATTTCCCAGCCTTCGTAATTGGTCCAATCGCTTAGAAACGGTTGATAAAATGCGGTTTCATAGCGATCCTGCGTGTGTTGAATGCCAAAGAAATGGCCTTCGCCACCGACCTCGCCGATTGCATCGACAGCAATGTCATCGGGCGTTGTCGCCGTGATCGCAGGATCGAAATAGCGGATAAATTGATTCAAAACTTCGCAATCCATCACAAACTTTTCCGGACTGGCAATTAGCCCGCCTTCAAGCCAGCCGGCAGCGTGGTAGACGGTGTTCGTTTGCGACTGAACCGCCGCCCAAAGCGAAGCTGTGGTTTCCCACATCGCCTGACCATCGGGCACATTCGCCGCACAGGACCCCGACGATCTGAGCGGCAACCCATAAAACCGTGCCATTTGTCCGGTCATTTGCGTTGCCCGGATGTATTCCGGCGTCCCAAAGGCGGGTGCGCCGGATTTCATATCCACGTTGGAAGTAAACGTCCCCAGAACGCAAGCGCATCCGGGCGCTACCCACTGGAACAGGGCGATTGCGGCAAGCGCCTCGGCAATCGATTGCGCAACCGCGCCTGACATCGTAACTGGCGCCATCGCACCTGCCAAAGTGAAAGGTGTGATGAAAACGGCCTGACCGCGCCGCACCAGACGCAAACAGCCATCGATCATCGGCTGATCGTGTTTCAGCGGCGATGTCGAGTTTATGTTGGTATACATCCGAGGAGTTGCTTGAAACTCTTCCTCGCTCAGCCCGCCGCCGATCTTTACCATCTCCATCACGTCTTCAACCCGCTCTTTGCCGAGCGAATAGGCGTGCATGACTTTGTCGGTCAGAGTCAGCTTGTCATAAAGCATTTCAAGGTGGCGGTCGCGGGCGTGGATATCGACCGGCTCAACAGGATATCCCCCAGCGAAGTGAATGCAGTTAAAATACTGAGTCAGCTTCAAAAGCGTTTGCGCCTGGTCGCGGGTTCCCGGAACTTTTCCCGTCGTCAGATCAAAATAGTTAGGTGGTGAAGAAACATTGCCAAAGACCATATTGCGGCCGCCAATAGTGATACGGCGTTGCGTATTTCGCGGTGTCAGGGTGAACTCGGACGGTGCCTTTGCGACCATCTCCATGACAAAATCCCGACCCAGGCGAACATTCGTCCCCTCGACCGTCGCGCCGATTTGGCGAAACAGTTCAAGGGCTTCCTCGTTCAGAAATTCAATTCCGATCTCTTCCAGAATGCGCATCGCGCCGTCGTGAATTGCTTGCACACCTGCTTCGTCCAGCGGTTCCGTCGGCCGATCGGTATTGACCGGCAATGTCCAGTCCGACTGCTGGATAACATCACGGGATGTGCGACGGGTATTGCCTGCGCGCCCGCCTGAGCGCCGGCGCCGCTCGCGTTCCTCGGCCATTTCAATCTCCCTGGCGTTCAGGTGAAGCTTGGCCGATTTCCCGTCAGCAACCGGAACGTCCGCGACAATTTTTGTCGTTTTTGGAACGCCACTCTAGACTGGCACTGATCCGAGCCAGGTCGAAATCCCGCGAATGTCGGGAAGTATGACATCGGCCAGATCTTGCAGATCCTCGGCGGTCGCAACCCCTGTCAATACGCCAACCGTGGCCATCCCAGCGGCCCGACCGGCGACAAGATCGTGACGGCTGTCACCGACCATCAGCGTATTTTGCGGTGCAATGCCGACTGCATCTGAAAATGCCAGCAACGGCCCTGGTTCCGGTTTGGCCCCAAATCCGCTGTCGTAACCGGCGACAAACGAAAACCGGTCCGCAATGCCAACTTGTGCCAAATGCGCTTTCGCCGGCACCTCGGAATCATTGGTCATCAGGCCCAGCACGTGATCCCGGCTCAAGATGTCCAATGTGGCATGAAGCTCTGGCACCGGGGCTTGGGGCGTTTCAGCCGCGATGGTGTCCAGCACCTCAAGAATGTCGGACCGTTTCGGCAGAATTGGGTTC
>JBPCWO010000163.1:0-6209 GCA_051009475.1 Boseongicola sp.
CTTTCGGCCAATTCGAAAAACCATCTCATTG
The DNA here is from genome assembly GCA_051009475.1 of Boseongicola sp. Taxonomy (GTDB): domain Bacteria; phylum Pseudomonadota; class Alphaproteobacteria; order Rhodobacterales; family Rhodobacteraceae; genus CAXMNX01. The sequence goes on from JBPCWO010000163.1 coordinate 32, forward strand.
GTAAGATAATTTGTGCCTGTATGAGGTGGCTCGAACGCACGTACTTGCCCGCGATCACCCAGGCCCGTCGCCGTGGCGAGTGTTGTATCGGACGCGCCTTCGCGGCGATCCTGATCGACCCACGCAATGACCTGAAGAACTCCGGTGGCGACTAACAGCACGATTGCTGGTGTGACGCGCCCGGTCAGCAATGCACCACCGGACAGCGAATAGGCCAGAAACAACGCCGGTGGCGACCAGTGATTCCATCGCGGGACGGTACGCATCTGTGTATAGATCATCGACGTTGCGAAGACCGTACCCAACGCCAAAAGACCGCCTGGAATGCCAAAAATTCGCAAACGTGTGTCGAAAAACACCAAGCCAATGCCGTAAAGCCCCATAAAAACCAATGTGATGACCGCAAGCCACGCCTCGCGGCTAAGCCACGATGACCGCCATTGCGTGAAGGCTTTCAATGCGCGTTCGGGATGGCCAAGGTGAAAGGTCGAGGCACTTAAGCCACCTCCGGCCAGAAGATATGCTATGAAGAAAAACGCAAATGCCGTCCACCCGCGCGGTGCCGGCACATCGAGACCTAGAAACGCAAACATTCCAAATCCGAGGCCTGACAGCGTCGTGAACAAAATAATCGAGGGTGCCGGATGCATCAGCCGAGCCTTTCGAGTGTCTTGTCCAACCAGCCGAGGAACCCATCTGGTGCCGTGTCAATTGGCTCGAGGAATGGCGCAAGTACGTCCAGATCAGGTGTTTCGTCTTTTGGCCGCGGTGGCAGGTATCGATTAACAGGTGCCGTGCCTTGTTCAGGCATGAGCTCTATTCCTCCACGGTCTGCGACAAGCCGAGAGACGTTACTTTCCGGATCGGCAAAGTCGCCGAAATGGCGCGCGCCTGCCGGGCAGGTACGAACGCAGGCCGGCTCGCGATCTTCCTCTGGCAGGTTTTCGTTATGAATCCGATCGACACACAGTGTGCATTTCTTCATCACCTTCTCGGAAGGATCCATTTCCCGAGCTCCATAAGGACATGCCCAGGCGCATAGACCGCAACCGATGCAATCGCTTTCATTGACCAGAACGATGCCATCCTCGACCCGCCTGTAACTCGCGCCTGTCGGGCAGACGGTTACACACGGGGCGTCTGCGCAATGAAGACAGCTTTTCGGGAAGTGATAAAGCTGTGCGGGTCCAGTCTCGGGCTGAACTTCGTAGGAATGCACGCGATTGAGAAAGCTGCCAACTGGATTGGCGCCATAGGCATCGGTATCGGCCAGGGGCGCACCATAGTTTTCGTTGTTCCAGCCCTTGCAGGCAGTAACGCAGGCATGGCAGCCGACGCAGGTATCAAGATCTATGACCAGACCCAGCGATTTTTCGGTGTGCGTAGGGAGCGTCGTCATGCCCCGATCTTTCGCTTAACGACGTCGGGGCCCTTGCCGACCGGACTTTTCTGTGTGGGATGTGCGGGCAGGCTTTCTTTGGGCGCCGGGACCTTCTCGATCTTCACCCGCAGGTCGAACCAAGCTGCCTGGCCGGTGATTGGGTCCGAATTGGCCCAACGAAGCCCGTCGCCTTTGGGTGGCAATAGTTCGTGGATGATGTGGTTCAATAGAAAGCCCTTGGTTGCCTCGGGGGCGTCTGAATCAAGCGCCCAGGCGCCTTTGCGTTTGCCGATGGCATTCCAGGTCCAGACGGTATTTTCGTTCAGCGCCGCCATATGCATAACCGGAACAGTAATCTCTCCATGGGGCGACGTTACGCGAGCCCAGTCGCCTTCGGCGAAGTCGTTCGCCTGCCAGATTTTCGTGGGTACATAAAGCGGGTTTCTGCCGTGGATTTGCCGAAGCCAGGCGTTTTGGCTGCCCCAGGAATGATACATCGCCATCGGTCGCTGCGTGAGTGCGTGGACGTCAAAGTCCTCGTCGGTCTCGCTGAACAGCGGATACCAAACCGGCAAAGGATCCATTGTTGCGCCGTAGCGAGGTTTCAGATGCTCGGGCGGGCTCCGTCGGTGTTTTCCTTCCGCCGCCAATTGAAAGCGGCGCAGAGGTTCGCACCAAAGTGTAAAGAGATAGGGCGAAGGGGCATCGAACAGGCCAAGATCGACCGCCCAGTCCTGATAGGCGGCATTCCACGGTTTGTAGAATTCGGCATCGTCGGGAATATGCTTGATCCAGTAACTACCGTTTTCCTTATATTTTTCAATCTGATCGGGATTCGCCGGTCCACGCCCGTATTCCTTGCCCTTGCCGCGCCAGCCGGCAAGTGGGCCGATGCCCGGTTTGCGTTCGTGGTTCTGGATGTAATCGGCATAATCTTTGTATTTCGGGCTTCCGTTATCGTTCACAAAGCCGGGTAGACCGAGCCGCGCGCCAAGATCGCATAGGACTGATTGAAAGCCACGAACGTCGCGGTCAGGTTCAACTACCGGCCACCGAATGGCATCCGCCGCTGCCCCGGCCTCGCAAATCGGGCGGTCCAGCAGACTGATACAATCGTGGCGCTCAAGATACGTCGTGTCGGGAAGGATCAAGTCGGCATAGGCCACCATCTCGGAGGAATAAGCGTCTGAGTAGATGATCTTCGGGATCACATAATCGCCGCTCTCGTCAGTGTCGGTGAGCATGTGCATCACCTCGGACGTATTCATCGACGAATTCCACGCCATGTTGGCCATATAAAGGAACAGGGTGTCGATTTTGTAGGGGTCGCCCGCGTGCGCGTTCGAGATGACCATGTGCATCATCCCGTGGGACGACATCGGGTTGTCCCAGCTGAATGCCTTGTCGATGCGTTTCGGCGTGCCGTCATCGTTGATCAAGAGATCGTCCGGTCCGTGAACAAAACCGAGGTGCGGTCCATCAAGCGGTTTGCCAGGGGTCACTCCGGCGTGCGGCTTTGGGTGGGCTGTGGTCGGCTTGGGGTAGGGTGGTTTGAAACGAAATCCCCCCGGGACCTCAACGGTTCCCAAAATAATCTGCAGGAGATGCAAGGCACGGCAAGTCTGAAAGCCGTTCGAATGCGCGCTGATCCCACGCATGGCGTGAAAACTGACCGGGCGGCCCACCATGGTTTTGTGTTTATCGCCCCTGAAATCAGTCCACTCGCGTTCTAGTTCGAGTGCCTCGTCAAAGGCGACCCGGGCAAGTTCCGCCGCAATGGCGCGAATTCGGTCAGGCGCCAGACCAACTTTGGGCGCGACCGTCTCGGGCGAATACTCGTCTGAAAGGTATCTTTCTGCCATATGATGTATAACCGGACGATGCGACACTCCAGCGTGCCGCCAATTGGCGGATAGATCGGGTTTGACGCCCGGCGCATCGAATGCCTCGGGTTTTCCAGTTCGACGGTCGATGACCAGCTTCTTACCGGCCTCATCTGTCAGGATCAGGCCATACTCGTCGCTGGCAGGGTCCCCGTTCACTAAACAGGGCGCGTCGGTGAATCGCGCGAGATAATCAAGATCGATCCGACCAGCCTTCATCAGGCAATGCACCAGGCTCAGAATGAATAGCCCGTCAGTACCGGGAGTGATGCCGACCCATTCGTCAGCTACTGCGTTGTACCCGGTGCGGATTGGATTGACGCCGATGATCTTCGCACCACGCGCCTTGATTTTGCCGATGCCCATTTTGATGGGATTGCTGTCGTGATCCTCGGCGACGCCGAAGATCATGAATAGTTTTGTTCGCTCCCAGTCGGGTTGGCCAAATTCCCAGAATGCGCCACCCATTGTGTAGATTCCGGCGGCGGCCATGTTGACCGAGCAAAACCCACCGTGGGCTGCATAGTTAGGTGTGCCAAATGCCTGCGCCCAGTAAGAAGTGAAGGACTGCGATTGGTCGCGTCCGGTGAAGAACGCGAGCTTCGATTGGTCGGTGTCACGCAAAGGTTTTAGCCAAGATACTGCGGTTTCTAGCGCCTCGTCCCAACTGATCTCCTCGAATTCGCCGGAACCCCTTGGGCCGACGCGTTTCATTGGCGAGCGCAACCGAGCTGGGCTGAGGTGTTGCATGATGCCGGACGAGCCCTTTGCACACAGCACGCCACGGTTCACTGGGTGGTCACGGTTACCTTCGATATAGGCGACCTGACCGTCCTTCATGTGCACGTTGATGCCGCAACGACAGGCGCACATGTAACAGGTTGTTTTCCGCACTTCGTCGGAAACCTTCGGCGAAGTGTTCAGTTCTGGTTGATGCATGTTTCCGACACTCTCCCCGAAGCGACTCTTATTCTGCATCGACAGGTGATGCGACCCCCATTGGCAGCATCTTGGTCTAGTTCTCTACAGATTTAAGGATTAGGGCCAGCTCGCCTGAGAATTTGAGTCCAGTCCCGATCCTTGTCGGCAGCATTGTGCAGCGTTAGGTTTGAATTAAGAGAGGTGAACTAATGAAGTGCGTGTTCGTTCAGATACGGTGTCGACCGGGCAAAACATATGATGTCGCGCGGGAGATTTTTTTGCGTGAAATCGTCTCGGAATTGTATTCGACCAGCGGTGATTTCGATTTGATGGCAAAAATATATGTGCCGGAAGATCAGGATATTGGAGTTTTCATAAACGAAGGGCTTCTGGACATTCCCAACATTGACCGTTCACTCACCACAATAACGTTTAAGGCCATTCACACCGATGGCGCCTGAGGCTTAAATCGTTTTGGTCCGTTGGTAGGCCGCCTCTAATCCTTGATCTATAGCTCTTTTCAGCTGCCCGGCGTCCAGGGTGCGCAGTCCCGCCGCCGTTGTTCCGTCGTAATTGATCATTTCGTCGACGAAATCTCGTGGCGCGCGATCGCCGTCGTTCATTTGGAGTCCGGCAGCAAGGAATAGTTGTTGCGTTGCTCGAACAGCAATGTTGTTCGGGATGTCGTGTTTAATGGCGTGCGCGACTACCGCGTCAGCAAATGCCGCAACAAATCCTGGGACGGGACCGGTGATCGCGGTAAATCGATCGATTTGGTCTTCGGTTTGCAGGCGGTCAGATTTTCCGGTGGCGGAAAGCAGGCGAGTGGCCTCGTTAGCGTCTGATTCGCTCAGAGAGCCACCTGATGTCCACGGCGAATAGGCCAATCGCATCGCGGCGGCGGGGCTCGACATCGCGCGAATGACGCGCTCACTGCCGGTTATGTCGCGGAGTTCCGCGAGGGTCACGCCGGCCATTACTGAAATCACCAGCTTTTCGACCGCTGAGATCCGTAAGTCACGGGCCGCGGACGGCGGTACTGACAATACCACGATATCCACGGCTTCGATCATTGCGTCGGTGTCCGTCGTAACTGTGACATCCGACCAGCTGACAAACGGACCTGCATCTCCTGAACGATTGGATATCCAAAGCTCAGAGTCCGGGACCTCGCCACTATCCAGCCAGGCCCGTGCCAGCGCGCCACCAAGCGCGCCGGACCCTCCGATTATTCCAACGGATTTCAATCGCTGTCTCCTTCGCCGGATAAGAACCTTCGGTTTGGCCTCAGGTCTGAGGGGCTTAGGTATCTTGATTGACGCGTTCGATATAGGTGCGAAGTTCTTCGGATTCTGTCCGGGCGGCACGAAGCCCGTCCATTGCCGCGTCAAGTTCAGCTTCGGTTTGCGTCATCTTATTGATCAACTCGGCTTCGCGCTGCTGCAAGTAAGTGACTGCCTCGTCACGCTTTTCTTCGGCCTGGTGAAGTTCCTGCGCCATTCGATCCAGATCGTCCATGTCAGATCGCGTAACGCGGGTGATCCTGGAGATAAGCCAGTGCGCGAACCATCCCGCCATGAAAGCGACGAATAATATTGCAGCGGTCGCAAATATGAACTCAGTGCCGTTCATTCGGTCTCACTTTCAGTCTCGGATGAATTTTCAGGCTGATCGCCGGATTCATTCTCGGCGACGTCTTCAGGCAGCACAAGACGAAACTCGATCCGGCGGTTTGCCTCTCTGCCGTCCTCTGTTTTGTTGTCTGCGATCGGCTCAGCTTCGCCGTAGCCTCTTGCACTGAGATTGGATGTCAGAACCCGGCGAGTCATAATCTCGTTCAGCACCGCATCTGCGCGCGCCTGAGAAAGCTGTTGGTTCATTTCCTCGCGACCCTGACTATCGGTGTGCCCGCCAATTTCGATTTTTACAGTTTGGCAATTGCGCAAAAGCTCGGAAATTGCGTCTATCGTCTCCATGCCGGTGGGTTCAATAT
>JBPCWO010000164.1:0-4691 GCA_051009475.1 Boseongicola sp.
TTTCCGGACCGCGCAAAGGGCAAAAGCGCCTTGCGCGCGTCTTCGAAATTACCCGCCTCCATCAAGTCTCTCGCGCCTTCGATATCAGCGGCCACGGGGGTTGCGGACGCTATTAGGATCGCCACAATCAAGCTATGAATCGTCTGTTTCATATTGCCGCCTTTTGCTTTGCATTCCCGCTATGTGCGAGCGAATTGCCGCGTCCGCTCGCTGACGCCGATTTTCCCGCTGTCGATCGTGAGCAAGCCAAGATAGGACAGCTATTATTCTATGACAAATTGTTGTCCGGCAACCGAAACATCTCCTGTGGAACTTGCCACCACCATGATTTTGCCGGTGGCGATGGTCTTAGCCTGGGGATCGGCGAAGGCGGAGCAGGTGTGGGTGATAAGCGTTTGGCCCAGAGCAATGGCGTCCGCATCCGCAAGCGCATCCCACGCAATGCGCCAGCACTCTGGAACCTTGGCGCGCGTGATGTGACGGTGCTGTTTCACGACGGCCGACTTGAGGTTTCAAATCTCTATGGCAACGGATTCAACTCTCCGGCTGAGGAATGGTTTCCCGAAGGTTTGAACAGCATCCTTGCAGCACAAACGTTGTTCCCTTTGACGGCGCGGTTTGAGATGGCCGGCGATCCTGAAGAAAACGAAATCGCAGGTGCGGTCAACGATCGGATCGACAACGCCTGGCCTATTATCGCCAAACGAGTGCGCGGTATCCCGGCATACGGTGACATGTTTGTGGCCGCGTTTGACCACATCGATCGGCAGGAAGACGTCACGATTGTCGAGATCGGCAATGCTTTGGGAGCATTCATGGCCTCTGAATGGCGCAATCACGATAGCGCATTTGATAGGTATTTAGAAGGTAATGAAAGCGCGCTTACCGCTTCTCAACGGCGCGGCTTGGAGCTGTTCTACGGCAAGGCAAAGTGTTCCCGCTGCCACTCCGGCAAGTTGATGTCTGATCAAAAATTCCACGCCCTCGCGCTTCCCGCCTTTGGTCCCGGTAAAACACGTCGTTTCGACACGCAGCCGCGAGATGTGGGTCGCATGGCTGAAAGCGATCTTCTGGAAGATGCCTACCGATTTCGAACACCGATGCTACGCAACGTGGCACTGACTGCGCCCTATGGCCACAACGGCTCCTATCCTACGCTTGAAGGTATCGTGAGACACCACTTGAATCCACTCGATATGCTGGCCCGCTGGACACCGAACATGGCTCGTCTTCCCGAAGCTAAGTGGCTCGCAGACGTCGATTTCATCGTCCAGGCTGACGTTCGGGAACGAGAGCGACATCTCCGCGCTTTAGACGTTAGTGCAATGCAGTTGGCAGACGAGGAAATCGAAGACGTTGTTGCATTTCTCAAAAGTCTCACCGGATTGAGCGCGGATGTTCGACCGCTTGGTAGGCCCAAAGAAGTCCCCTCGGGATTGCCGGTTGACTAGAACGGCTTTCAATTACGGTTCGAGTGCGGTTGTTCGATTTGAGGCCTTCTTGGTTCTGCATATGTCGTGATGATCTGCAATTCAGCGTGCCCAGCCAGACAACGAATTCGTCCTAGCGCACCATGTTACCCTACGCTGCACCATTCTGATTCCGTATTGGGTTGGATACACACGCTAGCAAACAAGGTCCGAATACGGCCTTTGTCCGCTAATCGGTAATCTCACAGAAATGCGCAGATGTCCGGATCAGGCACTGAACACGCGACCACCGGTGCCCGAAACTCTAATTAGAAATGGCCCGGAACCAGGGGGCCAGGCAGGTAGTCTCCTCCGCTACCAAGCAGTTCTCTGATACTATGCTATTGATACTGCTGTCAGTTCTCCCCATGCTGGACGAAGGGGAGGTCAGATATGCTTGTTCGGCCTGATATTGCAGGGGCTCTGTTCCACGCCGTCGATGATCGACGCGAGCAATTGATCGAGCTGACACAATGCCTGATCCGCATTCCCACGCTCAATCCACCCGGCGAAAACTATCGCGAGGTTTGTGAGTTCTTGTCCGCAAGGCTTGCGGTTATGGGATTTGAAACGCAGCTAATCCGCGCCGAAGCTTCGCCGGGCGACAGCGACAAATATCCACGTTGGAATTTGATTGCACGGCGGGAGGGCGCGCAGACCGGCGATTGTGTTCATTTCAACAGCCACACAGACGTAGTCGAAGTTGGCCAGGGCTGGACGCGGGATCCGTTTGGAGGCGCGTTGGAAGACGGGCGCATTTATGGACGCGGCAGTTGCGACATGAAAGGCGGCCTTGCGGCCTCAATCATTGCGGTCGAGGCATTTGTCGAGATTTGCCCGGATTACGCTGGCGCGATCGAGATCTCTGGAACTGCAGATGAAGAAACCGGTGGATACGGTGGTGTCGCGTATCTCGCTGAAAAAGGCTTTTTCGCACCAGATCGCGTTCAGCATGTGATCATTCCAGAACCGCTCCAAAAAGATCGCATCTGCCTCGGCCATCGAGGTGTTTGGTGGGGCGAAATTGAAACGCATGGTGAAATCGCGCATGGTTCAATGCCGTTTCTTGGCGATTGTGCGGTCCGGCACATGGGTGCGGTGCTGAACGCGATGGAGGCAAAACTCTATCCCGCCCTTGCAGCTAAACGGACTGAAATGCCAGTCGTTCCGCACGGCGCGAGGCAATCGACGATGAACATCAATTCGTTCCACGGTGGTCAGGACGAGCCAGAGCGTGACTTCTCCGGCTTCCCGTCTGCCTGTGTTCCCGACAGCGCCCGAATGGTCGTGGACCGTCGTTATTTGATTGAAGAAAACGTAGATGATGTTCGCAATGAAATCATAAGTTTGCTCGATGAAGTGAAAGCGGGTCGAACGAATTTTGAGTATGACCTGCGCGAGTTGTGGAGCGTGTCGCCAACGATGACAGATCGGAACGCACCGGTTGTTACCAGTATCGAGCGGGCGATTGAGAACGTACTCGACACCAAAGCTGAGTTCGTCGTTTCACCTGGAACTTATGACCAAAAACATATCGACCGTATCGGTAAGCTCAAAAACTGCATCGCTTACGGCCCTGGATTGCTGGAACTTGCGCACAAACCTGATGAATACATTGAAGTAGACGATATGCTGGATTCGGCGAAAGTGATGGGGCTTTGCCTTGTCGACATATTGACCGAAAACGGCTCAATAGGAGGAAACCAATGAAATTCAATAACTTGAGCGGTATAGCTATTGCGAGCATATTTGTGACAAGTGTCGCAAACGCCGCTGAAACCGGTTTGATTGTCGGTCTGCAACTCGAACCGCCACACTTGGATCCGACCAGCGCTGCTGCCGGTGCCATCGATCAGGTGCTTTATTCGAATGTTTTTGAAGGACTAACCCGGTTCGGCCCTGATGGATCGGTAAATCCTGGGTTGGCTGAAAGCTGGGATATATCCGAAGACGGTCTGACGTATACCTTTAATCTGCGGTCCGGCGTAACATTCCATGACGGTACTACGATGGAATCCGACGACGTGGTCTTCAGTCTTGACCGTGCCCGCGCCGAAGACAGCGTAAATGCGCAAAAGGCGCTTTTTGGTGGCATCGAAAGCGTTGAAGCGGTCGATCCAGGCACTGTCAAAGTGACACTTTCGGCGGCCAACGGGTCATTTCTATTCAACATGGCATGGGGCGACGCGGTCATTGTTGCGCCTGAGAGCATAGAGAATATCAAGACCAGCCCGGTCGGCACCGGTGCGTTTAAGTTTTCCAATTGGGTTCAGGGCGATCAGATCGAACTTGTTCGCAATTCCGACTACTGGGGCGCCGCACCGGCATTAGAAACTGCGACATTCAAGTTTATCTCGGACCCGACCGCAGCTTTCGCTGCAATGATGGCGGAAGACATTGATGTCTTCTCTGGCTATCCCGCGCCCGAAAATCTGCCTCAGTTTGAAGCGGACGGGCGCTTTCAGGTCCTGATCGGTTCAACCGAAGGCGAGACCATACTATCGACCAACAACAAAATGCCGCCGTTTGACGATGTACGCGTCCGCCAGGCCGTGGCGCACGCCATCGACCGTCAGGCAATCATTGACGGCGCGATGTTCGGACTTGGCACCCCGATCGGCACCCATTTTGCACCGCACAATCCTGACTACCTCGATCTGACCGGTAACTCGCAATACGATCCGGATAAAGCCAAGACATTGCTGGCAGAGGCCGGATATCCGGACGGGTTTTTGACAACACTGAAGCTGCCGCCACCGTCTTATGCCCGTCGTGGCGGCGAGATAATCGCGGCACAACTGCGCGAAGTCGGGATCGAGACTGAGATCAGCAATCTGGAATGGGCGCAATGGCTCGAACAGGTGTTCCGCGGCTATGACTTTGGGTTGACGATTGTCAGCCATACCGAGCCTTTTGACATCGGCATCTACGCCCGGCCGACATACTACTTCCAGTATGACAACCCGGATTTTCAGTCGCTGATTGCCGATCTGACCGACGAAACCGACGCGGCGGCGCGGACAGCTCTGATTCACAAGGCCCAGACCATCATTTCCGAGGACTATGTGAACGGCTATTTGTTCCAACTGGCGACGCCAACGGTTGCCAAGGCCGGCGTGCAGGGGCTTTGGAAAGACGCGCCCACGCAGGCCACCGATCTGACCGGCGTGAGCTGGTCTGAATAAAGTGCACCCGGCGGGAATTGCCGCCGGGGCCCTACTC
>JBPCWO010000165.1:0-7132 GCA_051009475.1 Boseongicola sp.
TGCCGCAACGGCCGGCGACGTTGACAGTCTGAAACACGCCCCTTACATCGCTGGAACGCGGGTGAGGCGGGTCACGTTTTGCCCTTCTATGGCGGGCCAGAGGCACGGGCAAGCGTATCTCCTCACACAAACTCGTCAATCAGACTCACGTGGACAGGTACAGATGCTTGGTTTTGGAACGATTGCGAAGAAAGTCTTCGGCACAGTCAATGATCGCAAGATCAAGACCACTCAGCCTGTCGTTGACCAGATCAATGCGCTGGAACCCGAATTTGAGGCGCTGAGCGATGACGCATTAATCGAGAAAACCGGTGAGCTGAAAAAGCGTGTAGCGGATGGTGCGGAATTGGAGGATGTGCTGCCCGAAGCTTTTGCGAACTGCCGCGAAGCTGCGAAACGCGCGCTTGGATTGCGTGCATTCGATGTTCAGCTGGTCGGCGGTATGTTCCTGCACAGGGGAAATATTGCTGAAATGAAAACCGGCGAAGGCAAAACGCTGGTTGCCACGTTCCCGGCCTATCTGAACGCACTGACAGGTAGGGGCGTCCACATTGTTACGGTTAACGATTACCTGGCCAAACGTGACGCGGATTGGATGGGCAAAGTATATAGCGCCTTGGGGCTGACAACGGGTGTCGTCTACCCTCAGCAGCCGGATGAGGAAAAGCAATCGGCTTACGCGGCGGACATTACCTACGCGACCAATAACGAGCTTGGCTTCGATTATTTGAGAGACAACATGAAGCCCAACCTGGCGGATATGAGCCAGCGCGGGCATTATTTTGCGATCGTCGACGAGGTGGATTCGATTCTGATCGACGAAGCTCGGACGCCTTTGATTATTTCCGGGCCCGCTCAGGATCGATCCGAGCTCTATATTACAATCGACAAGCTGATCCCTCGGTTGACGGACGAGCATTATTCGATCGACGAAAAATCACGAAACGTAACCTACACCGATGAAGGTAACGAGTTCCTTGAAGGCGTACTCCATGCTGAAGGTCTGCTGCCGGAAGAACAATCGCTTTACGACCCGGAATCAACGACAATCGTTCACCACATCAACCAGGGACTTCGGGCGCACAAACTTTTCACCAAAGACAAGGATTACATAGTTCGCGACAACGAAGTTGTCCTGATCGATGAATTCACCGGACGGATGATGCCGGGACGACGCCTCTCTGATGGGCTCCATCAAGCGATTGAGGCAAAAGAAAGCGCTGCAATCCAGCCCGAAAACGTGACGCTGGCAAGTGTGACGTTCCAGAACTATTTCAGATTATACGAAAAACTCGCCGGTATGACCGGCACTGCCGCGACCGAAGCAGACGAGTTTCTGGAAATTTATGGCCTAGGGGTGATCGAAGTTCCGACGAACGTGGAAGTTGCACGCGAGGATGAGGACGACCAGATCTATCGGACTGCTACCGAGAAGTTCGACGGCATCGTCAAGGAAATCAAAGATGCCAACGAAAAAGGCCAGCCAGTTCTCGTCGGCACGACGTCGATTGAACGGTCGGAATTTCTATCCGGGCTTTTGGAAAAAGAAGGGATTCCGCACAATGTTCTGAATGCGCGGCAACACGAGCAAGAAGCGCAGATTATTGCGGATGCCGGAAAGCCCGGGGCGGTTACAATCGCGACGAACATGGCCGGTCGTGGAACGGATATTCAACTTGGCGGCAATGTAGAAATGCGCGTTTTGCAGGCCTTGGCCGAGGATCCCGAGGCTGATCCGGACGCAATACGTAGCAATATCGAGGCAGAAGTTTCCGATGCCAAGGAAAAGGTAATTGAAGCGGGCGGTTTATACGTGCTCGCTACCGAACGCCACGAAAGCCGCCGGATCGACAACCAGCTGCGCGGTCGGTCTGGTCGGCAAGGCGACCCGGGACGATCGTCGTTCTTCCTGAGTCTTGAAGACGATCTAATGCGGATCTTTGGATCCGAGCGTCTGGACAAGGTGCTTTCGACACTTGGCATGCAGGAAGGCGAAGCGATCAAGCACCCTTGGGTCAACAAGTCACTGGAGCGCGCACAAGCGAAAGTTGAAGGGCGAAACTTCGACATCCGTAAGCAACTTTTGAAACTCGACGATGTGTTGAATGATCAACGAAAGGTCATATTCGGGCAGCGCCTCGAGATCATGGAATCGGACGAGGTCGAAGAGATTGTACAGGACATGCGTCACGAAGTTGTCGACGATTTAGTCGACACTTATATCCCGCCGAAATCCTATGCCGATCAGTGGGACACCGAAACTCTAAAAAATGAAATTCAGGAACGGATTGGAATCGATGCTCCCATTGTTGAATGGGGTGACGAAGAGGGCGTGGATGATGAAATGATCCGCGAACGCCTATACGAGGCGTCGGACAAGTTCATGTCCGAAAAGACAGAGCAATTCGGCAAAGAGAATATGCGGTCCATCGAAAAACAGCTTTTGCTGCAAACGATGGACACAAAATGGCGGGAACACATTCTCACGCTCGAGCATCTGCGATCAGTGGTCGGTTTTCGCGCCTATGCTCAGCGCGATCCGGTGAACGAATACAAAACCGAGTCGTTCCAGTTATTTGAAAGTCTTCTTGACAGTCTTCGCGGTGAGGTGACCCAGAAGCTCGCCCAAATCCGCCCAATGACCGAAGAAGAACAGCAGGCGATGATGCAACAAATGATGGCACAGCAACAGGCTGCAACTGGTGTCACGTCCACGGTCAAGGATGATGGACCGCCAGCCCCGACGCAGGACGCCGTTGACGCAGGCTTTAATGAAGCCGACTCCTCCACTTGGGGAAACCCAGGGCGCAACGTCCCCTGCCCATGCGGGTCCGGCAAAAAGTTCAAGCATTGTCACGGCGCACTTTAACTCGCTGTGGCGAATTCGACTCAAACAGACTGGGATTTCGCGGCAAATTGTAAGCAAGTGCGGACAATCGCTGAATAATCCGTTTAATCTTCTGTCTTAATACTTGGTCAGCATCAATGACTGGCCAGGCTACCGGTTTAGCGGTGGTCAATAATGGAGGCAGGAATGAGTCTACTTGCGTCGCTAAAACGGCGACGGGTTCTGATGATTGTCGGAACCCTGATCATTGCGTTCGGTAGCGGGCACTTAATGCAATCCGCATCGTTCGATAAATCCTATTTGACCGAAGTCGCAACAAATTCTGGCGCGACCTCACTGTTCAAAAGTGTCGCTGAATTTCCAGAGACCCCCGTGCCACCCGCGGCCGCGCTGGCACCAAAACTGGAAACACCGCCAAAACTGCGAAATCGGGTGGCCAGAGACAAACCGTTACCTCTATTTCCACGCGAAGAAGCACAACTTGTTCCACAGGGTGCGCCGTGCCGTGCCAATTTGGAATCAAAGGCGAAACCGGTGGGGATGATCGGCCTTACGATCACTGCAAACTGCTGGCCATCTTCGCAAGTACAAATTCGCCACAGCGGCTTGAACATTACAGAAACGCTGGACCCGCAGGGCCGCCTGGAAATTGATCTGCCAGCACTTAGCTCAATCGCGCGGGTCGAAGTTGCTTACCCTGACAGTACTTTTGGGCACGCGACGTTGGATTTGCCCGAAGTCGAGGAATTCTACCGTGTGGCCCTGGGCTGGGAAGGACCGCAGGTTCTGACTCTCCACGCGCTGGAGCCGGGAGCCAACTACGGCGAGCGAGGCCACATTCATAAAACCCAACCGGGAAATCAGGAACACGCATTCAGGGGCATCGGCGGCTATCTGACCCGACTGGGCGACGAAACAGGTAGTGTCGCAGAGATTTACACCTACCCGCGAGAAGACGCGCTTTACCGCGGCGTTATTCGCCTGAGCGCAGAGGCCGAGGTAACATCAGATACCTGCGGGCGCGTCGCCGAGGCGCACGCCATTCAAACCGATGCGCTGGGCGGACTGCAATCCAGTGAAGTTTTGCTTTCTATGCCTGGTTGCGAGGCACTTGGCGAAATCGTGCTGTTGAAAAACCTGTTCAAGGATCTGAAACTGGCCGGGCGCTAACCCCCAGGGGGACACCTGCTGCCGATGATCCGTTACATTGCGTGCTTTGTGTTGCTGTTGCCGGCGGCGTCGCTACCGGCGCAAGCCGAGCAGCCTGATCAAGTAACTTTGACAACGCTCGACGGAGCATTGTCTGTCGAAGGGGAATTGGTTTCTTTCGACGGTGAGTTGTTCCGTGTTGAAACCGCGTTCGGCCTAGTGACGCTTGAAGGCGGCAATGTGGTTTGCGACGGTCCAGGATGCCCTGATCCTGAATCGATGGTCACGCGCCTTGCAATAACCGGTCCACCAAGTCTGCTTCGCGAACTTGTTGCGCCGTTGGTATCCGGATTTGCCAAACAGCAGGGATATGTATTCGAAGACGTTTTTTTGGCGGATGATCACTTTCGCTGGTTGTTGACTGATCGCCACTCGCGGCGCCTGATCGCAGAGATCGAAGCGGTGGGACCGGAGTTGGTGTCTGCGGTCGAACCACCAATCGAACTTAAAGTTGGCCACAGCGAAGCGCAGTCGCCATGGCGGTCGGACGTGATTGCCTTGGACGCGCTAGTGGCAATCGTTGCGCCAGACAATCCAGCAGCTTCGATTGATACCGGCATTCTACGGAAAATTTTGGAGGGGCAAAAACTGAATAGCGTGGACGAAGAATTCGTGCCGGATGTAGTACATTTTCCAGACTTACGCCTCGATCTGCATCAGGGGCTATCACGGCTTTGGCCAGTGACGCCCAAAATGGATATTTCAACTGCTTGGCATGATGATTTGAACAATCTCGCAGACAAGGTCGCGTCTGACCAAAATGCCCTGGGCCTTACGCTTTATTCTCGGATCGGAAATTCCGTGCCATTGATCCTGAGCGGGCCGTGTGGTCGCGGAATGCCGGCAATGTACTCCAGTATTAAGGCAAAGGACTACCCGCTAACGCAGTTCGTTTTTCTTCACCGGAGGGGCGGGCGGCAACCTCATGTAATTCGCGAATTCGTGGCCTATGCCCGGTCAAATCAGGCGCAACCCATTGTCCGAAGGTCGGGTTTTGTCGACCAAGCGATCGGCAATATTGCCTTCGCCGAACAAGGAGAGCGGATCGCACATTCGGTTCTGGAAGCCGGCGATGACGTAGACGCGATGTCGGAGATGAGACGCATGTTGCGTTCGTTGGCGACTGGAGTAAGGCTGACCCTTACGTTCCGATTCCGCGATGGCTCCAGCGAACTTGATGAGCAATCTCGTTCGAACATTCGTCGTTTGGCGGACGCAATTGACGACGGCGAATTCAATGGCAAAGAGTTATTGTTTGTTGGATTTAGTGATGGACCCGGAGAGCGGGATGCTAATCTGCAACTGTCGCTTCGTAGGGCCAAAAGCGTCTATAACGCCGTTGCTGATATTGCTGGAAACTCCCCGGTAAAATACGCCACCGATGCATTTGGCGAGGCGATGCCAATGGCGTGCGACGAAGTGCAGTGGGGCCGCGAAGTGAATCGCCGGGTCGAAGTTTGGGTTCGAGCTGCGCGGAACCAAAAAAATTGATTAAAGGTAACCTGCTGTTCTAAAAGAAAACTCAGCCGATTTCCCAATTATCAAATGATCATGCAGTGTTATCGACAACGTCCTGGCGGCACTATCGACTTGGGCGGTCATGGATATATCGCTTTCTGACGGGTTCGGATCGCCAGAAGGATGGTTATGAACCAGAATCAGTGCACTGGCGTTGAGTTCTAACGCCCTTTTGACAATTTCGCGCGGATACACGGGCACATGATCGACGGTTCCTTTTGCTTGATCCTCGTCTGCGATCAATACGTTTTTTCTGTCGAGAAACAGCACTCGAAATTGCTCAATTTCACTGTGTGCCATTGTCGTCCTGCAATACTCCAGCAAAGCGTCCCAGCTGGAAATCACCTGTTTTTTGATCACCTTTGTCCGGCTAAGCCGATGCGCGGCGGCCTCGATGATTTTCAGGTCCGCTGCCACGACGTCGCCAATTCCGCGGACCTCTTTCAGTCTTGTCACCGGAGCAGACAGTACCCGATTGAAATCGCCGAAGGTTTCCAGCAGTCGCCGTGCAAGTGGCTTAACGTCACAACGGGGCAGCGATCGAAAGAGTATTAGTTCGAGCAATTCGTAATCCGGCATCGCGACCGCACCGCCGGCGGCGAAACGCTCGCGAAGGCGTTTACGGTGATCTTTGATGTAGGACGGCAGTTTTCCTTTTGAGCCGATCAAAACCAGCTCTTGGCCTTCGAAAAGCGGAAGCGGCGGCTCTTTAAAGGAGAAGGGCCCGGTCATGCACGGCAAGCTGGCCTTGCCACCGTAAAAAATCCGTTAACCTAGCCCTTCATCTCATCCCAAAAGTTTCTGACCTTCTTGAAAAAACCCGAAGATTCCGGATTGTTATCTTCAGATAACGCTTCGAATTCCTTCAACAGCTCCTTCTGCCGACTGGTCAGTTTGACAGGTGTTTCCACCGCCAGTTCGATGAACATGTCACCGGGCGCACCACCACGCAAAGCAGGCATGCCCTTTGATTTCAGGCGCATCTGACGACCAGATTGGCTTCCTGCGGGAACTTTGACCCGGCTACGACCACCGTCAATCGTTGGGACTTCGATATCACCGCCCATCGCCGCGGACGACATGCTGACCGGGACGCGACAGTAAAGGTCCACGCCATCACGTTGAAAAAGCGAATGGTCGGCCACTTCAATGAAGATATACAGATCACCAGAGGGGCCGCCGCGCAGTCCGGCTTCGCCTTCTCCGGCCAGTCTAATCCGGGTGCCGGTTTCAACGCCCGCAGGGATGTTTACGCTAAGCGACCGATCCTTCTCGACCCGCCCTGCGCCACCACAGGTGTTGCATGGATTCTGAATGATTTGCCCCATGCCCGAACAAGTCGGGCAGGTGCGTTCGACAGTGAAGAACCCCTGTTGGGCGCGAACTTTTCCCATGCCGGAACAAGTCGGGCAGGATGCAGGCTCCGCACCGCCTTCTGAACCGGACCCATCGCAGGTATCGCAGGCGACTGCACTTGGCACTTGAACGGATTTCTGCAGTCCCGCAAAGGCGTCCTCCAGCGAAATTCGCAAATTGTAACGCAGGTCCGATCCGCGC
>JBPCWO010000166.1:0-2530 GCA_051009475.1 Boseongicola sp.
GTTCATGTCACGTCTGAGCCCGAGGCGCATGAGTTTATCCACCACACGACGGATGATCTGGCGGGCTTCCTGTCGCAGGTGGCGTAATCGACCTTTCAAGCGCTTAAGCGGGCAACTAGGCTCAAGCCATGGAACGGCATGACGTGGACATCTTCATCTCAGGAGGCGGAATTGCCGGGCTCACCGCCGCGGCCAGCTTCGGCAATCTCGGTCTCAGCGTCATCGTTGCTGATCCAGCCACACCGCCCAAGTCTGCTGTCAGTGAGAATTCGGATTTGCGCTCGACCGCATTTCTGGAACCGGCACAAAGGCTGCTCGACGAAATCGGCCTTTGGTCCAGTCTCGCGGCGCACTCAACACCGCTGGAAACACTGCGCGTCATCGATTGTCAGGGCGACCCGCCGACGATCCGAACCGAACGAGCCTTTCAATCCGCCGATCTCGGGGCACCTGCCTTCGGTTGGAACCTGCCAAACTGGCTGACCCGGAACTTGCATACCAAGCAACTTGCCAAGAACAAAAATGTGGATCTTCGCCTTGGCACCGGATTTCACGCCCTTCTGACCCGCGAGCGCGAAGCCATCGTGACACTGACCGACAATTCACAAGTCCGCGCCCGCCTTGCAATCGCCGCGGATGGACGACAGAGCCCGTTGCGAGACGCGGCGAGTATTCGTCCAAAAATAACCCGCTACGGACAAAAGGCGTTGGCATTTGTAGTTGCGCACGACATCGCCCACAGCAATATCTCAACCGAGCTTTATCTCTCGGGCGGTGCGTTCACAGTGGTGCCATTGCCAGATCAGAACGGCGATCCTGCTTCTGCCGTTGTCTGGATGTCAGACGGACCTGACGCCACCCGGCTCTTGAAGCTCAGCGATGAAGAGTTCAACGCCGCCGCCACAGAACGATCATGCGGCGTTCTTGGCCAGCTTCATCTGATCTCACCGCGACGTATGTGGCCGGTTGTCACGCAGCGCGCCGAGCGCCTGATATCAGAGCGAACCGCCATTATCGCCGAAGCCGCACATGTCCTGCCGCCCATCGGCGCGCAGGGACTGAACACATCGCTTTCGGACATTGCGGCACTCCGCGATCTGGCCTCGGATCGCCCACAGGATATTGGCACCCCCGGATTTCTTGCAGAATACGCCCGCGTGCGCGAACGCGATATCCGGCTCCGCGCCGGGGTGATCGACCTCTACAACAGAGTATGCCGTTCAAACGATCCGCCAGTGCAATCGCTTCGAAGCCTCGGGTTACGCATCGCACACGATGTCACACCTTTGCGCCATAGCATCATGCGTGCAGGGCTCGGCGGCTAGGTCACCTTGTCCAGTGCCGCCTCCAGCCGTGCGACACAAGCATCGACATCCAGCAGTTTATCCAAACCGAAAAGTCCGATCCGAAAACTTCGATAGCCGTCGCCCTCGCCCACCATCAGTGGTACGCCAGCGGCAATTTGCAGGCCCTCGGCCAGAAAAGCCTTGCCACTCTGCACTTCGGGGTCATCTGTGTAACTCACCACGACGCCCGGCGCACCAAACCCGTCCGCCGCCACTGACTGAATGCCTCGTGTCGCCAACATCGCCCGAACTTTCCCGCCCAGATCCACTTGCGCGTCTTTTAGCCGGTCAAATCCGATCTCGCGGCATTCGTTCATCGTGTCACGAAACGCGCGCAGCGCATCGGTGGGCATGGTCGCGTGATAGGCGTGCCCGCCGCCGGTATAGGCCTCCATAATGGACAGCCACTTGCCCAGATCGACGGCAAAGCTCGACGAACTGCGGGATTTAACTTTTGCTTCCGCGGCCTCCGACAGCATCACTAATCCGGCAGACGGCGATGACGACCAGCCCTTCTGTGGCGCCGAAATCAGCACATCAACGCCTAATGCCCCCATATCCACCCAGACGCAGCCGGACGCGATGCAGTCCAACACAAACAATGCACCAACTTCGTGTGCGGCGTCCGCGACACTGGCTACATAATCGTCCGGCAGGATCATCCCCGACGCGGTTTCGACGTGCGGTGCGAAAACCGCCGCAGGTCGAGTCTCTCGAATTTTGGCCACGACTTCGTCAATCGGCGCCGCGGCAAATGGCGAGGTTTCAGAGTTCCCCGCCCGCCGGGCTGGCATCACTATCTCGTCGGCCGGGAGCTGCGCCGCTTCGAATATCTGCGTCCAGCGATACGAAAACCAGCCGTTTCGGATGACCATCACAGTCTCCCCACCCGCCAACTGGCGTGCGACCGCTTCCATTGCATAGGTTCCGCCACCAGGCACAACCGCGACCGCATGCGCGTTGTAAACACCCTTCAGCGTCTCCGAAATATCCCGCATCACCTGCTGGAATGAAGCGCTCATGTGGTTAAGCGAGCGATCGGTGAACACCACTGAAAATTCCAGCAACCCGTCGGGATCCACGTCGTCTCTCAGTGCTGCCATGTTGCTTGTCCTTTTCTGTGGCCCAATCTGCATTGCATCCCGCAATATATTCGGTAGACAGCGCGTTAGCTTAAACACGAC
>JBPCWO010000167.1:0-9816 GCA_051009475.1 Boseongicola sp.
GCGTCAGAGTTTTTGTTGTTTCATCCAATTGAGCAGTGACCGCCATCAACCCGGGACCGGCAACGCCACGCAGAAAGTTTATCTTCTTTTCCCAGCCGCCGCCCACATTAGACCGTTCGTGCGCAACCCCCCAAATGCGGTCAAAAGGCATCCACTTGCCTGCCCTAAGTTCAACACTGGATAATTCCTGCCGCCCAATGGACTTGATCGGGTGACGGACAATTTTGCTGACCGAAGCGCTCATTTCTTTGACTTGGGAGGCTCGTTATCAGTTTTATGCGCATTATTGGATCGCGCACTGGAACGGATATTTCCCCAGATGTCGGGCTTATACCCGTGGCTTCGCATGATGACATATTGCTGTGAGAAAGTGATCACATTGTTTGCAATCCAATAGATCACCAGCCCACTGGCAAAGCTGCCCAGCATGAACATGAACACCCAGGGCATCCAGGCAAAAATCATCGCCTGTGTCGGATCGGTTGGTGCTGGATTCAGCTTTTGCTGAAGCCACATCGAGATACCAAGAAGAAGCGGCAAAATACCGATAAAGATAAGAGCAAGTATTGTAGTTGGTTCCGGTGCTGACCAAGGAAACAGTCCGAAGACATTCCAGATTGAAGTCGGGTCGGGGGCGCTAAGATCCTGAAACGGGCCGAAAAATGGCGCATGACGCAATTCGATCGTGACGAATATGACCTTATAGAGAGAGAAAAAGATCGGGATCTGCAACAGGATCGGCAGACAGCCGGAGGCCGGGTTAACTTTTTCCTTCTTGTATAGCGCCATCATCTCTTGCTGGAGTTTCTGGCGGTCATCACCAGCGCGCTCTTTGAGCTTTTCCATCTCGGGCTGAAGCTCTTTCATCTTTGCCATCGAGATGTAGGATTTTCGGGCAAGGGGAAAGAGAAGCGCCTTGATCAGAAGCGTCAACGCGATGATCGCCCAGCCCATGTTGCCAATCAGGCCATTCAGCTCGTGAAGCGCGAAGAAGATCGGTTTTGTCAGGAAATAGAACCACCCCCAGTCGATGGCGTCGACAAAACCAGCGACACCGTTCCGGTCGTTCCCGCCAAAGAAGTACGACACGGAATCGCCAAAACCATTGATCTCGCGCCCCGCTTCGTAGTCGCGGATGGTGTCCCATTCTTTCGCGCCGGCAAAGACCTGGGTTGTGGCATCGGCAGTGGTTCCCGGCGCCAACTCAACCGTTTTTCCAGCAACAGAGGTCTGATAAACGTCAGAATCTTCTTTGTACCGGATTGTCGACGTAAAGGCCGTGCCTTCGACGGGGATCAATGCCGTCATCCAATAGTGATCTGTGAAGCCAACCCAACCACGCTCGGTGACGCTAACACTGTCAGATTCTGACGGCATGTCGTCATAATCGATTTCAACAAGTTCGCCGTCCGCCATTCGGATTGCGCCCTCGTGGATGATGAAAAACCCCATTAAGTTTTGCGGTTCGCCGTGGCGCGCGACGACACCATAAGGCGCGACGCGAACCGCTGCCGATGTGCGGTTTTCTACGCTTTGGCGCACCGTGAACATAAACTTTTCATCCACCGAAACCTCGCGGCGGAATATCAATCCTGCAGGGCTGTCCCATCGAAGGACGATCGGTGCAGACGGTCCAAGTGTTGTGCCGGATTCAAGCGACCAGATAGTGTCGGGTCCCGGGACATCTTCGCCGGTCAGCGATCCGCCCGGTGCCCAGCCAAAAACCGTGTAATACGGCTGTTCAGAGCCAATAGGAGCGAGGATCTCGACTTCGTTCGAGCCATTGGAAAGGGTCTGTCGATAATCCTTCAACGCAAGTGTGTCGATGCGGCCGCCGGCAAGTGAGATCGAGCCGGAGAGACTGGGTGTATCAATGTCCAGTCGCGAAGCTTCGGCGACGGCAATCGACGGCGTGTCGTTTGTAGCAGCAGCATCTCCGGTTGCTGTAATTGTCTGATCTGTGTCCGCGGAAGGCAAGGCGACAGAGCCGTCGTTGGCGGTCACAGAACTGTCTTGTGGCGCGGTCGTCGGATCAGGCGGCGGGAAAATAATGAACCAGGCAAATAGCACGGCAGTGCTAAGCACCATAGCAAGCAGAAGGTTCTTGTTCTGGTCGTCCATTTAGCGCCACCGGGAGGTTCAAGATCGCAGGTCGTTCAACATTCCGGGAGCCAAAAGGTCAAGTAGTTTCCCGATTTGATGTGCTTCGATGGCAACCAAATTGTCGATGCGGCAACCACGCAAATACCGACTTTTTCAGTCCTTTGCGGGCGTCGCAGGGAATATGAATGGCTGGTTGTCAGATATGCGGGCGTGATGATCTGGGATCCAAGTGAGCGTGTCTCCCAGCGGCATGGGCCGGGCGACGCAAAATCCCTGAATGTGATCACAACCAAGTTGCGCGAGCATAGTATGCTCTGCGGGGGTCTCGACGCCTTCGCCAAGCGTTTCGACATTCAGCTGTTCCGACATAGCCAAAAGTGCCGCAACAAGGTCACGCTGATCCCGATCGCTGTCGATCCGCGAAACCAGACGTCGGTCTATCTTTATTCGCGACACCGAAAATCTTCGAATGTTCAAGATACTGGTATATCCGGTGCCAAAGTCATCAAGATCTATCCGACACCCAAGATCAGCAAGGGACCGCAAGTTTTTGGCGACAATATCATCGTGCGACTCGGCGATGACGTTTTCCAGCACTTCAACGCCAAGGCGATCAGGCGAAATGCCATGGCGGTCAAATTCCCAGCTTAAGTATTCGGCGAGCCTTGGATTTCTCAGCTCTTCGCTAGAGAAGTTGACTGCAACTGTAGGTATCCCAAGCCCTGCCTTGTCCCAGGTCCTCAGGGCGCTGAGTGCGTGGGTAAGGATTACTTCGGCCAGCCTTTGCGACAGGCCAGATCGTTCAATCAGGGTGAGAAATGTCGCCGGTGAAATGAGCCCGCGATCAGGGTGCTCCCATCGGGCAAGTGCCTCGAATCCGGTTATTGCTCCTGTGTCGGTGGATATTTGCGGCTGATACCAGCCGACGATTTCACCGTTTTCCAGCGCTGGAGAGATTTGATTGCCCAAGTTGTGATCTGACCGCGGAAGCTGACCGTAGTCGGATTCAAACATGCGAATGCCGCTGGGGCCGGCTTGTTGTGCCGACAGTATAGCACTCTCTGCGGCGCGGATCATGCCCAGCGGGCTGGGCGCCTTCAATTGCCGTGCTCGGACGATGCCGATTGAAATCGTGCAGTAAACGCGTACTGCCCCATGATGGAATGGTGCGTCGAGCGTCGCCTGAAGCCGACTTGCCAAGTGAAACAGGTTTTCGGATTCCGGTGGTCGAATTTCAGAAAGGCAGATCAGAAAATCTGTTCGTGATCCGCGTCCGATCATATCGTCCTGGCGGATCAAACCGCCTAGCCGCTCTGCTAGTTCGCTTAGCAACGATTCGTGCATTGGAACGCCAATGCGGTCTTCAAGCGAATCAAGATCATCGATGCTGATCGCCATGAGCGCGATATTCTTTGAAGGAGAGCTTGCATTCAGCAACCGCGTTTCCAACCAGTTTTCGGCGTTTTCGACAAATCCGAGGCCTGTTGCGCCATCAACGGCGTTGCGGCCAGCAAAGCGGCGGTCCAGCATGAGCAATACAAGAATTGAGGCAGCTGGAACTATTGCAGCAATCGCAACCATGGCCTGTTCACCGCCGACCCAGAAACCGGCTAAAATTAGCGCAGGCAAAAGTGCCATTGGCCGGTAGCCGGAAACGAGCCAGTAAAGCGCCTTGCGCATTACATAGGCATCGATCCTGTTCCGGTCCGGCGGCAACGCAGCTTCCTCGTCCTGAGAATTCTGCGCCGTGTTTATCTATGCAACTTATACGAGACGTTAATTCTGGCTATCTTCGTTGGCGAATTGTTCTTTGGCAGGGCCAGCCGCCAGATTCGTGAAATCAAAGAGATTTACATCCAGAAGGTGAGAAGGACGTGCGTTCATCAGTGCGCGGAACATAACCTGTCGTCTACCTGGGCTGTTTTGTTCCCATTGGTCGAGCATCTGTTTGACCTGTTTGCGCTGTAATCCGTCCTGACTGCCACAAAGATCGCAAGGAATGATCGGATAATTCAAAGAGTTTGCAATTCGTCGGCAATCTTCTTCGGCGACATGCGCCAGTGGGCGGTAAAGAAATAGGTCGCCTTCCTCGTTGACCAATTTCGGCGGCATGGTCGCAAGCCGCCCGCCATGGAATAAATTCATGAAAAATGTTTCGAGAATGTCGTCGCGATGGTGTCCTAGAACAACCGCCGAGCATCCTTCCTCGCGTGCAATTCGATAAAGATGCCCTCGCCGGAGCCGTGAACAAAGTGCACAGTAGGTGCGCCCAGCCGGTATTTTGTCTGTCACAATCGAGTAGGTATCTTTGTATTCGATGCGGTGCGGCACGCCTATGTCATCAAGAAAGCGTGGCAAGACCGTCGACGGGAATCCGGGCTGCCCCTGATCGAGATTGCAGGCCAGAATGTCCACGGGCAGTAAGCCGCGCCATTTCAATTCATAGAGCGCAGCAAGAAGGGTATAGCTGTCTTTGCCGCCGGAAAGACACACAAGCCAACGCGCCCCACGTTCAACCATTCCATACTGTTCAACAGCTTCGCGTACGTTCCGGACAATCCGCTTTCGAAGTTTGCGAAACTCGGTCGTCTTGGGGGCACCATGAAAAAGAGGGTGAATGTCATCGGCGTCATCCAGCATGCCAACGCAATAGAGTCATATTGGCAATCGAACAAGCATCGGTTGCAGCAGGCGTCACATGACAAGCTGACGGATTTTTAATCTTGTTATTCGGTTTTCTTCGCGCTCGAGTATTTCAAAACGGTAACCGTGGAATGAAAATACCTGCCCGCTGCTGGGAATGGTTTGGGCTTCGTGGATAACCAGACCGGCGACGGTATTTGCTTCATCGTCAGGTAGCGACCAATCTGTTGCACGGTTGAGATCACGGATGGTCATTGCGCCGTCTGTTATCACGTCGCCAGCATCGGTGCGCCGCAATGGCATTTCCTCGTCGATGTCGAATTCGTCAGTGATTTCACCAACTATCTCTTCGAGGATGTCTTCAAGTGTAATAAGGCCCTCAAGCGCACCATATTCATCAACGACCAATGCAAAATGTGTGGCGCGCTTCAAAAATTGCCGCATCTGTTCGTCCAGCGTCGTCGTTTCGGGAACGAAATACGGTTTCATCGCCACATCGATGATATCAAATCCATCGAACGGATCATCGCTTTGCGCGGTTTCCGTGGTTCGTGCGTACATTGCCCTCAGAAGGTCTTTGGCATGCATCACGCCGACGATATTTTCCGGCTGGCCGCTGAAAATTGGAAGTCGGGTATGAGAAGAAGACAAACAAAGTTCTAGAACTTGTTCGGGTGGTAACTTGGCGTCAATCATCTCGATCTGACTGCGATGAAGCATAATCTCTTCGACCGTTCTGTCAGCCAAGTCTAGTGCCCCAAGTATGCGGTCGCGGTCTTCTTTTTCGACAACACCTTCTGAATGACCAAGCTGAAGCGCACCTGCAATTTCTTCGCGCATTGACATGATGAGCCTGTCCGGGTCGATCCTGACACCGAATATTCTAAGCACGCCGCGCACGATCAGACGAACAAAATTCACGATTGGCGAAAATACCGTGACGACGAACTGAATCGGCATTGCAACTGCTGACGCCGCGCGTTCGGCGTTGGTAATTGCATAGGTTTTCGGCAGCACTTCGGCAAAGATCAAAACAAGCGCGGTCATGACCAATGTGGCAAGTGCAACGCCGCTTTCTCCGAATACACGAGTAAAGAGCGCGGTCGCGAGCGAGGCGGCGAGGATGTTGGCCAGATTGTTCCCAAGAAGAACAGCACCGATCAATCGTTCATTGTCCTCGGTTATGGCCAAAGCCCGCTCCGCACCTTTGGAGCCCTTTTCCGCGTTTCGTTTCAATTTTCCTCTGGAGGCGGCGGTGAGCGCCGTCTCTGAACCGGAAAAAAATGCCGAAAGGATCAATAGACCGAGGATTGCGCCTACCGTGATCCAGAAGGCCAAATCAATCAGTTGTAAGGAGGGGTCCATGGGTTGTGTCAAACTTACCTTTTTTTGTGTTATGGGGGGCGATCCGTGGGCAATCAAGGAAAGAGGATAAATGAGGGTCCAGGATTTTGGGCGAATTGACCAGCCCGTGTTACTTTTTGGCGGTCCCTATTCGAACATTCAAGCGACCGAGGCCTTCGTTAATCTTGTTAGCAACTCGCCTGCGATTTGTACGGGCGACGTCGTTGCCTACGGCGCGAACCCTTCCGAAACGGTGGCACTGATACGGGCGAGTGGATGGCCAGTTGTTGCTGGTAATTGCGAACGCCAAATTGCGGCAGGCGCAGACGACTGCGGCTGTGGATTCGGTGAGCAGACCGTTTGCGACCGTCTCTCGAAGGATTGGTATTCTTTCGCAAAGGGCAAAATCAGCGAAAACGATCGTCGATGGATGGTTGATTTGCCTGATATCGGGCTGTTCTCACATTTGGATCGCCGCTACGCCGTGATCCATGGCGGCGTAAATTCGATTAATAGGTATATTTGGCCTTCTTCGGCAGAGGCAGACTTCGAATACGAGATCGCGGCGCTGGAAGCGGAAATCGGCCAAGTCGATGGTATTGTCGCCGGGCACTCAGGCATGCCCTTTCATCGCTGGATTGGTCGCCACCAATGGATAAATGCAGGCGCGATTGGATTGCCTCCGCACGATGGGCGTACACAAACGCGATTTGCGAGGCTCGACAACGGCGAAGTCACGATTGAGCGCCTGAGCTATGATTATGACTCAGCAATTTCTGCAATGATTCAAGCCGGACTGACCCAAGGCTATAATCAATCGTTGGCGACCGGCATCTGGCCAAGCGAAGATGTGCTGCCGCCAGAGTTGCGTCGTTAAGCAAGAAACCTATCAAAATCTCGATGTTTGCTTCACAACAAAAGCCCTCGAAGAGGCTTAGTCACCAGCCATGGGGTGATGCTCTAACACCAGGTCGCGAAGCCGCTCTTCAAGCACGTGTGTGTAGATTTCCGTCGTTCCAATATCCGCGTGACCCAGCAGCGTCTGTATGGCTCTCAGATCGGCCCCACGAGCCAACAGATGCGTCGCGAATGCGTGACGCAATGTGTGCGGCGTGACATTTTCGGGTGAAATGCCGGCAGCTACCGCAAGTTCCTTGATCAATAAATAAAATCGATGTCGGGTCAGATATCCCGATTTACCGCGCGAAGGAAAAAGATACTTTGATGGCGCACTGCCCTTTTCCAGCTTCGCCAGCTCTTCAATCTCGTCGCGTTTTTCGATCCACGCAGCCATCGCTTGTCGAGCGGGAAGCGATAGTGGCACCATCCGTTCCTTACCGCCTTTGCCACGCACCAGCAGCATCTTCGGATCGCCGCGTCCCGCGGAAACTGGCAGCGACACCAGTTCGGTGACGCGCATGCCCGTGGCATATAATAATTCCATAAGACAGGTTGTTCGAAGCCGGTCGGAAGGTCGCCCGTGTTTAGATGCCGCAGCAAGTAGGCGATCAACGTCGTCCTCGCCTAGAATCTTTGGCAAGCGCTTGGCGCGTTTCGGGCCTTTGATCCGAATTGCCGGGTTATCGTCCTTCCAGCCTTCTTCAAAAGAAAAGCGGTAAAATTGCCGGATTGCAGACAACCGCCGGGCTCGCGTTGCTTGTGCCAGACCCGCTGCGTCCAGCGTTACCAAATACGCTTCAATGTCCGATTGCTTTGCGCCAAGCAAAGAAACTGGTCGTGCGCCAAGCCAGCCGACATAATCCTTCAGATCGCGCGCGTAAGCGAGCTGTGTATTCTGGGCAGCATCAAGTTCGGCGGCCTGAGCTTCTAGGAACGTAGAGACGCGATCTATGTCGGTCATATCCGCGATTCCCTGATCAGGAGTTCCACTGCAATCCGCCGCGCAACGTTTTCGAGATTAATCGAACGCAAGAACGCCAGCGCATCGCCTAACGCGCTTGGGTCGCCCTCGACACCATCAGCCAAAACGGAAATTGCAGTTAACAACGCCTCGCCGGTACGACCGTCACGCATGTGTATGCGGTATCGATCACTCGGAGGTAATCCTGATAGGCTTCGTCTAATGGCCCGCGCTAATGGCGTCGTTGCCGAAATATTGAAGGGTTTTCCAGCGGCAACTGCAACAAGTGTTTGGTCCTCTGTACTGCCGTTAGCAAATGCCAACGCAGAGTCGAAATCTCCGGCCAGTAGTGCGACTTCAAGCGCCGCTTGCCGGGCCAGCCCAGTCATTTTGGGAACGTCAAGCTGTTGAAGCAGCCACGGGGCGAGCGTTGCTTCGGTTCCAGTTGAAATTGCGGCATCCCACGCGCCCGGTAAAGCGTTCGAAATCGCCTTAGAGTCTCGGTCAGAGATCGCTTGAAAGACAGATTGGTGGGCTTTGACTCTTTCCCAAAGCCCGCCCGATGCTGCTGCTTTGCGCTCCTGAAACACGGACATCAGATTTGCTGCGCTAAGTGCATCTGCTGCGGCAAGACGCTCGGCGGCGCGAAGCCGGGTTTTCCATCCAACTGTTTGCGAAAGATCAGCAAAGGCAAAGGCAACCGGTAATCGGTCTGTCGCCGGACGTTCGCCAACCGCTTCGTATAGACGAAAAATAAGCGGCGACATATTTGCGGGCGCTGACGGGATCGGTTCGCCCTCGAACAGCTCTGGATCAAGAAAGTGCAAGAGGAGCTTGTCTTCATCCTCGGTTAGAATTCCAAGAGCCTCCGCCGTACCGAGTGTTAGGGCCGCGACATCCCATTCGCCGTTTCGTGCAAGGCAGAATATGCGCGCTGGAAAGGTGGGTGAAATATCAGGAGTGGCCTCGATTGCTCTGCAGGAGCGAGCTTCTGTGCCTTTCAAAAGCGCGATGTCGAATGCGCGACGGAAACGCCTTGGTTCGAGTGCACCAGCCGCGTCGATGAGTGCCTGTGCAGCATCGAGTTGTCCGAGGTCGAGTAGTTTATCAAGTCTTGCGAGGTAAAGGCTGTCGTCCGCGATGGCGTCGATGGGTGGGTCCAGTCGTGCAATCAGCAGATCAGTCAAAAGCCGTCGTAGCGATGGTTCGGATATCGACGGGATATTTCGCACCAAATGCGCAAGCTCGCCGGCGGTACTTCCGCCCCAAATGTCGGCCGGAATGCCGATATCGATTGCGGTTATGAGGCCTGCGCGATCAGGTACCGGGGTATCTAGGGCCGCTACTGTGACCTGAGGCGCAAGTGTTGCCACGGGTGAGGTCGGAACCGTCTCGGACTTTCCGTTCGGAAACGCAACGGAATCGGATAGCCAATCTATCGCGCTTAGCGGCGCGTTGAGGCTTTCACCGACGCCTTGCGCTGGTGCGGCGCTCCAGTGCGTGACGGCCAAGACCAGGCCGACGCAGGCGATCACGCTAACTCGTTTCAAGTTCAACCGGTTCGCTCACGTCCTGCTGTTCGGGGCTCAGATCACCGATATAGGCATATCCCACGACTGCCGCGGCAATCAGAACCGCTATTACGAAAAGGAGCTTCAAAATCCGGAGCATCCGAAATTACCCTTCTGCCTCTGACCCTTGGCACAGGTCTGCGCCGCGGTTCCGCGGTTCTTACCTGAATTTATAACTGGTCTTTCGACCAAGATCACGCCATTCAGGTCGCTGGACATGAAAGATAAGCGGGACGCTGCCGTTTTGCCATTCCGGCTAAAAAAAACTGTTGTACTGGTGGGGATGATGGGCGC
>JBPCWO010000168.1:0-7865 GCA_051009475.1 Boseongicola sp.
TGCGTGAATGCGACGAGACTATCACTTGGCCGCTCATGGTTAACAAGGCATGAACGCCTCTGCGCTGGAATTCCCGGAAAAAAGTACTTAGAAATAGTGATTGGTACTGACGGAGTAGGTTGAATGCGTCGGCTGGGGGCGCTGATTATCTGTATAAGTGTGGTTGGTGTGTCCGGCGCTATTGCGGCGGACTTGATGACCTCGAAGGCGCGAAAGAACCTTTTTGCGCGCCAAACTGGTGTCTTGGACAGGCGTGCTGCGCAGCAGTACGCCAACTCAGTACGCCTTCAGCCCCGGGAAATTCTTATTCCAGGTGTGCCGGGAAGTCTTCCCGCCTATGGCGGAAACTACCGGGGCGCATTTTTGCAGGAGGCCCGCGCAGCAGCACGACGCTACGGTGTGCCAGAGGATCTGTTCTTGCGCCTGGTGCAGCAAGAGTCTGGCTGGAACCCCAGAGCACGCTCGCACAAGGGTGCGATAGGGCTGGCGCAACTCATGCCGGCAACGGCACGGAAACTTCGCGTCGATCCCCGCGACCCCAAACAAAATCTCGATGGCGGCGCAAGATATCTCGCAGCGCAATACCGGCAGTTTGGATCGTGGCGTCTTGCGTTGGCAGCCTATAACGCCGGGCCACATGCGGTCACAAAATATGGTGGCGTGCCACCTTACAAAGAAACCCAGGGCTACGTTCGTAAGATTTTGGGGCGCTAGCCGAATTCTATTGTCGCTTTCGGTTTGGCACGTTGTCCACGCCGGTGCCGCCCCACGGATGGCAACGCGCAACGCGTTTCACAGCGAGCCAGCTTCCTTTGACCGCACCATGCTTTTCCAGTGCTTCCAAAGCGTAGGCCGAACAGGTGGGGTGATAGCGGCAATTGAACCCGACCCACGGACTGAGGATCAACCGATACGCGCGAACCGGAGCAGCGACGATATGGGCCAAAGGGGTCACGTCTTGTGTGCCTTGCCAAGTGCCCGCGTTAAGTCATCGCACAGATCGTCAAAGCGTCGCAGTGCAGTTTCTTCAGGGCGGCCAACCAGAACGTAATCATGACCAGACAGTCCAGTTGTAGGTAACACCAGCCTTGCTGCTTCGCGCAGACGTCTTTTTGCGCGATTTCGCGCAACCGCATTTCCGACTTTCTTTGAGCACGTGAAGCCCACGCGAATAGCTTCGTCGCCGTCTCTGCGGTCGCGGAATTGAAGTGTAAAGGCCGGGGCTGTAGTGCGTTGAGCACGTGCTACGGTTAGAAAGTCCGCGCGTTTTGTCATTATGGTCAGACCCTGCAACCTCATGACATCCTCTCAGAAACGGAAAATCCGCCGACGGTTGCCCGCGGCGGATCCATCAAAATGCAACTGGTGCAGCGTTAGGCGCTGAGTGACTTCCGTCCACGCAGGCGGCGTGCGTTTAGAATTTTTCGGCCAGCTTTTGTCGCCATACGCGCGCGAAACCCGTGGCGCCGCTTGCGGACCAAGTTCGACGGTTGAAAAGTGCGTTTCATCGCTTCTCTCCGGGTATTTGGCCGCGATTCCTCATGAATTCGGACCAGATCAATCTCGAAGCCCGGTCTCTAAGCGGATCGTGAGGCCAAGTCAACTGCAACAATCGAGGTGAATCGTTCCGAGAAATGTTTCAATTTCGTCGCCAAGCGTATCAATCGCGGTTGCAATGCTCACCTGTTATCAAGCGGGCGTGAGCACACTGATAATTCAGCCCGCGCGCGTGCATCTTCTGTCAAACGATGGACCCGAGAGACGGAAAGTGATTGGAATGACGTTGATGACCGACGCCCCAGCGCAAAAGGGCAGCATTGCCCGGAGATTACCTCTTATCGCGATTATTACTGTGGCAGCTATCGGCGCCTTTACACTGCGTGATTTTCTGAGCTTCGAGGCGCTGGCCGAAAACAGAGAAATGCTGATTGGATTTCGTGACGCGAATTACTTGCTGACTGTGATGGCGTTTATTGCGGCATATATCGTGATCGTTGCATTTTCGTTGCCGGGCGCGACGATCGCGACGCTGACCGGAGGATTTTTGTTTGCAACTTTTCCAGGTGCGCTTTTCAACGTGACGGCTGCGACAATCGGCGCGACCGCAATCTTTCTGGCAGCACGTTGGGGATTTGGCGAGGCATTGGGCCGCAAGCTTGAGTCGTCTGAAGGCGCGGTAAAGAAAATCAAAGACGGCATCGACGAAAATCAATGGTCCATGCTGTTCATCATCCGGCTGGTTCCTGTGGTGCCGTTCTTTGTTGCGAATTTGGTTCCGGCATTTCTTGAGGTTCCGCTTTATCGATTCGTCGTGTCGACTTTTCTGGGCATTATTCCGGGCGCGATTGTCTACACATCCGTCGGTGCGGGATTGGGAGAACTATTTGCCCGCGGCGAAACACCCAACCTCGGCATTATATTTGAGCCCCAGATTTTGTTGCCCATTCTTGGGCTGGCATTGCTGGCAGCGCTCCCGATTATTCTGAAATTCTGGCGCGGCCAGAAGGGCCAATAAGCCACATGGAACAGCTCAAGACAGATGTATTGGTCATTGGCGCTGGGTCGGGCGGACTTTCTGTCGCTGCTGGTGCCGTGCAAATGGGTGCCAAAGTCGTGCTTCTGGAAGGCCATAAGATGGGCGGCGACTGCTTGAATTTTGGTTGCATTCCGTCAAAGGCGCTGCTTGCGGCAGGTAAGCAGGCACATGCGATGACTATGGGCGAGAAATTCGGCGTTTTGCCGGTTGCGCCCAAAGTGAATTATGCAGCGGCCAAAGATCATGTTCGTGACGTCATCAAAACCATTGAACCAGTGGACAGTCAGGAACGGTTTGAGGGCCTTGGCGTCCACGTCATCCGTGAGTATGGGAGATTTATCTCACCGACCGAAGTTCAGGCGGGCGATACAGTCATCACCGCACGGCGAATTGTTATTGCCACCGGTTCCAGCCCGTTCGTGCCGCCGATCCCGGGTGTAGAAAATGTCACCTTTTACACCAATGAGAACATTTTTGATCTGCGTGAAAAGCCGGACCATCTCTTGGTCATTGGCGGCGGACCGATCGGGATGGAAATGGCGCAAGCTCACATCCGGCTGGGATCGAAGGTAACAGTGATTGAGGGCTTGAAAGCGCTGGGGAACGACGACTCTGAGGCTGCCTTAGTAGTAACCGATCGACTGCGCGCTGAAGGTATCGAAATCGTTGAAGACGCAATGGCCGAGGAGATTTCGGAGTCGGGTGGTCAAATCACGGTTAAAACATCAAACGGATCGTTTGCGGGATCACATTTGCTGATGGCAGTCGGGCGCAAGGTCAACATCGACCAGCTTGACCTGGACAAGGGCAATGTTGCTCATGAACGTGCGGTGAAAGTCGGCAAAAATCTTCGCTCGGTTTCCAACAAAAAGGTTTATGCCGTTGGAGACGCTGCCGGTGGACTGCAATTTACGCATGTCGCCGGTTACCACGCCGGCGTCATAATTCGCTCAATGCTCTTCGGTCTGCCTTCGACGGCAAAAACGAGCCACGTTCCATGGGTCACCTATACCGACCCGGAGTTGGCGCAAGTAGGACTGACCGAAACGCAAGCCAAGGAAAAATACGGGGCACGCTATGTAACGGTTGCCCGGTTTGACTACGACGAGAACGACCGCGCAATTGCTGAGAACAAAACGACTGGTTTCATCAAAGTGATGGTCGTGAAGGGCAAACCGGTGGGTGCCACAATAGTAGGGGCGCAAGCTGGCGAGTTGATCGGCGTTTGGGCGCTGGCCATCGCAAATGGGCTGAAAATGAGCGCGATTGCTAGCATGATTGCGCCCTATCCAACTCTGGGTGAGATCAACAAACGTGCTGCAGGGGTCTATTTCTCGCCCAAACTATTTGATAATCCTACGGTCAAGCGGGTCGTCGGGTTCATTCAGAAAAACCTGCCATAGGACTCGCCGATAAGCTCATGTTCCTAAATTCGCTCTCTGGTCGCTTCCTTGCACTCACGATACTTTTCGTGATGTTGGCCGAGATCTTTATATTTGTGCCGTCAATTGCGCGATTCCGGCAAGATTACATGATAAATCGATTGGAGCGAGCGCAAATCGCGTCGCTGGCGCTTCTTGCGAACGACATGATCGACACCGATCTGGAGAACGAGCTTCTTGAGAATGCGGGTGCATTCAACGTTGTTCTGCGCAGAAATGAAGTGCGGCAGTTGATGTTGTCGGCGGATATGCCTTCGCCAATCGCCGCGACATTTGATCTGAGAAATCCGTCAGCAGGCGGATTGATAATGGACGCTCTGGCGCGGCTTGTGAATCCAACACCGGAAGTTGTACGCGTCATTGGCAGCCCGACTCGGGATGCGGGCGACCTTATCGAAATCACGATGCCGACGGCACCGCTAAGGGCGGCAATGTTTGATTATGGCCTTCGTATTTTGGTGCTGTCTGCAGTCATTTCAATTTTTACAGCAACGCTTTTGTTTTTTGCGGTCCAACAACTGCTTGTGAGACCAATCAAAGGCGTCGTTTCGGCGATGAAGAGTTATGCGGCGGCACCGGAAGACGCGCGACGGATCATTGAGCCCTCGGCGACAGTAAGAGAGCTGTCCGACGCTGAAGACGCATTGAAATCTATGCAAACCGAGTTGACCGGTGTCTTGCGACAACAAGAGCGTTTGGCGTCGCTTGGTGGCGCTGTTTCAAAGGTCAGCCATGACCTGCGCAATATCCTGACGTCAGCGCAACTTTTCGCGGATCGAATTGATGCAAGCGGCGACCCAGTTGTCGCACGCATGGTGCCCAAACTGATGAATTCGATCGGAAGGGCAGTGAATCTATGCGAGTCGACGCTCGCTTTCGGAAAAGCGGAGGAGCCACCGCCGGCATTGAATCGGATCCAGCTTGAGGAACTGGTGCAAGATGCAGTTGAAAGCGAACGCCTGGCGTCTGAGGGATCGATTTCGTTCAAAGAGGACGTGCCGCCATCGATGATTGTGCGCGCTGATCCCGAACAGCTGTATCGCGTGCTGTCAAATCTCATTCGTAATGCACGTCAGGCGCTTGAGTCAGCAAACAAGGTCGGGCAAATTCTGGTGTCGGCAACGGAGACGGAGGAACGTTGGCAAATCGAAGTTAGCGACTCCGGACCTGGATTGCCCGCGAAGGCGCAAGAGCATCTTTTTCAACCCTTTCAGGGCGGAGCCCGCAAAGGCGGAGCTGGATTGGGGCTGGCAATTGCCGCCGAGCTTGTCCGCGGCCACGGTGGAGAGCTTTCCCTTGCATCAACAGGTCCTGAAGGCACGAAATTCACAATTGTACTTCCGAAGGGCATAGTGGCCGAGGACCGCGCCGCTGAATAATTCGGCCTTGCAAAGCAGGGCGGTCGGCTTTAAGTGCCAAGTCCCGTGCGCTGATAGCTCAGCTGGATAGAGTACTTGACTACGAATCAAGGGGTCGGGGGTTCGAATCCTCCTCAGCGCGCCACTTCTTCAGACTAAACTAATGAATTTATTGAATTATCATAGCATTTCTCAGCTTTGTTCCCCCAATAATTCCTCCATTATGTGCCGGATTTAGCTGGAATTCCTTGGATATGTTCGAGGCGCGCTTGGGTCCAAAACTCATAATTCGATAATAATTGAATGTCCGTTAATCGTGTTCAAGCAGCTAATTGACAGAAAGACTCAGATGACCGCTTCGATCCCAAACTACCCGCTCATCGTGCTGCGATGAATGTCAGGTTAGGATTCGCTGAGCAAATACAATTCTAAAGAGGCCGGACCAGTCAATCGCAGTCATCCCAAGGGGAAAATAGGCGGCGTTGGTGAACAGGAACCACCTATTCGAATAGGTCTGGTTGCTCAACCGGGCAAGCCTACAAAACGCTCGTTGCCGGAGTTCTTCGAGCGACGCCGTCCGAAAGCCGCAAGCAAGAGACCGGCAATGATGATCTCGATGGCCAGTGCGCCAACAACGCTTCCCGAAGGAACGCCATCCACCGCAATGCTTACGATGCGTCCGAGTGGGAATGCCAGATAGACGGCGAGGGCGACGGCAAGCGCGGTTGGAGTGATTGCTGCACGCACCAAACCAGCAAGCATGATCGCGCCAAGAGCGGCCAGCCCTGCGCCCGGCGCGCGGAGTTCGCTCAGCAAATTCGGGTCTTGTCCGAGGGTGATGCCGTAGCTTGCGTAAAACGCGTGTGGCACGAGCAGAATGAAGAAACCGATGGCCAGAGCTATGACGCCACTAATGCTAAGTGCGACCTTCTGAAACCGTGTGAGTTGCATGAGTTTTTTCCTTTCGATCTGGGTTTGATTGGTGGAATGACCGCTTCCGGCTTAAAGTGGACGCAGGAGTTGAGTCCGATGATGGCGTCGCTCTTCATGTGCTTCAGAAAAACGCCACGCGATAAACTTCATACAAATGCCGCGGCAAGATAACTGGCTGCAGTAAAAATCGAACAAAGCGTTCGCACATGGTTCAAGCGTGTCCAGCGCGCGTGGTAGATCAACCAGTATGCTTGACCATCGTCGGAATGGTGGTCTAGCGCGTCGAGCCGCTGGTTCATCGGAACATTGCCCAGCGCCGTCACTGTGAAGACACCAAGTAGGTAGCTGATCGATCCGGCAATCATCCAGCCGCTGGCCGGAGTGGAAACTGAACTTATCGCCAGCACAAGGATGGTTAGGGCCACTGGAACGTAGCCGAGGAATAACAGCATGAATACTGATTTATAGACCTCGCGGTTTACGTGTTGCATCGCTTCTGTGCCGGCGGCGGGGGCAGAAGCCCCCAGCGCGCGCATGACGAAGTCCGAGAACGTCAGAAAGAAACCGGCCACCAGCGCAGCCGCGAGGCCAGCGAGTATTAGAACGGGATCGATGAATTGATCGGGCATGGTTCATATCTCCTTTAGGCCAGGGTTCAATTCGAGATCGCTACGGCGCGACCAAGGTAGGCGGCGTCGCAGACCTGCCTTGATAGGAAGGCGGCAATATCGGCGCGTGCGATCTTCAGCGACAATTTGCGTTCCGTCGGCGGGAAGTTCTCTTTGAATGAGCCTGTTGCTGGGCCATCTGTGAAGGCACCAGGGCGTACGATCGTCC
Source organism: Boseongicola sp. (assembly GCA_051009475.1). GTDB lineage: Bacteria > Pseudomonadota > Alphaproteobacteria > Rhodobacterales > Rhodobacteraceae > CAXMNX01. The sequence continues at coordinate 7,107 of JBPCWO010000168.1, forward strand.
AGTCAAGACCACTGGCGCGGACAAGGCTTTCCTGAAGTTCGTGATCCTTGAAGACCGGCTTGAGGATCGCGCCGAACATGATCCGCTTCCAGAAAAAATTCAGGTTCGCCCAGCTTTCATGCGCGCCAAGGGTCGACTGGCAGATTAGGCGACGAACCCCATGGGCTTGCATCGCGTTTATGACATTCATGGTGCCTTTCGAACGGATCACGCTCTTGCGCGACCTGCCAGCGCCCAATGTGATGACGACCGCATCATGGCCGGCGACCGCATCGAACACGTCGTCGGCGTTTAATGCATTGCCCGCGACATGGGTCAATTTAGGATCGGTGAGGCCCAGCTTTTGGGGCTTACGGGCAAAGGCGGTGACGTCGTGACCGGCTTTTAGAAGTTCCTCCACGGCGAGATGACCAACGCTGCCGGTTGCTCCAAAAACGATAACTTTCATAGCTGTTTTCCTTCGAGTATGGGTGCAAGCAAACTGCTTGACACGGTGTAAAGTTGACACGGTGTCAATAAGCGATAACTTGACATCATGTCAAGAGATGAATCTGATACTAAACTTCGAATTCTCGATACGACTTGGAAACTGTTGGAATCCGGGGAAACAACTGTCCGCATGTCCGATATTGCAAAAGCGGTCGGCATCAGCCGTCAGGCGCTTTATCTGCACTATCCAAGTCGAGCAGACCTCCTTGTGGCCACAACGCGGCACATCGATTCCGTAAAAAACGTCGATGCGCGGTTGGCGCGCAGTCG
>JBPCWO010000169.1:0-11541 GCA_051009475.1 Boseongicola sp.
TGATAGTCGGGATAACTGGGGCGAGCCGGCTGTGGCCGAAACCCCTGACGTCGCGCCGACTGAAGCACCATTGCCCGAAATATCGGCCGAAGTAGCACCTGATGAGATTGCAGATAAATCAATCGAGGCGGACGATGCTGATAGGAACGAGGGTCCTGCCGAGATCAAATCGCAGGCGGCGGGCGAACAACAGCCAGAACGTCTGTCAGAGGCGCGCGGCGGAGAATCCGACGATCTGAAGCAAATAAAGGGTGTCGGTCCAAAACTGGAAAATTTGTTGAATTCGCTGGGCTTCTACCACTTTGACCAGGTCGCGACCTGGAGTGTGGAGAATGTTGCGTGGGTCGATGACAATCTTGAGGGATTTAAGGGTCGCGTCGCCCGTGACAATTGGGTGGGCCAGGCGAAAATACTTGCTGGCGGCGGCGAAACGGCGTTTTCGAAGAAAGTCGAAGACGGCGACGTTTATTAGATCGCGGTATTGACAGTTTACCACGCGATTGGCGTGAGCTGACTTTCAGATCGTTTGGCAGATACAAGAATCCTGTTAGTGTTGGTGGGTAAACTACTGGGAGGATGTTTGGTTATGAATCGACCAAATGGTAACTCATTGGGCCTGCTTGCGGTCATATCCGTTGGAATGTTCGTCTTAGCGCTGATCTATCACATGCTGATTGGAGGAAGGGGATTTCTGGCTGCGGCCGTGTTCGCATTGATATTCGCGCTGATCATTGCGGCGCTGATTTACCTATTCCTGATGACGACACTCGGGTTGGAGTGGTCACAGTCGGCAGGAAAGAAAATCGGAGAGAAAGCCGGCGAAGCAAGAGGCAAGATCGATGAATCGCGGGTTCCGGCAGATGCAGAAACCAAAACTTCATCCGCATCAGAGTCTGTTTCGTCAGACAGTGGCGCTGACGACGTCGCTTCTGCGGAAGCGGCTGCAGAACCGGAACCGGTCGCAACTCCGGAACCGGTGGCAACTCCGGAATCGGCTGCATCGGAACCGGCAGACCCAAAACCGGATGTACCAAAGCCTGCCGATCCTGAGCCGACAGAATCAAGACGCATTTCTCCATCACGGATAGAACCGACACAATTTAGAACCGAGCCGTTTGACATTGCTCCGGCTGAGCCGCAACCAGTTGAACCGGCGACTGAAGCGTCAGAGTCATCTGAGACGCCAAAGGTGTCTCCGACGCGCATTCATTCGCGACGACTCGAGCCCATTTCTGTTTCATCAAATGCGGATATGTCGGAGGACTTTGACGGCGACGGCATTCTTGAAGGGACAAACGAAGGGACACGTCCATCTGGATTGGACGCGCCGCGCGATGGTAATGCCGATGATCTAAAGTTGATCAAGGGTGTCGGACCGAAACTAGAGAATGTCTGTAACTCTCTTGGGTTTTGGCATTTTGACCAAGTTGCTGCGTGGTCGTCTGACGAAGTTGCATGGGTTGATGCAAATTTGCTGGGCTTCAAGGGAAGAGTGACGCGCGACAAGTGGGTGGAGCAGGCGAAGACATTGGCATCGGGCGGCGAAACAGAGTTTTCCAAACGCGTTGAGGAAGGCGACGTTTATTGACGAAAATTTATCAATGCGTTCAACCGTCGATATCGGAAAACAGGCCGCGGAATCAATGTTCTGCAGTGTGATTGATGGCTCTGTCTGGTCGAAACCGTGAGTGATATGGGCGAGGATCGCAATCAACCGGGAAACCAAAAGGTGTTGGCGCGGCAGGCGCGGCTTGTTTCGCTCGTTATTGTCGGAACGATGGTTCTTTGGCTGGCGTTGCAGTGGCTTGGCGGACGCCTTGGTCTGCCGGAGCGGTATGTATTTTTGCTGGATCTCTTTGCGCTGGCGGGTTTTCTTTGGGCGCTGATCGTGACATTGCAAATCTGGCGCAAGCGACGCGACAGTAACTGACTATTGCCGAACGGTTAGGTGCAAGAGGTAGAAATGCTCGAAGACAAAGATCGCATCTTTACGAACCTTTATGGGATGCACGACCGGACACTCAGAGGCGCGAAGGCTCGCGGTCACTGGGACGGCACTGCTGACATTATAAAAAAGGGCAGCGACTGGATCGTCGAGCAGATGAAAGCGAGCGGGCTTCGCGGGCGCGGAGGAGCTGGATTTCCGACGGGATTGAAATGGTCTTTCATGCCAAAAGAGTCAGATGGGCGTCCGGCGTATCTGGTCGTGAACGCAGATGAATCCGAGCCGGGCACCTGCAAAGACCGCGAGATCATGCGCCATGATCCACATACGCTGATCGAAGGATGTCTAATCGCATCCTTCGCGATGAAGGCCCACGCCTGCTATATTTACATACGCGGCGAATACATTCGCGAGCGCGAGGCTCTGCAAATCGCAATTGACGAGGCGTATGAAGCCGGACTGCTTGGAAACAACGCTGCGGGATCAGGCTGGGACTTCGATCTTTATCTGCATCATGGCGCGGGCGCCTATATCTGCGGCGAAGAAACCGCGCTTTTGGAAAGCCTTGAAGGTAAGAAAGGCATGCCGCGAATGAAGCCGCCGTTTCCGGCGGGAGCGGGGCTATATGGTTGCCCGACGACGGTGAATAACGTTGAATCTATTGCCGTTGTGCCGACCATTCTGCGCCGGCGGCCGGAATGGTTCGCCTCGTTCGGGCGTCCGAATAACTCAGGCACAAAGCTGTTTGCGATTTCGGGTCATGTGAACAACCCGTGTGTGGTCGAAGATGCGATGTCGATATCGTTTGAAGAATTGATCGAGCGTCACTGCGGCGGAATTCGTGGCGGCTGGGACAACCTGAAAGCCGTGATCCCCGGCGGTTCGTCAGTACCTTGCTTGCCAGGCAAGATCATGAAGGAAGAGTGCATCATGGATTTCGACTGGCTGCGCGAACAGCGGTCAGGATTGGGAACGGCGGCGGTGATCGTTATGGATCAGTCGACTGATATCATCAAAGCGATATGGCGGTTGGCGAAATTCTACAAGCATGAATCATGCGGCCAATGTACGCCTTGCCGAGAAGGCACCGGCTGGATGATGCGGGTTATGGATCGTCTGGTGACGGGGGAAGCGGAACCAGAAGAGATCGATATGCTGCTGGACGTCACCAAGCAAGTTGAAGGCCATACGATATGCGCGCTGGGCGATGCGGCCGCCTGGCCAATCCAAGGGTTGATCCGTCATTTCCGCGACGAGATCGAAGACCGGATCAAAGCCAAGCGGACTGGTCGTGTCAGTGCAGTTGCGGCGGAGTAGAATTTTGAGAACTGCCATTTTTCTTTTGTTCTGTTCGACTTTGGCTGGTTGCGGCGGATTAGATTCGCTGTCCGGCAGCTCTGGAATGGACTCGTTGGGTGGCAGTTCGGGATTTGACTCGCTGAGCGGTAGTTCAGGATTTGGCGGCGATGGCAGCGGGACGCCGTCAGCACCATTGGATTTTCGTGCACAGCTTCAGCGAAGCAACGAAGATCGACATGAATTCACCGTTCGTGCGCGCGCCGGCGGAGCGACCGTTGGCCAAGTGCGCGAAAGCGTGCGATTTCAAGCAACGCGATACTGTCTTCCTACATTCGGCAAATCCGACGCGGAATGGACGATTGATCCTGATACAGGCGACTGGGCATTCGTCCGTGACGGTGCTGACATGATCTTCTCAGGACGCTGCACAGCACGATGATCCGTATCTGGGACGGGTTTCTGAGCATTCTAGCTGCAATAGTGACGGCAATCGTTGTCGGCATACCGATTTGGGGTAGCTTTAAGGCCGTCCAAGCGGAACTTATTCCGGTTTGGGCGTGGGTGGCCATTGCAGCGCTTGGATTTGTTGGGGTCGTCATGGTTGGCGCATTCCTGAGAAAAGCCGGACGTGGGGTTCATCCTCTGCGAGAAAGACGGCGGTAGGTGCGCGCCGCATAATCTTGGGATAGTATCGCCAGCGTAGTACAGGAGGTTGGACATTATGGAAGCGTTTGCAGAGTACAGCCATGCAATTGTCGCGATTGCACTTACTGCGTTGATTGGACTAGCGATCAACCCGTTTTCGGCAATTTTGAAAACCTCCAATGGCGTTACCGCTGGTGGTCCGCCGAACGCTGATTACGAAGATCCAGTATATCGCATGGATCGGACCTATCAGAATCTAACGGAGATGATGGGGATTTTTGCTGGCGTAACAGCGGCGGCAATCCTTGCCGGCGCGAGCCCGTTTTGGGTTAACCTGCTGGCGTCTCTTTTCTTTGTTAGCCGCGTGGTGGTCGCCTACGTCCACATTAAAGGCATCGGCAAACCGGTGCAGGGACCGCGGACGTTTATTTTTGTTTTCGGCTGGGCCTGCTGTGTTGTGCTCGCGCTTATGGCGATCTGGGCGGCGTTCTAGCATTGTTGGCGCTGTTCTAGGTGGACAAACCACAGCCAATGCATCTTGCTGAGCTTAATATTGGCCGCCTATTGGCGCCGACCGACGACCCACGGGTTGCGGAATTTATGGGTGCGTTGGAACGGGTGAACGGACTGGGCAAGCGAATGCCCGGTTTCGTTTGGATGATGGAGGGATTGGGCGAGCCCGGAACCGGGAATACCGAGAATAGCATTGGCGATGATCCACAATTTGTTGCAAATCTAACGGTTTGGGAGAGCGTTGGAGAATTAGAGGACTTTGTCTGGAATACCGTGCACCGCCAGTTTTATGAGCGGCGGCAGGAATGGTTCGAAGTGTTGGGTGAGATGCATTTTGTCATGTGGTGGATCGACGAAGGGCATCGACCGACGCTGGAAGAGGGACTGGCTAAGTTGGATCGTCTTCGTCTGCATGGAAATACTCCCGAGGCCTTTGGTTGGGATGGGCTATGCGAAGCGAAGTTATGGAGGGAACGCTCTTGCGGATCCGCTGCATAATCCGGCGGGGAATCTCAGCGCATTAACCAGTTAACTCTATTCCGCTTCTTCGGAACGCCGTATCTTTGTAATTCTTGCTCGCACGAAAGGTGTGGGCATGTCCGGTAAAGAGATCATTCTCCAAAATATTCTAATTTGGGCCTGCGTTTATCCGTGCGCTTTGATTTTCAGCTATGGTCTGGGATGGTTTGGCGCCAATTTCCCGCTTTGGTTCGAAATCTTGATTTCGACAGTATTTACGGTTCCGTTTATCTCGCTCGTGGCTTGTCCGCTGATCGAGAACATCATGGAAACATGGCGATACAGCGCAAAAAGCAGTGCAGGTTACACTTTGCGCGATTGAATTCACAAAGTGTTACAAGACTGGCGCGTTTCTGCCATTCGCGTGTCTTTGACCTCCTCTTTTTGAGGCGCAAATCCTATATACTGACGCTGAGGCGAATTGCGGGATGCCTCTTGGTGACAAAGACAAGAGTGACACTAAAAGATGCAAAAACTATTTTTCCCCGCTGTGGCGAGCATATTAATTGGATCGCCAGCAATGGCATTACAGCCAATTCATGAAGACCGAACTGTCGTTAGCGGCTTTTATGCCATCGGGCTGGCGGATGAAGTGCGCAAACAATGCGACAACATCGATCCGAGGATGTTCCGGGCCTATAGATATCTAAGAGCGTTGGAAAGATATGCCCGTAAGATGGGTTACTCCGATGTTCAAATCGAAGAATTAGCGGATAACAAGGTTGAAAAAGAGAAGCTGCGAACGCGAATTCGGGCCGATCTTTTAAAACGCGGTGCATCGCCGGAAAACCCGGAAGGCTATTGCACTGTTGGGCGTGAAGAAATAGCCAAGGGCAGCGCAGCAGGAAGACTGCTTCGCGAGAAATAGCGGCCGCCCGAACAGATGCGGCAAAGCCCAAGGGAACGCCTGCCAGATGTCCGAGCTGCGAACGATCATCATCGACGATATCGAGGTCGAGGTTGATCCGGCGCTAACGCTTATTCAGGCCTGCGAGCAGGCCGAAATTGAAATTCCTCGATTCTGTTATCACGAGCGCCTGAGCATAGCCGGTAACTGTCGGATGTGTCTGGTCGAGGTCGTCGGCGGGCCACCGAAACCTGCAGCGTCTTGCGCGATGCAGGTGCGCGACCTGCGATCTGGGCCCGAGGGCCAGCCGCCGGTGATCAAAACCAAATCGCCAATGGTTAAGAAGGCTCGCGAGGGGGTGATGGAGTTTCTTCTGATCAATCACCCGCTCGATTGCCCGATATGTGATCAGGGTGGTGAGTGTGACTTGCAAGATCAAGCTATGGCTTATGGCGTCGATTTCAGTCGTTTTCGTGAGCCCAAGCGCGCCGTCGACAATATGGATCTTGGCCCACTTGTGGGCACAGCGATGACGCGCTGTATTTCCTGTACGCGCTGCGTGCGATTTATCACAGAAGTGGCGGGCATGCCCGAGCTTGGTCAAACGGGGCGTGGCGAAGACGCTGAGATTACGTCCTATTTGGGTCAGACGCTGGACAGCGAATTGCAGGGCAACATCGTGGATCTCTGCCCGGTGGGAGCGCTGACGTCCAAACCGTACGCATTTACGGCCCGGCCCTGGGAATTGACCAAGACCGAAACCATCGACGCGATGGATGCGCTGGGTTCGAACATTCGGGTTGATACAAAAGGCCGCGAAGTCATGCGGATTCTTCCGAGAAACCATGACGGCGTGAATGAAGAATGGCTGAGCGACAAGGCGCGTTATGCTTGGGACGGCTTGCGGCGTCAGCGGCTAGATAAGCCGTATATCCGCGAGAACGGCAAGCTTCGGCCCGCAAGTTGGGACGAGGCATTGTCGGCAACGGCCGCAGCTATGAAAGATGGCAAAGTAGCCGGGATTGTCGGTGATCATGCGCCAGTTGAAGCGGTTTATGCACTGAAAGCGCTGTCCGTCGGACTTGGCGGCGAAATCGAGTGCCGAACTGACGGTGCAAAGCTACCAGCGGGCAACCGGTCGGCCTATGTCGGAACCGCCAAAATCGAAGATATTGACAATGCGCAGGCGATTATGCTGATCGGCACCAATCCTCGCGCAGAAGCACCGGTGCTGAACGCACGCATTCGCAAGGCGTGGTCAAAGGGTGCGAAAGTGGGTGTCGTCGGCGAGCCGGTCGATCTTACCTATGACTATTTCCACCTTGGCACTGGCCGCGAAGGCTTGCGAAAGCTGGTGGAGGGCGATCCAAGCGACGCGCTGTCGCGCCGTACGCTGGTTATTGTTGGCATGGGTGCGTTGACGGGCAACGGTGGCAAGGGGGCATTAGCTGATGCTATGGCCTTTGCTGCAGCAACAGAATCAAAATTCTTGGTATTGCACACAGCCGCAAGCCGCGTCGGCGCGTTGGATTTGGCGGCTGTTGCGGCAGGTGGCTTTGAAGGTGCGCTTTCCGGGGCGACGACCGTTTATAATCTTGGTGCGGATGAAGTGGACATACCTGCCGGTCCGACCGTGATTTATCAGGGCAGTCACGGCGACAGAGGCGCGCATCGTGCCGACATTGTTCTTCCGGCCGCGGCGTGGACCGAAGAGAATGGTCTTTTTGTCAACACCGAGGGTCGTCCGCAATTGGCTATGCGAGCCGGATTCCCACCCGGAGAAGCAAAAGAAAACTGGGCAATACTGCGGGCCCTGTCGGGCGAACTTGATGCGAAGCTTCCTTATGACAGCCTGAGTGAATTGCGATCAATGCTGGTGGAGGATGTGCCGCATCTGAAGAGCATTGACGAAGTTCCCGAAAACGAGTGGGTGGCGGTTGAGGCCGGGGGCGCGGGAACCGGTGATTTTGGGTCGGCGGTCACGGACCATTACCTGACAAGCCCGATTTTGCGCGCGTCGCCATTGATGGGTGAACTGCAATCCAATGCGCGCGCCCGCAAAGCCGGGAAATTGGCCGCGGAATAAGCTGTTGGGGCTGGCACTTGGCCTCGAGATTGTGTTTAGAGAGGGCGGAAACCAACCGCCCAATGAAACCGTAAGCGCAGGGATAAATGGCTGAATTTCTGACCACACCGCTTGGCGTATTTGTGATCATCGCTGTGCAGTGCCTGTTGATGGCAATCTTCCTGCTGCTGTCGGCCTATTTCATCCTTTATGCAGACCGAAAAATTTGGGCTGCGGTGCAGATGCGACGGGGCCCGAACGTGGTGGGCGCGTTCGGACTTCTGCAAAGCATGGCCGATATGCTGAAGCTGGTGCTGAAAGAGATTATTATCCCGGCGGGCGCGGATCGGATTGTTTTCCTGCTTGCACCCTTGGTGTCGTTTGCGTTGGCGATGCTGGCCTGGGCGGTGATTCCCTTCAGCGATAATATCGTCCTTTCAGACATCAATGTTGCCATTCTGTTTGTCTTCGCGATTTCGTCACTGGAAGTTTACGGCGTGATTATGGGGGGTTGGGCGTCGAACTCGAAGTATCCGTTCCTTGGTAGTCTTCGTTCCGCAGCTCAGATGATTTCTTACGAGGTGTCGATTGGTTTGATCATCATCGGCGTGATCCTATCGACGGGATCGATGAATTTCGGCGCGATCGTAAGCGCCCAAGACGGTGACTGGGGGCTTTTCAACTGGTATTGGTTGCCGCATTTCCCGATGGTGTTCCTGTTCTTCATCTCGGCACTGGCGGAGACAAACCGGCCGCCTTTCGATCTTCCGGAAGCGGAATCGGAGTTGGTGGCGGGATATCAGGTGGAATATTCTTCGACGCCGTTCCTGCTTTTCATGGCCGGCGAGTATATCGCGATTTTCCTGATGTGCGCGCTGACGAGCCTGTTGTTTTTCGGCGGCTGGTTGAGCCCAGTACCGTTCTTGCCTGACAGCCCGCTTTGGATGATCGCGAAGATGGGATTCTTCTTCTTTATCTTCTCGATGGTGAAAGCCATCGTACCACGATATCGCTATGACCAACTGATGCGTTTAGGTTGGAAGTGGTTTCTGCCGTTTTCGCTGGGCTGGGTTGTTCTGGTGGCGTTCTTCGCGAAATTCGAATTGTTTGGCGGCGCCTATGCCCGCTGGGCCGTAGGGGGCTGATCATGACGCAGATCGACTATACCCGCGCCGCCAAATACTTCCTGCTGCAGGATTTCTGGGTCGGCTTCAAACTGGGGATGAAGTATTTCTTCGCGCCCAAGGCGACGCTGAACTACCCGCACGAAAAGGGGCCGCTTAGCCCGCGTTTCCGAGGCGAACATGCGCTTCGCCGCTATCCTAACGGTGAAGAGCGCTGCATCGCCTGTAAACTTTGCGAAGCGATCTGTCCGGCACAGGCGATCACAATTGACGCCGAACCGCGCGACGACGGTTCCCGCCGCACCACGCGCTATGACATCGACATGACCAAATGCATTTATTGCGGGTTTTGTCAGGAGGCTTGCCCAGTGGATGCGATCGTCGAAGGGCCGAATTTCGAGTTTGCGACCGAGACACGGGAAGAATTGTTCTATACGAAGGAAAAACTTCTTGAAAACGGTGACCGCTGGGAAGCCGAGATTGCACGAAATCTTGAAATTGACGCGCCGTATCGATGACGGATGTCGGCTCTTTTGGAACGGGGCAAAGCAGCTTCGATGAGGAGACAAAGGCGTTCTTGTTCAGCGAGTTGGAAGAACTTGGGGCAGAGTCGATTGTTCATGGGCTGCAGGCAATTCTCATGATGGAATCCGGCGAAGTTGTCCACAACGGTGCAACTCAAGAAATGCGCGATGGCACCGCTGCGGCGGCAGTTGGCAATGCCGATATTGTTGCATTGGTTTGTGGCTATCCAAGCGAGGGTGAGGATCCAGAGATTGGGGAACGCCTGGAGCCATATAAGGAAGAGCTTTTGGCGACGGACGGTCTTGCTGATTTGGCAGAGAGGGCGCTGACCCATGTTACTGATCAAAGCAGTGAAAATTTCTGCCATGCCAAGGGAACAATGGCGACCCCGGCTGAATTTCAGAGGTTAGTGGGTTCGGTTCTTGCCCGGGTGAAGCAGGCCAGGGCGGAATTTCCAAAGGCTTGGGTTTATGAACCTATTATCGGCGCCTTTGAGGTCACCACATACGATGCAGCCGAGGAGGACGCCAGCGATGAGTGAGGCGCAAAATCCTTTCGAAGCGATGATGGCGATGAGTCAGGACTGGGCGAAATCGCTAAATCCGGCGCTGACGACGTTCACACCTCAGGGATTTGAGGCGCTTTGGCCGACGATGCCGAAAGAGGTCATGGAAACGTTCCTGGGCAAGACGTTCAATCCTGATGGATTGGACGCGAAGACAAAGCTTTTGCTGACGCTGGGCGCATTAACCATTCTTGGAGCCCAGGCCGAAGCGCAGATCAGACTAACCGTGCGCCACGCTCTGGAGGCAGGTGCAAAGAAACAAGAAATTGCGGAAGCGATTGCAATGATGGGAGTTTTCGGGGGCGTCCCGGCGATGACCAAGGCGATGGAACTGGCCGCGTCAGTCATGGAAGTCGACGGCGAGGAGGACGCATGACACCGCAAATACTGGCGTTTTATATTTTTGCGATCTCTTGCGTGGCGGGTGGCCTATTCACTGTGATCTCTCGCAATCCAGTACACTCGGTGCTGTGGCTGATCCTTTCATTCCTTTCGGCCGCTGGATTGTTTGTGCTTTTGGGCGCCGAGTTTGTCGCGATGCTGTTGATTATTGTCTATGTTGGGGCAGTCGCGGTGCTGTTCCTGTTCGTTGTCATGATGCTGGATGTGGATTTTGCCGAGCTGAAAGCCGAAATGGCAAAATTCCTCCCATTGGGGATTCTCGTCGGCGTCATATTACTTATGCAATTGGCGATGGCGTTTGGCGACTGGACCACGGCGCAGGGCGTTGAAATGAGTGCGCGCCCCGATGCCATTGCTGGCGGCGGCGCCCATAATACAGAAGCTTTGGGGCGAATTCTTTACGACGAGTACTTCCTTCTCTTTCAGTTGGCGGGTTTGATTCTGTTAGTGGCGATGATCGGAGCCATCGTACTGACACTTAGGCACCGTCAAGACATCAAACGGCAGGATATTCTGCAGCAGATGTACCGTGATCCGGCCGCGTCGATGGAGTTGAAGGACATCAAACCCGGGCAGGGGCTCTGACGGTATGGCAAGAACGCGCAAAGGCGTTTTGGGTGCTACGGGCAACCTGATCAGATGGACCATCTGGGGCTTGGCCGGAGTATTTGCCGTGGCAGTCTACTTGAATTTGACAAAACCAACCGAGCTTGCAGGCACAGATGAAGTCGCCGCATTGCCGCCGGCGGACATCGCGGTGAGTGATACCGCTGCGGAAGAGCCGGCGGCCGAAGATGTGCAAGTTTCTGATGAATCTTCTGGCGGCGCTGATGAATCTGATGTGGCCGAAGTCGAAGAAACTGACACGACGAGCACCGAGGGCGAAGAAATTGTCGGCACATCCGGTGAAATACGTATTCCCGGCGACGATGCTTCATATACGCTGTTGAATGCCTTTCGCCGTGACGATGGGGCAATCGAAATTACCTCGGAACGGGTTTTGGGCGATGACCGGACCACCACGATCCGCCTGATACGGTGTGCGCCGCTTGAAGTGGGTGTGATTGCAAAAGGCAACGCAGAAAGAAACGA
>JBPCWO010000170.1:0-16403 GCA_051009475.1 Boseongicola sp.
GAGCGTACATGCTGAACCAAGGGGTCCATTCATTAAGCGCAATTTGGGCACGTTCGAAGTTCTGAGCGAGGAGGGGTTACGAATTATCGAAGCCAATGCCGACCAGATACTCGCAGATACAGGCATGGAGTTTCACGATGATCCAGAGATCCTGGAGATATTCAGTGCGATAGACTGCGACATCAACGGCACACGGGTCCGGTTTCCGCCCGGAATTTGCCGAAAGATCATACAGGCGTCAGCGCCTGCGCAATTCATGCAACACGCCCGCAATCCGAAAAACTCGGTGCAAATCGGCGGTGACGCGACGGTTTTGTGCCCGTCCTGGGGGCCGCCGTTTGTACATGATCTTGATCAAGGCCGTCGCTATGCGACCTACGAAGATTTTCAGAAATTGGTTAAACTGCATCACACGCTTCCCTGGCTTCATCATTCTGGAGGCGTTGTGTGTGAGCCCGTCGATCTGCCTGCCAACAAGCGCCACCTCGACATGCTTTACGCGCACATCCGCCATTCCGACCGGGCGTTTATGGGAGCGTTCATTGGGGCGGAACGCGCCGGACACACTATTGATTTAGCCCGGATATTGTTTGGTGCTGAATTCGTGGCGGACAACGCGGTTCTTTACTGTGTGTCAAACACCAACGCGCCGCTGGTCATGGATGCGAATATGTCCGGAGCGCTAAAGACCTATGCCCGCGCAGGGCAACCGGTCGCCTGTACGCCCTGGGTGTTGACCGGGGCAATGGCCCCGACGACTGTGGCCGGCACATTAGCGCAGGTTTTGGCCGAAGCGTTGGCAACGCTGGCATTGGTACAGCTCATCCGGCCCGGTGCGCCGTGCCTTATGGGAAGTTTTGCCTCAACGATGTCGATGAAATCAGGCGCACCAACATTTGGCACACCCGAAGCTGGTTTGATGGTGCTCGCCGCCGGACAGCTAGCGCGCAGACTGGGTGTGCCGCTTCATACAGTCGGCACACTCTCTTCATCGAAGTTGCCGGATGCACAAAGCCAGCAGGAGGCAGCATGGGGATTGCTGATGTCCATGTTCGCCGGAGCAAACTTGATAAATCATGCAACTGGATGGTTAGAAGGCGGGTTGGTGACTTCGTTTGAGAAGACGATCATTGACCATGATCTGTGTGGCAAGATCTCGCGGTTTTTTGACGGAATCGATCTGAGCGAAAATGCGCAGGCAATGGCAGCCATCGCATCGACGGGACCCGGGCAGCATTTTCTGGGGTCGGAACACACGCAGGCCAACTTTATGTCCGCGCTGTTTCGCCCACTGACGTCTGACGACAATTCGTTTGAGCAATGGGAGGCCGCGGGCGGGGACGATGCCGCAACCAGGGCTAATCGAATTTTGAAAGACCGGCTATCGTCTTACGAGGATCCGGGGCTGGACGCCGATATCGACAGCGAGCTGCAAGACTATATCGCGGAGCGGAAGGCGGAAGTGGCGGATCGGGACTATTTCTGATGCCCACCCTGTTCAGCCAATTCCCGCATTTTTTCATAGTACGGACGGTGATGGCGCTCATATGTCGTGAATGGCGCTCCAAGGTCGACGACTTCGGCATCGTAGTTTCTGGTCGAATCCGGTTTTTTGATTGCGCCGTGTTCCAGCACATCTTTGTGCCAGGCGACAACCGATTGCCAGCCATCCGGCACTCGATTGCCCCAGCGAAAGGCGTCCGGCGCGCGGGCAAGTCCGACGTGGCGCCAATAGCGACCAAGCGTAGCTTCGGGCATATTGCGAAGCTGATCGGCCGTCATAACGAGCGGGTCCTGGCCTTGGTCAACGAGTGCCTGATACAGCTTGTATTGTGCCTCAAGCCCAAGCTCGGCGAGCGTGAAGTCAGGATCCCGGCCGTGATAAGACACGATACTCTCCGCGGGATCACGGACAAGAAATGCATGACTCATACGCACCGCGAAATCAGGATCGGCAGGCAAATCAGCCAGGACGTAATAGGCCATATCCTTGAAAAAGATCGGGCTGGATGCCGACCTATCGATGATCATCTGGCGAATGTCGCTATAGGTCTGAGGATGGCCTGGTTCGGGCGTAAAGTCCGGGAACAGGCGTTCGGTCTGCGTCAAATAATGATGGTACATGAAGGGTTCGTGCAGTACTTCGATATCCCCGCGTGCCCGCATAATCCGTTCAAATGCGGTCGAAACCGAACGGGGATGGCACCAGAGCGCATGGATCGACATATGCCGAACGTAGTTCCCGCTCTTGGCTTTGGTCAATTGTCGGTGGCCGCATGAGTCGAACAGTCATTGTTGGTGGTGGCGCGATCGGGCTAAGCGTCGCATATCACTTGGCGAAACGAAGCGCCGAGGAAGTCATTCTTCTTGAACGCAACCAGCTGACATCCGGAACATCGTGGCATGCCGCCGGCATCGTCGGCCCATTGCGCGCGACGCCGAACATGACTTGGTTGGCGTCCTACGCGCTTGACCTGTTTCCTCAGATTGAAGCCGAAACAGGTCTTTCGACAGGATATAAGCGGACCGGCGGATATTGGCTCGCCCGTGAAGAGGCCCGTTTGGATGAGTTGAACAGGATCGCAGATCTGGGCGTCACGCAGGGACTGAAGCCGCAAATGATTGAAGCGGTGAAGATTGTGGTGCCGGGGCTTCAGCACTCTGGCATCGTTGGCGCGCTGCATGTGCCGGAAGACGCAAACGTAAATCCGGTAGATCTGTGTATGGCCTATGCACGGGCGGCTAAAGCCCGCGGAGTGGAAATCCGCGAAGGCGTAACTGTCGAGGCCGTGTTGACTGACGTAACGCGCGCCACTGGTGTGGTCGTTTCCGATGGCGATCAAATTGAGGCCGACGCAGTCATTATTTGCGCTGGGGCCTGGTCACGAGACTTGGCCGCATCTGCGGGCGTGAGGCTGCCGCTACAGGCCGTTGAGCATATGTATGTGGTCACTGAACCGATTGCCGGTTTGCCCGACCCCTTTCCAGTTCTACGCGACCTGGATCGCGGCATCTATTTAAAAGGCGATGCCGGCAAGCTGGTGATTGGTGGATTTGAACCAAACGCCAATTGTTGGGATCCGCAAGGGCCTGAAGGGGATCGCGCATTTCTGGAATTGGCGGAAGATTGGGAACAGTTCAGCCCGTTCATGGAAGCTGCGCTGGACTTGATGCCATGTCTGGAAAACACCGGCATCCAACATTTTATGAATGGCCCGGAAAGCTTTACGGCAGACACCCGTCCATTCGTCGGCGAGGCACCACAGATTGACGGGTTATTCCTTGCTGCTGGCATGAATTCAGTCGGCGTCATGTCTTCCGCCGGAATTGGGCGCGCGCTGGCCGATTGGGTGGTGGATGGCCATCCACGCATGGACATGTGGGAGGTTGACGTTGCCCGGGCGGATCCACAGACGGCAACCGCTTCGCATATGGAAGCGCGGATGGAAGAAGCAGTTGCCGACCAATTTGCGATGCATTGGCCTTTCAAGCAGCCAAGCGCCGGTCGGGGTCTGCGCAAGTCCGCACTGCACGACGCCTGGGCCGAGGCCGGGGCGGAGTTTGGTCTGACTGCGGGTTGGGAGCGGGGGCTCTGGTATGCGAGAGACCCGTCAGAGCGGAATCTTCCTTATTCCACTTGCCGGCAGCCGTGGCAGGACATTGCCGTGCGAGAAGCGGCGGAGATGGAGCATGGCGCGGTATTGTTGGACCTCAGCCCGTTCACCAAGATCAGGATCAGCGGAAAGTCGGCGCTGGCGGGTCTGAATCGGTTGACGACCGCGCAGATGGACACGCCTATAGGGCGCACAGTGTACACGCAGTTTCTGAACGTCCGCGGCGGGATCGAAACTGATGCAACGGTCACGAGAATTGACGCGGGTACGTTTTTTCTGACGTCCGGCGCCGCCACACGGATGCGAGACCTTGCGTATCTGCGTCGAAATCTTCCGACGGATGCCGCGATCGAAGATCTGACCGAGGAATTTTGCGTCATTGGTCTAATGGGAGCGGCAAGTCGCGCGATGCTGCAAGCGATCGCGACTGGGCTGCCGGATATTCCATTCCGGCATTCCCGCGAGATAGACATTTGCGGCATCACGTGCACCGCAACGCGGGTAAGTTTCGTGGGCGAATTTGGTTGCGAACTGACGATCCCAAACGACGACGCTTGCGCAGTGTTTGAGAGGCTTGTCGAGCAGGGAGCGCAGCCAATGGGGTACTACGCGCTCGATGGCTGCCGGATCGAAAAGGGGTTCAAACATTGGGGACACGACCTTGGCCCCGAAATCACACCTTTTGGGGCGGAATTGGGCTTCACCATCGATTGGAGTAAGGACTTTTTGGGCAAGGAAGCCCTTTTGCGGCAGCGCGATACAGGCCCACGTCAAAGGCTGGTGCTGATGCAAATTGAGGGCGATGCGCTGATGTTGCACGACGAACCGATTTTTGAAGACGGGGACCACGTAGGATTAACGACCTCGGGGGCGCTGGGCCCGCGCACCGGTCTAAATCTTACATTTGGACTTGTTACAGTAGCGCCGGGGGAAACGCTGGACGAGACTTGTTCACGACGATTTGTCGCCAAGGTGGCTGGACGCGACTATGCTGCTTGGCCGCTACGCCGACCGCCTTTCGACCCCAACGGCGTAAGGATGCGGGGATGACGGACGCGCAGGTGGTCATTGTTGGCGGCGGAGCGATGGGGGTGTCGCTTTTGTATCACCTGGTAAAGTTGGGATGGCGCGACGTTGTTCTGGTCGAGAAGAACGACCTTACGCATGGATCCACCTGGCATGCAGCAGGTCTTTGCACACACTTTGCGCACAACCCGACGATCCAGGAACTTCGCGCCAGGTCAGTGCGGCTCTATCGTGACATTCTGCCAGAAGAAACTGGCCAAGACTGTGGGTTCCACGGCACTGGCGCGATGCGCATTACGCGAAATCCAGATCGGATGGACGAGTTCCGGCACGTGGCGGGACTATCGGATTTTACCGGCTATTCTCTTGAAATCCTGACACCCGACAAAATCGCAGAACTGCATCCTCTGGCGAATCTCGACGGGCTCATCGGCGGTATCTTTGAGCCCGACGACGGCCATGTGGACCCGAGCCTGGCTACAAATGCCATGGCGAGGGTCGCTGTGCAAAATGGCGCAACGATCCGGCGGCAATGCCATATAACCGCAATTGAACGCGAAAACGGGCATTGGCGAATTGAAACAGCTAAAGGACCGATCAGCGCCAAGCATGTTGTGAACGCTGCCGGAACCTGGGGTTGGGAGATTGGCGATATGATCGGGCTAAACATCCCATCGGTGCCGGTTCTGCATCAGTATCTTGTGACCGATACAGTGGCAGCCGTTGCAGAACGCCAATCTGCCGGGTTGCCTGAGCTGCCGATTATCCGCGATCCCGAGGAAAGCTGGTATGTCCGGCAGGAACGCGACGGCCTGATTCTGGGCCCATACGAGAAAGAGGCGCAGGTTTGGTCGGTGGATGGTGTGCCGCCGGAGTTCGGGGCCGATCTGATGCCGCCCGATCTTGATCGCGTCGAGTCTATTATTTTGGCCGCGATGGCGCGCATTCCTTCACTTGAAACCGGCGGTGTGAAGTCTGTCATCAATGGACCGATTACTTTTACGCCTGATGCAAATCCTCTCATCGGTCCGGCGCACCAATTGGAAAACGCGTGGCTGCTGACCGGATCCTCAATGGGCGTCATGGAAGGTGGGGGTGCCGGATGGTTTCTTGCGCATTGGATGACGCACGACGCACAGCCGATGGATGCGTTGGCCATCGACAGTCGTCGATTTGGCGCTTGGGCGGACCGAGATTACCGGGTTGCAAAGGCCGTTGAATGTTTTGGCCTGCAATTCGGCGTGCATTATCCCTATGAGGAACGCCCCGCTGGTCGTGGCCTGCGTCTGTCACCACTGCATGGAATTATGCTTGAACGCGGCGCCGTTATGGGGGCGGCGCATGGATGGGAGCGACCGAATTGGTTTTCTGACACGGCTGGAGATTTGGCTGAAGAGACTTTCCACCGTGCAAACTGGTTTCCGCATGTCGCGCAAGAGGTTGATGCCGCCACTTCCCGTGTGGCGATGGCTGATCTCTCGGTCTTTTCGAAATTCGACGTGGCTGGACCAGATACTGCGGCTTTTCTGGATGCATTTGGCGCCAATCAGGCGCCCGGGCCAGGGCGGATCGGGTTGAACCATGCCCTGACGGCTGAGGGCGGCGTTCAATCAGAATTCACAGTTGCAAAGCTGAATGACACGCAAGCGTATTTGACCTCAGCCGCCGCCGCGGAGGAGATCGATTTCGACCTGCTTCAGGATCGAGCGAAGGGTTACGACATCGCGATCCGAAATGTCACTGAAGAACTTGGCGTGGTCGGATTGATGGGACCGAGGGCCGCTGAAGTCATAGAAAGTATCGTTGATCTGGAGTCGTTGGACTTCCCTTGGCTGTCAGTGCGGGAAATCACAATGTCCGGTATCCCGGTCCGCGCCCTTCGAGTTTCCTATATCGGCGAGGCTGGATGGGAGTTCCACGTTGCAGCAGAAGATGCGGCGCAGGTGTTCGCGACCGTCGAAGCCGCGGCTAGAACATATGGCTTAGGTTTTTATGGCGCCTTTGCCGCCAATTCGATGCGGATCGAGAAGGGATATCGTGCATGGGGCTCTGATCTAACGGTTGAACGGTCGCCGCTTGAGGCGGGTATGGACGCATTCGTCAAAGCCGATGAGCGCGACTTTGTCGGCAAAGACGCGATGATAGACCGTGAGAATCCGTGGGATATGGTGCTTCTCGAAATCGAACCAGGCGATGTCGATCCATTTTACACCCACACGGTTTGGCAGAATGATACGCCGGTGGGGATGGTAACGTCTGGCGCTCACGGGCATCGTACCGGCAAAACGTTGGCGCTGGCGTATCTGCGAGATCCCAACGCGCGATCAGCGTTAAGTGTTAATATCCTGGGTAAGCGCCGCACGGCACGGATTCTCAACCATCCGCCCTTTGACCCTGACAACTCGCGACTTCGAAACTGAGGTTTTCACTATGACAGATCACGATATTCACACCGATTGGAGCCTCGATGGAACTGCTGCGCGGCGTGATCAATATTACGCTGCTTCGCTGAAAAAGTTTGTCCCGTTCAAGGCCCCAATCGTCTTTCGCAAGGGACAGGGGCAATATCTGTGGGATACAGAGGATCGCAAGTACATAGATCTTCTGGGAATGAACGTCTGCATTTCGGTTGGCCATTCGCACCCACGCGTTGTTGCCGCAGCAATGGAGCAGGCGCAAGAACTTACGCATTGCACGACGATGTTCTATCACCCGACGCCGGCACATCTGGCGGAAGAACTTGCGGCGACTATGCCCAAAGGACACGAGTGGGTAGTGCATCTGACGAATTCCGGGGCCGAAGCCATCGACCTCGCCATGACAATGGCGCGGACGTATACCGGAAACCTTGATCTTTTGGCGCTGCGCACCGCTTACCATGGGCCGACTGCGGCCGCGCAATCAATCACGGGGATTTCGACCTGGAGGCACCCTGGCATTCCGGGAAACGTCGCATTTGTTCCCGAACCCAACCAGTATCGCGGCGTTTTTGGTCCCGGTGCGCAGCCGTATCTGGATGAAATCGAACACACAATTGCGTCGTCTACGGCGGGCCGAATTGCAGGCATCGTTGTCGAAAGCGTGCAAGGTTACGGTGGTATCATTGAAATGCCGCCGGGCTATATGTCCGGTGCTGCCGAACGCGTGCGCGCGGCAGGCGGATTGTATATCGCGGACGAAGTGCAATCAGGGTTTGGTCGAACCGGGGATCATTTCTGGGGATTTGGGGCCGACAAACTGGTGCCCGATATCGTCGTGATGGCCAAGGGTCTGGGAAACGGATTTCCGATCGGCGCAGTGGTTGCGCGCAAAGAAGTAGCCGCCCCCATGGCTGAAAAATTTCTGTTCCATACATATGGAGCCAACCCAACCTCTTGCGCGGCCGCGCGCGCTGTCTTGGCGGTGCTTCGCGACGAAGCGCTGCAGGCAAACGCCAGCAAAGTCGGTTCAACGCTTCTTCAGCGATTAATGGAGTTGCAGCAGAAATACCCGGCTATCGGGGACGTCAGAGGCAAAGGGTTAATGCTGGCGATAGAAATGGTTAGCGACAGAGCCACAAAGACACCGGATCGCGACACGACTGCGGCTGTCTTCGAAGCGTGCCGCAAACAAGGATTGATCCTGTCTAAATCCGGGCCAAACCAATCCGTGCTGCGTATGGTGCCACCGCTTTGCCTGTCACTTTCGGACGTCGATCAAGTCGCCGAGGGTCTGGATCAGGCATTTCAGAGTCTAGTGTAGGCTAAGCCGTGGTCAGTCGCTCTACTGGCCGACCGAGATTTGTTGCCAGGACGTGCGAATTGCTTTTGCGAGTTTCCTGATATGTTCGCAGTTAGAATCCTGTGAAATAACCGAAAGCCGTAGAACAACACGATCTTTCCATCTCGCTTGTCGAACGAAAACACCGTAGTCACGGTTCAATATATCCGAAAGCTCAAGAATTTTTCGGTCGGATTCAGGCGTCTGGTGCGCTTTGCAAGCACCGAGCACAATCTGGTTTAAATCAACCGAATTCTGTATCTCGAGCCTGTGTAGATCCTGCAGTTCGGCAGCGAGGTGCGCGGTTGCATTGCAGTGCTGCGAGATAATTTCCTTCACGCCAGTTCGTCCTAGGCACTGCAAAACCGCCCAGGCAGCGAAACCACGCGCGCGGCGCGATAATTCCGGGTTAAACTCAGTTGGATTTCGCCCGTCGCCAAGGGATTGATTGAGATAGCCTGCGCTGATGTCCATAGCACGCTTGTGCGCGTCGGCGTGCCTAACAATGGCAAATCCGGAATCATAAGGTATCTGTAGCCATTTGTGGCCGTCGACTGACCAACTGTCTGCAAGCTCAACGCCGCGGGTGAGATATTGCTTTTCCGGCAGAACGCGGGCCCAAAGTCCAAAGGCGCCGTCAACATGCACCCAAGCGTTGTGCTGCCGGGCCAACTGGGAAATTGCTTCAAAGTCTTCAAATGCGCCTGAATTGATGTGGCCAGCCTGCGTGATCACAATCTTGGGGCCTTTGGACACCTGCATCGCCTGCGCTAACGGGTCGGCGTGCATGATGCCCTGATGATCAGATGGAACGCGATGGATGTTGGCTTCGCCAAAGCCCAAGTGTCGAAGGGCCGCAAAATTCGTCGTGTGTGCGTCATCGCTTGCAAATACTCGGACAAGCGGCGCGCCCTGTAAGCCAGTTTCTTCAAAGTCGCAGCCTGCCCGTGCCAAAACTTCGCTACGCGCGGCGGCCAGCCCGACAAAGGCTGCCATAGTGGCGCCGGTCACCAGTCCGACGGAACTTTCGCGCGGCAGATCGAGCAATTCGATTAGCCAACTGGCCACAGCTTCTTCTGCTATTGCTGCCGCAGGCGAGGTTTGAAAAATCGCGGCGTTCTGGCCCCAAATCGACGTCAGCCAGTCAGCCGCGACGCCAACGGGGTCGGAGCTGCCCATAACCCAGGCAAAAAAGTTCGGGTCAGTATTGCCGACCAGGCCAGGCTCGGCAGCTTCGATCAATTGCTTGATGACGTCCGTTCCGGAGCGTTTTTCGTCAGGTAGCGGGATCGCGAAGGTCTGACGCAATTCATCCGCATTTGCGCTTGGATGAATTGGTCGATCCCTTTGGCGGAAGGTTCGACCATACTCGGCAACATGGACAAGTGGTTGGTCGTCCGCGCCAAGACCGCGCCCCTGTTTCATCTTGGATGCAGCCATGTCGGCAGGAAACTGTAGGCATCGCGGGTCATTGACGGATCAAAGTCCACGCTGGCTTTGGTCATTCGATTTTGAAGCGAGCCATCGTTGAAGGCATCGAACGTTTCAGTAGCGCCACCGATTAATTCACCGCCAACGAATATCTGCGGAATTGTCGGCGCGCCGGTCAGGTTGCGCAGAACGACACGGATATCACTACCAAGGTTGTCTTTTTGATAAGCGACGGAATCGAGATCGACCGAATGGAAGGGAATTCCCGCCTCAGCAAACATTTTGCGAACGGACCAGCAAAACTCGCACCATTCAAGTGCGAACATTACGACGGGCTGATCTGCAATCGTTTGTTCCACCAGAGTAGTAATATGCGGTTTTGCGGGTTCGGCCTTTGTCGGTGCGCCACCGTTCCCACCGCTGACATCGAAGCGATACCCCTCGGTCGACCGGGATATATCCATTTCCTCGTCGGTCATGGTCTCGGCGACACCATCGAACAGAACCGTCGACATATAACGTTCACCTGTGTCGGGGATCATCGCGAGAATGCGGCTACCGGCCGGAGCGTTTTCGGCCACTTTCAGAGCAGCAGCAAATGTTGCGCCGCCGCTGATACCGCAAAAAATGCCCTCTTTGAGCGCCAGATTGCGCGCGGCTTGAAGAGACGCGTCGCCGGCAATTGGCTGAAACGCGTCCACGACGTTGTCCGCCAGCGCGTCTTCCGCCAGCTTCGGAATAAAGTCAGGCGACCATCCTTGCATAAGGTGCGGACGAAACATCGGGTGGCTAACATCCGGGCGGCCATCTGAGCCACGCGACTGTGCGATGCCGCTGGACAGTACCGGAACATTGTCGGGTTCAGTCAGCACGATTGTTGTATCCGGGCTTTTTGTTCTTAGTACGCGTGAAACACCTTTCAGCGTGCCACCAGTGCCCGATCCAGTAACCCAATAGTCCAGTCCCAAATCGGCGAAATCAGACAGGATTTCCTGGGCCGTCGTGCGACTGTGCATATCGGCATTGGCTTCGTTTTCGAATTGTCGGGCCGGGAACCAACCGTGTTCTTCGGCTAATTCTTCGGCTTTGTTTGCCATGCCGGTTCCTTTTTCTGACGCCGGCGTCAACACAACTTTAGCGCCAAGAAACCGCATAAGCTTGCGCCGTTCGACGCTGAAGTTCTCAGCCATCGTTACGACCAATGGATACCCTTTTGCGGCACAGACCATGGCAAGTCCGATGCCGGTGTTGCCCGAGGTTGCCTCGACGACAGTCTGACCTGGCTTGAGTACGCCACTTGCTTCCGCTGCCTCGATTGCTGCGAGTGCAAATCGATCCTTTACCGACCCGAGCGGATTGAACGCTTCGAGCTTGACGTAAAGTTCGACACTTTTCGGTCCGAGATTGTTGATCCTAACTATCGGCGTGTTGCCGACTGTTTCAAGAATTGATGATTTGATGCCGGTCATCTGGCGTTTCCTATTTGAAACGGCGACGTGGCTCGGGCCAGCCTTGCCGAATTCGTTGGTTCTGGCTGAGTATGTCATGAGGCGATCCTTCCTGTCGAATTTCAGATGAGTCAGGCGATAAGGGGGACTACGCAGTGCAAAAACACGCCAACCAATCCGAATCCGCCGGTGTAAACAGCTGCGCGAGTTACGCGGTTAGCTCTGCGTCGTGGCCATTTAGAGTATGGCCCGATTAGGTCAGTAGCGGGTTTGCCGACTATTGCGGGGTTGGTAGCGAGACTGTTCATTTTCATTATCCTTGATGCGTTGTCTTGCTGATCTAGTTCGCATCACGGGCGTGCGTGGCCGTGAATCCGCCGTGACGGCAGCCGTGAATTCGCGATGAGTTTGAAAAAAAGACCGAAATCGGGATACTCCCGGTCGGGTTGTGTCAGCATTGCTTCACGAAAGGGTCGAGTGATAGTAGGTGGTTGGGGATGAATTTATGATATCAATTAACCTGTTCGGAAAATTTTCGGCTCTGGATTCGAGCAAAAATCCAATTCCTCTGACCGGCTCTAAGACGCAAGGACTGGTTGCATATCTTGCCTTGAATACAGAGATGCCGCCGTCTCGCGACCGGCTGATGGCGCTGTTTTGGGGCGATAGATTCACTGATCAGGCTCGCCAAAGTCTGAGGCAAGCAATTGCGAAACTGCGTCGAACGTTTGAAGTCGCAGACAGAGAAGTCATTCTGACCGAGCATGACAGGGTCGGGCTGAACCCGGACAACGTCGTGGTCGACGTCGACACGTTTTCAGAAATTGTACGCAACCCTTCACCCGAAGCCACAATGCGCGGAGTTGGGCTGCTCACGGGGCCACTTTTGGACGGTCTTTATGGGCAGCAAGCTGAATTCGAAGACTGGATTGCCTCAGAACGCCAGCGTTTTTCAGCCATGTCTTTGAAGGTTCTGGAGCGCGCTGCTGAATTGGAACTTCAGAATGGCAAGACCGATGAAGCACTGGCCTTGGCACGACGCATGGTGTCGATGGATCCCTTGCGCGATGGTTCGCAGGCTGTCCTAATCCGAATCTTAGCCCAACATGGAGAGCGATCGGCTGCGGTCCAGCAGTTCAATGCCTACGAAGGGCTTTTGCAGAAGGAATTGGGCGTTGGGGCTGGCCCCGAGTTATTAAAGCTGATGGGCGAAGTGAAAGGCGAGGGTCTTTTGAAAGTATCTTCGGACGTCGTTACGCCAGCGCCGTCGCGCGATACAACGCCCGCAGCACCAATTGTTTCAGAGCGCACAAGTATTGCCGTCGTGCCCTTTGCAACATTGAACTCTGATGAGGAGTATCAACTTTTTGCGGCAGGGCTGACCGAGGACATCACCACTAACCTTTCTCGGTTTAGCTGGCTGGACGTGAAGGCGAGCGTTGAAAACCGTGGGCCGCGTCTGACAAGCACGGAGATGAGTGTTCTGGGCCAGGAGTTGGGGCTGGATTATGTCGTCCACGGATCATTGCGCGGGATAGGCACACGCTTACGACTCACGGTGCAACTCGCAGAGCCAAAAAGCGGTCGTTATGTCTGGGTAACGCGTTACGATCACGAATTCGATGATCCATACAGTCTTCAGGATGATCTGGCGGATACAATCGCGGCATCTGTAGAAGCCGAAATTGAGCGACTGGCCGGGCGCAGCACCCGGGAAACGAACTTTGATGAAATGAGCGCCTGGGATTGCTATCATCGCGGGTTGGCAATTCAGTATGAATTTGACGCGGACACCAATTTGGCGGCGCAGGAGCATTTTAGACGCTCGATTGAATTGGATCCGAATTTCGGGTTGGCGTACGCACGTCTGTCTTATGCGATGGTGATCTCCGCAATTTACTTTGAAGCTGAAGATGTCGAAGGAATCCTTGATGAAGCGCTTGAGATTGCTCAGACAGCAGCGCGACTTGAACCAGACGATGCGGTGGCAAGATTTGTGCGCGGCCGTGCCTACTTGGCTCGCGGTCAATACGAACAATCCATTGCAGATCTAAAAGAGGCGATCGATTTGAATCCGGGCATGGCGCAAGCCCATTGCGGTTTGGGGGATGCAATGGCCTATTCCGGTCGGCTTGACCGGGCAATCGGTTGCTTTGAAGAGGCGGTGCGCATCAGCCCTTCGGATCCTTACCGTTGGGCGTTTCTCAGCTATGGGGCAACGGCGTTTCTGTTCAAAGGTGATTTTGAAGGCGCCGCAAAATGGGCCGCAGAGGCAGAGTTGGTGCCAAATTCGCACTATTGGCCGACAGCGATCCGTGCCTCTGCACTGGCGCACCTTGATCGAACCGAGGATGCGGCGGACGCCGTCGCATCTTTAAAGCGTCGGCGACCCGGAATTACGAGCGATTTTGTGCGGAGCCGGTTGTTTTATTTACGCGATCCGGATCAGATCGATCTTTACGTATCGGGTCTGCAGAAAGCGGGATTGAACTAGTCAGCCTTCGTCATGATTACGCGTGAACTGCGGTCGGCACGACAACGAGCCGCGCCGACCTAATTCGTTACATCAAGACTTTCGCGCCATCGTCAAGGAATGCCATTGTGTTCGGCGCTCCACCGATTTCTGCGCCTTCGATCAGGTCGTCTTGAGTAATCCCCATAGCCGCCGCACAGACTTTGCAGACCCAGATGTGACCGCCCTTATCAACAAACTCTTCGATAAGTTTTCCTACCGGTGTGTAATCTTCGGCAACAACGCCATCGGCACCGTCTTTTACAACCAAGTTCAGCGCGTCGCAGGTCAGAAAAGCCCGTGCTTCACCTTTGCCTGCGGCCGCATTGGCTAGAATGAAAGGAACGGTCGCACGTTCGGCGTCCTCTGGACCAAAACAGCTGTTTATCAGATACGACATGAATAGTTCTCCTTGCGTTCGTCGTTTCAAGTAACTGCAAGGTGGGGACTGCCCGTGAACTGTGTGTTGTCCATCATGGCACGATGGCGCGAATTCAAGGTGATTTTGGCGCTAGATCGCGTGAATTCTCGAAAATCTGTGGTGCTGAACTGCTATTTTTTTGGGAATTTTCGCACTTAATTTACGGAGATCATGTGATCGTCAATTGACAAATACTTTAGTGGGACAAGGCCACTTAGGTCGCTGCGTACGCGAATGAGACCAGCTGCGTTGCCCACTGAGATTGAACCGACTTTGGCGGGCATTCCAGCGAGGCGAGCCGGAACAGAGGTTGCCGCCTGAAGAGCGTCCGCAAGGCCGACGCCGACCTTTTGAACCATGTTACGCACGGCAGTTGTAAGGTCGAGGTCGGCCCCCGCAAGAGTGCCGTCCTCCAGCGCCAACTGGCCGCCGTCTCGGGTTATTCGACGGCCCCCAAGAGTGAACTCGCTGATGTCGCTCCCTGCAGGAGCCATTGCATCGCTGACCAGAAAAATCCGGCCTGGCATGCGCTTTGCTGCCCATGCTGCGCGCATAGTTTCCTGATGGACGTGAATGCCATCGGCAATCAGACCAGCAGATAGGCTTCCTGACGCCAGCGCTGCGCCAACCAGTCCAGGTTCGCGATTACCGAGCTGGCTCATCGCATTAAAGAGGTGCGTCACTGCACGTGCACCGGCGTCCGCATAAGATACACAAGTGTCGAAATTCGCGTCGCTGTGCCCAAGCGATACTAGCGCGCCCGCATCGACCAGCGCACGCACCTGCTCGATCGTCGCGTTTTCCGGCGCAATGGTCACCATCAGAACGGGTAGGTCGCCGGCTGCACGGATCAACACCGCGAGGTCGTCATCCGTCATCGGTCGGATCAAAGCCGCATCGTGTGCCCCTTTGCGCGCCACAGACAAATGCGGCCCTTCGAGGTGTAAGCCGCCGATGCCATGAACTCTTTCAGCGATAGCATTTTTTGCCGCTTCGATGGCGGCGGCAGTCTTGTCGGCCGTATCGGTGATAAGCGTCGGCAGGATTGTTGTTACACCTAATCGCTGGTGGGCTGTTGCGATGCGTGCAAGTGTTTCGACGGTCGGTGCTTCGTTAAACATGATGCCGTCGCCACCATTCACCTGCAAATCG
This sequence comes from Boseongicola sp., assembly GCA_051009475.1. Classification (GTDB taxonomy): domain Bacteria; phylum Pseudomonadota; class Alphaproteobacteria; order Rhodobacterales; family Rhodobacteraceae; genus CAXMNX01. The sequence continues at coordinate 15,364 of JBPCWO010000170.1, forward strand.
ACATAACCCGGGCTTAGAATATCGCCGCCGAGATCGACATAAGTTCCATCGCGCCCGATCTTTTCTTCCGGCCCAAGTGCCGTGATCTGCCCGTTTTCGACACAGAGCGCATAACATTCGTGAAGTGCTTCACCATCAAAAATCGGCCCGCCGCCATAGATTGTGCGCGAAGTATTCATACCGTTTCGGTCACTTTTTTCAGGTGCCGCGGCGCATCTGGATTGATTCCGCGGGCGGCAGCGACCTGTTCCACCATCGAATAAAACGAAACGACCGCCGCAATCGAATCCGTCATCCAGTGATCAGTGCGAACATGCTCAAGGCAATTTGCGCGCCGCGCCTTGGCGCTGGTTACAAACACAACTGCGCCTTTTTCCGCCAGTGTGTCGGCGACATCGACCAACGCGTCTTCGGCGGCATCGCCGGCCGCAAAACCAATAACAGGGAACCCACTGTCCACGATCGACACCGGTCCGTGAAGAACTTCGGCCGACGAGTAGCTTTCGGCGTGTATTTGCCAAGTCTCCTTGAACTTAAGCGCTGCTTCATTTGAAATGGCCCACGACGGCCCACGTCCGAGAGTATAAAGAGACTGTCCAGTGATTGCATTCGCAGCTGTCGACCAGTTACAGCGCGTTGCCTCGGCGAGTTTCTCGGGCAGTGCACGGATCGCGTTTAACAGCATTTCATTCTGGTCAATCTCGGCCAGCAACCAAAGACCAGCGACCAGAGACGTAACGAAGGTCTTTGTGGCGGCGACACTTAGTTCGGGTCCCGCGTGGATCGGGAGCGCTGCTACCGCTGCATTGGCCAGCGGTGAGGCAGCGTCGTTTGTGATCGCAACAGAATACGCGCCGCCTTCGGTGACCGTCTCGGTCATTTTTACGATGTCGGGGCTCTGGCCCGATTGTGAAACAGACAGACAAATGCTGTCTCGAACATCGAGCGTTGCGCCGTAAATCGAAGAGACCGATGGCCCGATCGATGCCATTGGGCGTCCGAGGAAGATTTCGCTGGCGTATTTTAGATAGGTGCAAGCG
>JBPCWO010000171.1:0-2547 GCA_051009475.1 Boseongicola sp.
GGCGTTGATCCGCTGGATCCAGAGCGCGCGGAAACTGCGCTTGCGCGCCTTGCGGTCGCGGGTTGCATACTGGTTGGCCTTGTCGACCGCCTGCGTGGCGGTGCGGAAGGTGTTCTTACGACGACCATAATAGCCCTTAGCGGCTTTGATGATCTTCTTGTGACGGGCGTGGGCGACTGTGCCGCCTGTGGTTCTCGACATCTATCCGGTCCTCTCAGCGGTCGTAGGGCATATAGGATTTGGCCAACTTCTGATCCGGTTCGCTGAGCACCCGAGTGCCGCGCGCGTTGCGGAGGAATTTGTTGGACCGCTTGATCATACCGTGCCGTTTGCCGGCCGATCCGCCGAGGACCTTGCCGGTCGCCGTGACCTTGAAGCGCTTTTTCGTGCTTGATTTCGTCTTCATCTTGGGCATTTCCATCTCCTTCAGTCGGACGGTGCATAAGCCCACTCGGCATGCCACTTTGGCCGGCGGACCCGTCGAAGTGCGGCAATTAGCCGGGATCGGTCAGTCTGGCAAGGGAAAACTTGTGATTTGTTACCCGACGAAGACGCTCAAAAACAGCCGCGGTATTTCTTCTAGTGAATAACCACCGGGACGCGACGATTGGGCATAAACGATCATCCCGCCGCCAATGACGAAGGCGATAATCGCCGCGCGCGGTGGGGCGCCACGAGAAAACGCCCCAACAGCTGCTGGAAAGGCTGCCGCAAAGACAAGAATACCCAGAATCATGAAAGTGTCGGTGTACGCGACCATGCCCAGCCTCACTGCTTTTCAGCAAACTCTAGTCAGGGTCGGCTGGCAAAATCAATCGTTCGTCGCAGGGTGCCACACGTAAGATGTTCGTTGTGCCAGATTGGCCAAATGGCACGCCCGCAGTTACGACCAATTGGTCGGTTGGTTCGGCAAATCCCTCAGCCCTTGCGGCCCTAGCCGCATTGATGACAGCGGTTTTGAACCGGTCCAACTCGTCCGTCTTCACACAGTGCAGCCCCCAGGTCAGCGACATGCGCCTGGCGGTGCCAATGAGCGACGTCATCGCAATGATCGGCACCGTGGGACGCTCGCGCGCCACCAGAAGAGCGGTTTTTCCAGACTGCGAATAGCAGCAGATGACTTGAATATCAGCGGTTTCGGCAATTTCACGCGCCGCCGAAACAATGCCGTCGGCCACCGATTGCTTGGGACCACCGCGGCTGGCGTCGATAACTGTGCGATAAGTCGGGTCGCTTTCCACCTCAATCGCAACGTTGTTCATCGTCGATACGGCCTCGACCGGGTAGCCACCGGCCGCACTTTCTGCCGACAACATGACAGCGTCGGTACCTTCATAAATTGCAGCGGCCACGTCGGACACTTCGGCCCGCGTGGGTACAGGACTTTCGATCATCGATTCCAGCATCTGCGTTGCGACGATCACTGGTTTGGCGACAAGTCGACACTGTCGCACGAGGCGCTTCTGGATTGGTGGTACATTCTGTACCGGCAGTTCAACTCCCAGATCGCCGCGCGCAACCATAATCCCGTCGGACGCAGCGAGAATGTCATGAAACGCCGTTACCGCCGCCGGTTTCTCAATTTTTGACAGGATCGCCGCCCGGCCCTGGGCCAGTTCGCGCGCCTCAGAAACATCGGCCGCGCGCTGCACAAAGCTGAGCGCGAGCCAGTCAATGCCAAGCCTGCACACAAATTCGAGGTCTTTGCGATCTTTGTCGCTGAGCGCGGCAAGCGGAAGAAGAACATCCGGGACGTTGACGCCCTTGCGGTTTGAAATCGTGCCGCCAACCTCAACCTCACAATTAGCAAAGTCGCTGCCGCATTCTTGAACGATCAGCCGGATTTTGCCGTCGTTTACAAGAAGATGCGACCCTGGCTCCAGCGCCTCAAAAATTTCCTTGTGAGGAAGCTGCACGCGCTTTGCGTCGCCTTCGGCCTTGTCGAGATCAAGCCGGAATTGCTGCCCCTCTTCCAATTCTTCTTCATCCTTCGCGAATACTCCGACACGCAGCTTTGGGCCTTGCAAATCAGCGAGAATGCCGATCGGGCGGCCGGTGTCCTTTTCGACTTCGCGAATTATCCGGTGGCGCTCGCCGATCTCGGCATGCGTTCCGTGGCTCATATTCAGGCGAAAAACATCTGCGCCCGCATCGAAAAGCGCCCGGATCGTCTCGTAATCGTTGGAAGCGGGGCCCAGTGTGGCAACAATCTTGACATTGCGCTGTCGTGGCATGTGTCTTGTTCCCCCTGCGGCCGACGCTATGCGCCCTCTATTGCCGCAAATGTTAGCGCGTGACAACTGGCGCAAAGAGATGCGTTCGGTTAGAGACGCGCGATGCAAAGCGATGCGCGAGATATCGATTGGACACCAATCCACATTCTGGGTGAAGAGCGCGCCTCCCGCTGGCTTGTTATCTGCGATCACGCGACCAATCGTGTGCCGGACTGGGTTGCGGGTGGCAAATTGGGCATTGCGGGCGAGGATATGGCACGGCACATCGCCTACGATGTAGGGGCATCCGGAGTTGCAATTCGACTGGCCGAGC
>JBPCWO010000172.1:0-2817 GCA_051009475.1 Boseongicola sp.
GCCAGAGCCAGAGCCAGAGCCAGAGCCAGAGCCAGAGCCAGAGCCAGAGCCAGAGCCAGAGCCAGAGCCAGAGCCAGAGCCAGAGCCAGAGCCAGAGCCAGAGCCAGAGCCAGTGCAGACCCAAGCCGAGGAATTCGATCAAGCCGCCAGCGATGCCGAATTTGAGGCGCTTATGGCCGAAATGTCCGAGGTCACGCCCGAAGAAGCGGCCGCAGCCGAGGCAGCGGAGCCGCGGGTTGAGCCAGAGGACTCGATCGATGAGTCGCTTGATGAACAACTCGACGAGCTGGAAACCGAGATCGATCAGCTAGCTGAACAGGAAATTGCGCCCGAGCCAGAAATTGCGAACTCGCCTGAGGCCGTGGTGAAACCGGGTTTGGTGGGGCGGCTGTTGGGCCGACGCGAGTCAAAGACGATTGTCCGGCGGACGCTGGATGACGAAATGCTGGAAAGCATCGAAGAGCTTTTGATCACCGCCGATATGGGGGTCGAAACCTCGATGCGGGTGGCGGCGAACATGGCCGAGGGTCGGTTTGGCCGGAAATTCTCGATCGCAGAACTTAAAGACCTGATGGCGAGCGAAATCGCACGGATCATGGACCCCGTGGCGAAGCCGATGCCAATCTACCCAAAGCGCCCGCAGGTGGTGCTGGTCGTGGGCGTCAATGGGTCAGGCAAGACTACGACAATCGGAAAGCTGGCATCGCAGTTTCGCGCCGCAGGGAAATCTGTTGTGATTGCCGCCGGTGACACGTTTCGGGCAGCGGCAGTTGAACAGCTTCAGGTGTGGGGAGACCGCGCAGGCGTGCCTGTCATGACGGCACCGGAAGGGTCGGATCCGGCGTCGTTGGCATATGATGCGATGACGAAGGCCGAGGCCGAGGGCGCGGATTTGTTGATGATCGACACCGCAGGGCGGTTACAAAACCGGGCTGACTTGATGGAGGAACTCGCGAAGATCGTCAGGGTGATCCGTAAAAAAGACCCGGACGCACCGCACAACACATTGTTGGTGCTTGATGCGACAACAGGGCAGAACGCGTTGAACCAAGTTGAGATATTTCAAAAAATTGCCGATGTTTCGGGGCTGGTGATGACCAAGCTGGATGGTACAGCAAAAGGAGGGGTTCTCGTTGCATTGGCGGATAAATTTGGGCTGCCGATCCACGCGATTGGAGTGGGCGAACAGCTTGATGACCTGCAACCATTTGATCCGCGGGAATTTGCTGCCGCACTGACAGGGCTGGAGGCATGATCTTGCGAGCTTTGCTGGTGGGCACGTTTATTGCGGCCATTACATCCGCCGCCAACGCAGACTGCGGCTCGGAAACAGATTTTGTCACTGGATTGCTTCGGCAAACTGGTTACAGCGTTGTTGATGAAGGCGAAAAATCCGAGTCCAATGGACAATGTCGCGTGGCCGGGTTGGTCTTGCGTGAAGATAATATTCAGCTTGAAATTGAAGAGATCAAATGGGCTGTTTCAGGGATTGATGCGCTCGAAACTGGCGAGGGAACGGTTGCGTTAGAGGTCGACCTAGATAACCTGCGTATGGTTCCGCAGATGGAAGATCCGTGGTTTGATTACATGATGCGGGAACAAAACCGTCGTAGTTTGATCGATGGGCGGTTGAGCGCGTCGTGGGATTTCGGCAGTGGTGTATTTTCCCTGCGCGAGCTGGTGATTGATTTGCCAGGCAAGAACCGCGTTTCGCTTTCCAGTAGAACCGAGGGGATGTCACCCGACCTGCTGACCGGCGCAATGGGTTCGTTGGGCGACGTCGCTCTTGCCGCATTTGACTTGGAAATCGAGAACCACGGGTTTTTAGATGGCGCTGTGCTTGGATATCTAGTGGGAAACTATTCCGGATCGGCGGGAACGCCGGAGGCTGTTGTGGACGGAGCCAAGAAACAAGCACGGGCTTGGGTTGCAGACTTGCCTGATGCGGCGTTTCCGCCATCCAGCAAGGCCGCCTTGAATGCGATGATCGACGACGCGCCGGTGCCTTGGGGTGTGCTAAATGTTTCGATCGAATCTGATGCGCCGATAAATTTGGCAATGTTGCCGGGGATGGGAATAGTTTCCGGTTTGGCCGAGCCAGCAACACTTGAGGAGGCGTTATCGGGGGCCTACATTGATGTCCGCTTTGAACTTTCCGAAGGCGTCGAGTGAGCGAATGGTTAATCTCGCTTGAAGGTACCGATGCAGGTCGGCAGTTTGCTCTATTTCTTGCGATCTTAGCGGCGTTTCTTCATGCGCTTTTTGGGGCAATGCAGAAAGGTCGGTTCGATCCCTACACGTCGCGGACTGTAATTGATGGCTGTTATGCGCTGTTAGCATTGCCGTTTGCGCTGTTCGCGGTTCCTTGGCCGGAGGCGGAGGTATGGCCGCTGTTTGCGATCGCCTGGGTGATCCATGTCGGATACAAGTTAAGCCAGGCTTCCGCGTACTCGGTTGGAGCCTACACAGTTGTCTATCCTGTCGTGCGTGGCACTGGACCGGTACTGACAGTTTTCGGCGCGGGAATACTGTTCGGCGAGACTTTCGCCGCGGTGCAATGGCTGGGCGTTTCGATGCTGGCGGTCGGCATCCTTGGTCTGGCCGTTTACAATTTGCGCAATATTACGATGGATCGGGCAAAACTCCCGCTGGCGCTGGGGCTTGCCGTGATGACCGGGGGCTTCGTGGCACTCTATACGACGTGGGATGCCTTCGTCATTCGCGCCACAGCGGACCCGCTGACTTTTGTCGCTTGGTTTTTCCTGATCGATGGGCTGGCATTTCCCATCGTTTATCTCGCACGCAATCGCGGTCGGC
>JBPCWO010000173.1:0-3484 GCA_051009475.1 Boseongicola sp.
GCGGCCATCGTTGGCCTCGGTATCGCTGTTCTGACTTCGGTTGGTAACGGCACAACCACGCTGGCTGACAAAGTATCGAGCCACATGTCGAACCAGAGCGTCACGACCACATACTAAGGTCAAAGGCTCAAGCCTAAGAATTAAGGGCCGCGCCTCACTGGTGCGGCCTTTTATTTGGAACGCAGTAAAAACTAACTGTTTCCAACGATTTGAGCGCGGGTCTTGCCTGAGTTCGGCCATAATTTAGTGAATACAATAACTATCGTAGTTAACACGTAGCCCAAATGGAGTTCGGAAAATGGGTAACATCTTCAAAAGGTTCCGCCAGGACGAGGACGGTGCAGTAACCGTCGACTGGGTCGTTCTAACTGCTGCAATCGTCGGGATGGGCGTTGTAGTGATCACAACCGTTGCGAATGGCGCGCTGGACCATTCTAGCGGCCTGAATTCGCACCTTTTGAATGCGGATGTCACGACGACGTACTGATAGGCGATTATTTGCAATGGACCCAAAGCAATCAACATTGCACGACATCTCCCATTTCCATCCACGGTTTCGCCACAATCTGACGTCATAGGATTCAAAGAGTGAATTGGGTGGCTAGGCCGTATGACACGACCACGCCAAGAACCAGAGAGGAAATGTCATGCGTTTGGTGTTTGGACTTGTCCTTCTTTTAGGATTGGCACTTGCAGGTGTCGCTGTGTACATGGCGCGAGATTACTTTGGTCAGCAGCAGGCTTTGCTCGCTGACGCTGAATTGGCAAAAAAAGCGATTGTTCCTACTGTCGAAGTTTACGTCGTCAACAAGCAGATGCGCTATGGGCAGCGTTTGTCGCTGGAAGACGTCATCAAGGTACGCTGGCCAGAAGCCGCTGTACCTGAAGGTTCGTTTATCTCCGAAGAAGAATTGTTCCCGAAAGGCCCAGAAGTGCTGCGGTCGATTCTTCGTTCAATGGAGCCGAACGAGGCGGTCATGGCTGTGAAAGTGACCGAACCCGGCGAAGATGCAGGTGTATCGTCGCGTCTTAGCGCCGGCATGCGTGCCTTCGCAATTCGCACCGATGTCACATCTGGTGTGTCAGGATTTCTAAGAGCCGGCGACCGCGTGGACATTTACTGGACCGGCGCTGTGAACGGGCGTGGTGTCACCAAACTGATCGACGCAAACATCCGCCTGGTCGCTATTAACCAATCGGCGGATGAGGACAGGAACGCTCCGACCGTCGCAAAAACTGTTACCGTTGAGGTGAATCCTCGGCAAGTTGCGGCACTGGCGCAGGCACAAGCAACAGGTCGGCTATCGCTGTCATTGGTTGGCGCCGACGATGTGCTGGTATCCGATGCCGTCGAAATTGATCAAAAAGACCTTCTGGGTATCGTCGAAGAAAAGGTGGTCGAAGCACCAAAAGAGCGTGTTTGCACCATCCGTCGCCGCAGTGGCGAAGAGGTCGTCGTGATCCCAATTCCCTGCACAAATTAACTCAGGGTTGTCTTAAAGAAGATTTCGCGCCACCATATGAGGTGGCGCGTTTTCTTTTTGGCGCAATCGATGGGTTGTGTGTTGCGGGTTGTCCACATCAGGTTTTGCAATTAACGCCCTGATTTTTGCAATAAATTAATGGCTGCCGCATCGTGCCCGGCATACGGGCGAAGAGACCCGGAAACTGAGGCGTGATCGGAAAGGCAGGTCACATGACATTCGATAGGTATTTGAAGGCGGCGATGATTAGTATCGCCGTAATAGGCGCGACTGCGTCCCAAGTTGGGGCCCAGTCACTCACAGTAATGCAAGGACAGGTGTCCTCCGCGTTGCAGGTTCCGATGAACCGCGCAGTCGTGGTCGAGGCCGAAATGCCCTTTGCTGAACTGAGTATTGCAAACCCCGGGATCGCGGATATTTCCACGCTGTCGGATCGTACAATATACGTGCTCGGCAAAGCGCCGGGTCGAACAACTCTAACTCTGCTTGGCCCTGATGGCCGCCTGATCACGAACGTTGAAGTTCAAGTGACGCCGGATATCGCCGAGTTCAAAGAACGGCTTCGCCAGATTATTCCCTGCGAACCGATCGAAGTGCGAACGGCGAACGACGGTATCGTTCTTTCGGGCGTCGTATCGTCGATCGAGCGCCTCGACCGCGCGCTCGACCTGGCCAACCGTTACGCTCCGGATCGGGTTTCAAACCTGATGCTCGTCGGCGGCACCCAGCAGGTCATGCTGAAAGTGCGATTCGCCGAAGTTCAGCGCCGCGTCATCAAAGACCTGTCAGCAGGTCTTAACATCGTTGATGCGGGCACCGATGCCGCAATCTCGGCCGCTTCGGGCTCTGGTAGCCTTGTTCCTGGCACATCGATTGGTGACCCGGGATCAACTATCCTGAACCTTGATGACACAGCGATCGGACAGTTTGCCCTCGGATTTGATATCGGTAGCGTCGGTTTCGGTATTCTGCTTGAAGCACTTGAGCAAAAGAACCTCGTTCGGACGCTGGCTGAACCCAACCTGGTTGCACTCAGCGGACAAGAAGCAAGCTTCCTTGCCGGTGGCGAATATCCAATCCCGGTTGTCGACGAAGACGGCGCGGTAACAATCGAATATAAGCCCTTTGGTGTTCAGCTGAACTTTGTGCCACGGGTGATCGATGGTCATCGCATCAATCTTGAATTGAATGCGGCTGTATCCGCGATCGACTTGGGCACATCGGTTGTCAACGCCGGTTTCTCGGTAAACGCCTTTACGCGGCGCGAAACACGAACGACCGTCGAAATGCTTGACGGCCAGAGTTTTGCGGTTGCTGGATTGTTGCAAGACGATTTCCGCGACTCCGCCGCACAGGTGCCGTGGTTAGGCGATATACCGGTCCTTGGTGCGCTTTTCCGCAGTGCGAACTTCGAACGCAATCAGTCTGAGTTGGTCGTCATTATCACCCCGCACCTGGTCGCACCGACCCGAGGCGAGGCGCTAGCGGTGCCAACCGACCGCATTCGTGTCCCGACCGAAGCTGAGCTTTTCCTCTTTGGGCAAACTGCCCGCCCCGCGGGTGCCCCCCGCAACGGCGCGGCAGCCGAAGTGGCCAGGCAAGACTTTGGCGGCTCCTATGGCTATGTGATGGAGTAAGAACAATGACCTTCAAGATCAAAACTATTCTTGTCGGGGCTAGTGTACTTGCTCTGACAGCGTGTGGCGAAGGCCAAGTCGGTAAGTTTTACACGCAGCCGGCCGGGTCTTTCATTGACGAGGGCGGATTTGGCAACCCGACCATGACCAACATGCTCGCGCAGATGTGCGTTGGTGCACCGAAGGGCTTCATCGAGCCCGATCCGGTCGTCGCGCTGAACCCGCGGCCCGGATCAAACAAGCCGGTCTATGCCCGTTTCTCGATCTATTGTTCGGGCCGTCTGAACGGCAAATACGCCGAGGTCATATTCCGTGAATATGTTCGCAGCGCAACGATGCCACAGCAGATCGGTGGAGCTGGCC
>JBPCWO010000174.1:0-8578 GCA_051009475.1 Boseongicola sp.
GCATTGCCGGACGCTCGCATGATCGAAATCCATGATCTTCACAAACATTTTGGCGGCTTTCACGCCGTAGATGGGGCGTCACTAAACATAAAAGAGGGCTCAATCACCGGATTAATCGGCCCGAACGGCGCTGGCAAAACCACCCTCTTCAATGTTGTTGCAGGTATGCTCTCAGCGACCAGTGGCAAAGTCACAATGAACGGTGAAGACATAACCGGCCTTCCGCCGCATGATCTGTTCCACAAAGGCGTTTTGCGCACGTTTCAAATCGCACACGAATTCTCCACGATGACCGTTCGTGAGAACCTAATGATGGTTCCGGGCGAACAGTCCGGCGAGGCAATTTGGAACAGCTGGTTTGGCCGTGCCCGGATCGCCACCGAAGAAAGCATCCTTCTGAAGAAGGCCGATGAAGTCCTTGAATTTCTTACAATAGATCATTTGAGGAATGAAAAGGCAGGTAAGCTATCTGGCGGCCAGAAAAAGCTGCTGGAATTGGGTCGCACGATGATGGTCGATGCGCGGATTGTCTTTCTCGATGAAGTCGGTGCAGGCGTGAACCGCACACTCTTAAACACCATTGCCGACGCGATTATCCGCCTGAACAAAGAACGTGGCTATACATTCTGTGTGATCGAACACGATATGGAATTTATCGCCAAGCTTTGCGATCCGGTCATAGTAATGGCCGAGGGCAAAGTGCTGGCCGAAGGCACAATCGACGAGATTAAATCGAACGAGCAGGTCATCGAGGCGTATCTCGGCACCGGGCTCAAAAATAAGGTTACGGCACAATGAGCTTAAATGGCGCTCGCATGCCGCGGCTGATAAAAACCAACGACCGAACCACCGGGCATCGTGAATTCGGACACAATTCCGTACCCCAGGTCTTTCGGATCGGCGCTCTCAATTCCCAGCTCTGCAAGCTTTTGACGCGCAGCCTCGATATCCTCGCACATCATATGCAGCTCGTGATGAGTGCTGCCATTGCTTGGGTGGATTGCAATCTCGGCTGGCGGCAACTCATGGATCATCCAGCCATCGCCAGCATCCACTTGCTTGCCGGTAAACAATTTGGCAATCAACGCGCGATCCGCCTCGGGTTCTGTACTGAAAATCACCAAATGGGATCCATTGAACATCATTGGTCCTCCGCAAGTTTGATCGCGAAATCTTATTGCGGAAGTTTGCGATGACCGAGCCTTTTCTCATCGGTGACGACATGACGGGCGGATACGGCTCGGGGGCCGATATTCTCCACGGTTGCACCATTGCTGTCGAAGAAGGTCAGATAGCCGTCATCGTGGGCCCGAATGGCGCCGGAAAATCCACCGCGATGAAAGCTGTTTTTGGTATGCTGGATCTTCGCGAAGGGTCTGTGCGACTTGATGGCGAGGATATTACCCGGCTTTCACCACAGGCACGCGTCGCCAAAGGCATGGCCTTTGTGCCGCAAACATCAAACATCTTCACGTCAATGACCGTGGAAGAAAACCTTGAAATGGGTGCGTTCCTGCGCCGCGACGACATCGCCGCAACAATGGAACAGGTATTCGACCTGTTCCCAATCTTACGGGACAAACGCCATCAGGCAGCCGGCGAACTCAGCGGCGGGCAACGTCAGCAGGTCGCGGTAGGTCGCGCGTTGATGACGCAGCCACGCGTACTGATGCTGGATGAACCCACCGCCGGCGTTTCCCCCATCGTGATGGCCGAACTCTTTGATCGGATTATCGAAGTCGCGCGGACGGGCATCTCGATCCTGATGGTTGAACAGAACGCTCGCCAGGCTCTTGCTATCGCAGACAAGGGGTATGTGCTGGTGCAAGGCCGAAATGGCTTTACTGACACCGGCGAAGCACTTCTGGCCGATCCTGAAGTTCGGCGATCGTTTTTGGGCGGATGACAAGAGAAAATTCATGGACCTGCTGAACGCAATCGTCACTCTCGCAAACTTCGTCCTTGTTCCTGCTGTGGCCTATGGCAGCCAATTGGCGCTTGGCGCTTTGGGTGTGACGTTGATCTACGGCATATTGCGTTTCTCGAACTTCGCTCACGGCGACACGATGGCCTTTGGCGCTATGGTTGCCGTGCTCGTTACTTGGTGGTTGCAAGGCTTGGGCGTGTCTCTTGGCCCCCTGCCTACTGCCCTGCTCGCCTTGCCGTTCGGCATTGCGGTCACTGCGCTTTTGGTCCTTGCAACGGACCGCTTTGTCTACCGGTTCTATAGGGAACAAAAGGCAGCGCCCGTTATCCTCGTGATCGTCTCGATGGGTGTTATGTTCATCATGAACGGCTTGGTCCGGTTCATTATTGGGCCTAATGATCAACGCTTTGCCGATGGCGCGAGATTCATTATTTCAGCGCGTGATTTCAAAACCTTAACCGGATTGAACGAAGGTCTAGCAATCAAGTCGACCGTCGTTCTTACTGTTGTTGTTACGGCTATCGCGGTCACACTTCTTTTTTGGTTCCTGAACAGAACGCGTACCGGTAAATCAATGCGCGCATTTTCTGATAACGAAGATTTGGCCTTGCTGTCAGGCATCAATCCTGAACGCGTTGTTATGATCACATGGATCATTGTGGCCGCGCTCGCAACGACCGCAGGCGTTCTTTACGGTCTCGACAAATCTTTTAAGCCGTTCACCTATTTCCAACTGCTCTTGCCTATTTTCGCCAGCGCAATCGTAGGCGGACTCGGCAATCCACTAGGCGCTGTTGCAGGCGGCTTTGTTATCGCGTTTTCGGAAGTCACATTCACTTACGCATTCAAGAAAGTCGCAAAATATGTGCTTCCAGAAAGTCTGGAACCCGACAGTCTGGTCCAGCTTTTGTCAACTGACTATAAATTCGCGGTCAGCTTCGCCATCCTTGTGATAGTTCTGTTGTTCCGGCCCACAGGACTCTTCCGGGGGCAAACGCTATGACCACGACCCTTCGAGATGCGCTTCTGTTCGTTCTGGTTTTCGGGCTTATCGTGGCAACCGGTTTTTTGCAAAGTTGGAACGTGGCGCTCGGCATCCTGAACATGGGATTGATTTCTGCCATCATGGCGCTCGGAGTTAACATGCAATGGGGCTATGCAGGCCTTTTTAATATCGGCGTAATGGGTTTCGTGGCACTTGGTGGATTAGGCGCGGTCATCGTTGCGATGCCACCTGTGACCGAGGCTTGGGCGGCTGCAGGACTGCGCATTATTCTGGCACTTGGTGTCGGCGTTGCGACCATTGTTGGCGCAATTCAGGCTTGGAAACGCATGGACGCCGGACGGCAGCGTGCGCTGACAATTGCAACAATAATGATTGTTGGTTTTTTCGTGTTCAGATGGGTTTTCGACCCGGCGGTGACAGCGATTGAAAAAATAAATCCAGCTGGCACCGGGTATCTTGGTGGACTTGGCTTGCCGATCCTGATCGCCTGGCCCGTTGGCGCCGCGCTCGCCGCGGGCGCGGCTTGGGTCGTCGGAAAAACCGCCCTCGGATTGCGTTCAGATTATCTCGCTATTGCAACGCTGGGCATTGCTGAAATCATCATTTCCATACTCAAAAACGAGGACTGGCTTAGCCGCGGTGTGAAGAACGTGATCGGCATTCCTCGCCCCGTCCCCTACGAGATTGACCTCCAGAATTCCGAAAGTTTTGTCAACCGATTGACCAGTTGGGGCTTTGACCCGGTCGCAAGCTCTTCGATCACAGTAAAACTTGCATATAGCGGGCTATTTTTGATTGTGCTTTTGATCCTGCTCTGGCTTGCGCAATCGGCACTCAATTCGCCTTGGGGCCGAATGATGCGCGCAATTCGTGACAACGAAGTTGCCGCCGAGGCGATGGGCAAAGACGTAACCGCTCGGCACCTGCAAATATTCATTCTCGGATCGGCTGTGTGTGGCCTTGCGGGCGCCATGATGACCACCCTTGATGGACAGTTGACGCCGGCAAGTTATCAGCCGCTTCGGTTCACTTTCCTGGTTTGGGTGATGGTGATTGTCGGCGGGTCGGGCAATAATTTGGGCGCAGTTCTGGGCGGATTTCTGATCTGGTTTCTTTGGATCATGGTTGAACCGATCGGTCTGACGGTCCTTGAAGTTGTAACCGCTGGAATGGCTGATGATTCAGCGATAAAGGATCATTTACTCAACAGCGCTGCACACATGAGGCTTCTAACTATGGGCTTGATATTGTTGCTTGTTCTTCGATTCAGCCCGCGTGGTTTGATCCCGGAACGGTGACCCCCCTAATTGTCATCCCGGCTGCAGGTGCGTCGTCGCGAATGTGCGGCCGCGACAAGCTATTAGAGATCGTCGATGGCATACCGTTGCTCTGCCGGCAGACAAATGTCGCACTTGCAACGGGGCTTGATGTGTTGGTTCTGTTGCGACCCAGCGATACTGAACGGCGCAATTCATTGCCTAGTGACCCAAAACTGCAAGTCTCCTCGGTTCCGGACGCCGAAGAAGGCATTGCCGCAACACTTCGCAGCGCCGCCACCGCCGCAAATGATAAACCACTAATGATCCTGCTGCCGGATGTTCCGGGCATTACGACCGCAGATGTTCAAAAAATACTCACAGCTTTCAATCGTCACGGCGGAACAAAAATTGTTCGAGCCAGTGATCCAGATAGCCACCCCGGAACACCAATCTGTCTTCCCGCGAATGTTCTGGCGAAGTTTTCAGTGCTCAAAGGTGATGAGGGTGGTCGAAAACTGCTATTGGAAGAAGATGTTGAACTCGTCCGCTTCGACACAAACCGCGCGACCCGCGACCTGAACACACCTGAAGATTGGAAGACATGGCGAGCAGAATACTCTGATGTCTAGCCTCGAAACCCACGTGTGAATCCCTGCCCCAACACAGTCCGCGCGGCAGGAAAGCGACGACTCGCACCGATCGTTTCAATATCTGGGAACAATTCGATAAGCTCGCGTCTTTGGGAATTCCCAAGGCCACGCATTGTCTGATCGTCCGGATGAAAAGTCTCGGTCCAGGCGCCGTCAGCTAAAATAACCTGATGCTGATCGCACAGTATATGGATGTAACTGACCCCGAGCATTTCAGCGTGACGAATGTGCCAGTGATCGACCAGGTGGCGTGCGGCAACCAAGGCCTCGTCTTCCTCTATCGCTTGGAATGCCTGCTCGGGTCCCACCAGAAATCGGTGCGATGGGCTGACCAACATGTCCCGCGTTGGCCGCCCTTCGCCCAATGCGTTGGCTCGAACCAGAACCGGCCGCAACTCGGTATCTATTTCCAGCTCTTCATAGCTCACTGTACGTCGACCGACCCATTCAACGCGCGCCAAGCCATTATCGCGTGTGACAACCCGCATACCTCGGCAAATGCGTTCCACAAAGTGTAAGCCGCGGTCCGTCGCAATGCGGGTCCCCGGTGTAAAGCAAGGCGTAATGGAAGAATTTTGCATGGCGCGACAAAGTCCCCGTCAGAGGTAGTGCCGGGCAAAAAAGCAAAGTGCGGGGATCAATGCGTTATCCGTGAAGCCCTCCACCCAGGGCGTTTCAATCACACGGGGCGCATCGATCCCCGCCGCCAAAATGGCAGCACTCGATACCCACCTTCGCAGCCTTGGCTGCAAAGAGTGTGCGGCACCCCCATACCGCATCACTACCCCCCAGCGAGGTCTGGATAACCTAGCCAATGCCACAGCTGCACCAAAGGAAAAACGGCAGAAAAATGGCCAATCAAGTGGCCGCTAAGTTGAAATGTGACGGATGATATTCAGGTCCTCATATGCAAACGCAAGCTATTGTCTCAAATCAGGAAACAGGCGTTGAGCCACTATTAATGCTTACTCCGCACACGGTTATCCGAATTTACCCGCAATCGGGCACCCTTACATTTACACTCTTATTGTTTATCAATGCGAACCAGTCCAATTTATTCCATAACTGCAATATGTCTGAAATATGTCATCTCACAGATGTATCGGAACGTTTTCTGATCCGAACCAATCCCTGATTATTGGCACTGATTGATGAGCGGAAATCCGCTTAATACTACGAATCGGTTGCTTCTGGCCGCGGCAGAACACGCAGGATCGACATCCAGAGGCGATCACCAGCTGGCAAACGAAAATGGGCCGGCAATGTGATCGTTTGCCCCAGCACATCCAGAACCGGGCGCTCTGACGCGCCAGGTCGCTCGACCACACTTGCCGGCAGCACCGCAACCGCAGAACCTTCGCCGGGATGGTCGGGACTAAGCAGCACGCTTTCCGGCGGCAATCCCAGACCGACGGCTTCTCCGGGCAATGCGCGCAGCGGCACTTGAATAACTGCCTCTGCATTGGCCGCCTCAGCCCCATCCAGTCTTACCTCGATGCCGCCTGGCACCTCGGCAATGACTTTCGCCGTCAATCGCATTGGTGGCGTGCGCCATCCCGTTATGCGACCAGCGCTGATTTCGAGAATCCGATCAGCAAGCGTGATGGTTTCATCCATCGCGTGGCTAACATAAAGTGCTGGCACTCGAGCTTGGGCGACGGCACGCGCAATATAGGGAAGGAATTCTGCTTTCCGCGTCGCATCAAGCCCCGCCATTGGCTCGTCCAAAAACAACACGGCGGGATTGGCCGCTAGCGCGCGTCCCAAAGCAACCCTTCGCAGTTCTCCACCAGATAGGCCATGAACGGTTCGATTCATCAGCGGTCCAAGATTTAGTGCTTCAACAATCGCATCGATGGATGAAACCCCTCGCCGCTTGGCACCATAATTCAGATTGCCGGCAACAGTCAGATGCGAAAAAAGGTTTGGCTCCTGAAATACAAATCCAATTCGACGTTCTTCTGTCGGGATACTATGTCCGGAACGGTCCCATTCATGACCGGCAAACATCACTTTCCGGTCGCCCCCACCGCGCATGTCAAGGCCAGCCAGGGCGCGCAGCAATGTTGTTTTCCCGCTGCCCGAAGGACCCGAAATCGCAGTTACGCCGTCTAGTGGTACACTCTCTTCTGCGTCTAACGTGAACGCTGGGCCCCGCCGCAATTTGATCCGAAATCGAAGCTGATCATGCAACGCGAGTCCCTCCACGCCGATTGACCAAAAACACCATTGTCAAAACCAGGAACGAAAATGCCAGCAATCCCGCAGACAGCAAGTGCGCCGACGTATAATCCAAGGTCTCGACTGCCGAAAAAATCTCAATCGAAATGACTCGGGTCTTTCCGGGAATATTCCCGCCGACCATCAGCACGACGCCGAACTCGCCAATTGTATGAGCAAAGGTCAGTACAGAAGCCGTCAAAAACCCGCGTCGGGCCAGCGGTAAGGCAATCGAAATGAATGCATCACGGGACGTTGCGCCCAATGTTCTGGCGGCTTCCAGCGCACCCTTGGGCACGCTCGTGAATGCTGCTTGAAGTGGCTGAACTGCAAACGGCAAAGAATAAACAATCGATGCTAACAACAGTCCAGTGAAAGAAAATGCCAATGTATCGCCGGTGATCCGTACCCAAAACCCGCCAAACCACGAATTTGGGCTCATCAAAATCAGCAGGTAAAATCCCAGCACCGTGGGTGGAAGGATTAACGGCATGGTAACCGCCGCTTCTATCAGTGGCCGAAGACGACTACGCGTGTTCGCGAGCCACCACGCAAGCGGAACAGCCAGCGCCATCAGAACGACAGTTGTGACAATCGCCAGCTGCAAAGACAATGATATTGCCGACCAGGCGGTCATTCCGGGACGCCATGTCCGCCTGCCTCTATCAATACGCCCGCGCGCTCCGAAAAGAGAAATGACCAGAACTCATTTGCGGCTTCATTGTCCGCGGCCCGAGCCAGTAACGCAGCGTCCTGTCGGATCTGGCGATGCCGTCCTTCAAGCGAGAGTACAAACGGGGCATCCAGCCGAGGCAACAGAGAGGCAGAAATGAACGCCAGATCTACATTACCTGTCGCAAATAGTGTCGCCACCTGCCCGACATTCGCAACCAAAAGAGGCTGAAACGTCGCGGTGTCCAGGTTCAATCGCTCCATAGCTGAAGTTGCTGCCAGGCCATATGGCGCGACGATCGGGTCGGCCAACCCGACCCGTTTGCCTTCAAACGCTGACGACGCTTCATCGGGATTAACTGCCACGCGCGACACCAACACCAACCGCCCATGGGCGTAGGTTTTCGCGCCAGTAGCAAGACCATCGTTTTTTAGCGCCAATGGGCGCTGCCGGTCGGCTGACAGATAGATGTCAATTGGCGCACCCGATAAGATCTGCGCATAAAGCTGACCGGTCGATCCATGCATCAAAACGACGGAATGCTCCGTTTCAGCCTCGAACCTTTCGGCGATAGTTTCCGCCGTCGGCAGAAAATTCGACGCCGTTGCAACCGTGACTTCACCCGCGATTGCGGCCTGACAAAGAGCGGCGCCAACGGCAAAATACGCAAAAATTCTTTTCATGATGCTTTCAGGACATGAGCGCGCGGAATTTGCAAGTCCACACATGATTCACAAATCATTCCAGCCAACAACTTGGCGATAATATTGGTGCCCGAGGGGGGAGTCGAACCCCCACGATGTTACCATCGGCGGATTTTGAATCCGCTGCGTCTACCATTCC
>JBPCWO010000175.1:0-2673 GCA_051009475.1 Boseongicola sp.
ATCCAGTAGATCGTGTCGATGCTTTCGCCAGTTCGGCCTGAATGCATGCGAACACGGCGAATATCGCCCGAGCCGCGAAGCAATCCAAATGCATTTGTGTATGTTGGTGCGGCTGCAACCGCGGTAACTGCGAAAGCCCGGAGCACACCACGCCGGGTAATCCCCATCGAGTTTGTGGTCGTCATTCTGCCACTTTGTCCCGTTTTACTTGCCCCCACCGTTCAGGCCGGTGGTTGTCACCCATCCCCCCGGGTGCGCAGCATCTATGGCACGATCAGATTCTCTGTGGAACCATTCTTCGAATAAATTTGGTCTAATCGACTGAAATCGGCAAAAAATTGCTCATCTTGGCGCTCAGGCATTTCCGTGACAGATTTATCGCAGCGACGTGCTCGTTGGGTGACACCTGCCGTATCTTTCGGGAATTTGATTAGACAGTAATGGGGTTTTTACCGACAAGAGTTATCGGGCGGAGGCGCGAATGGGATCGGGACGAGTAGAGGCTGCCATGCTTGCTATAAGACGTAATTTTCTTTGGGGACTATTTTCAATTTTGACCGCGGCGATTCTGATCGCGGCACCGGCGACCGCTCAGGTGACTGCCTTCATGCAGTCTGTGGCGGAAGCTGCTGCTTCGGATCGAGATATCGCCGAATTTTATAAAGCTAATGGATATAAGGCGATCTGGACCAAAAAAGGCGGGCGCGACAAACAGCGGCGGCAAGCGTTTTTGAAAGCGATCGCGGGCGCGAATGCACATGGGCTGCCATCGGCGCGCTACAATCCGGACCTGCTTAAGACGAACCTCAGGTCGGTGCGCTCGGAACGCGATCTTGGCCGGATCGAGGTTGAGATGAGCCGTCTCTTTTTGCTCTATGCCCGAGATGTCCAAACTGGTGTTCTTAATCCAAGGCGCATCGACGCAGGCATGGTGCGTGAAGTGCCGTTGCGTTCGCGCAAAGGAATCCTGACAGCTTTCGCAAAGTCGTCGCCAAAGGGTTTCATCAAGAAATTGCCGCCAAAGGATCCAGAATATACGCGGCTGATGAAGGAAAAGCTGCGGTTTGAGAAATTGATCGGCAAAGGCGGCTGGGGGCCGAAGGTGGCTGCAAAGTCGTTGAAACCGGGCGCGTCAAACAAATCGGTGATTCAACTTCGAAATCGTTTGATCGCGATGGGGTATATGAAGCGATCAGCAACCAATTCTTATGACGGTAAGATCACTCAAGCTGTAGCGAAGTTTCAACGTGACCACGGCCTGTTTTCTGACGGCGTGGCAGGTGCAAGAACTATGGCTGCCGTTAACACTCAGCCTGAAGTGCGTCTGACACAAATCATCGTCGCGATGGAGCGTGAGCGCTGGCTGAATATGCCTCGCGGCAAACGTCATGTTTGGGTCAACCTTACCGATTTTCACGCCCGGATCGTCGACAACGGCAAGGTGACATTCCAGACCCGTTCGGTGGTCGGCAAAAATGCGCATGATCGCCGTAGTCCCGAGTTTTCGGACGTGATGGAACACATGGTCATCAACCCGACCTGGAATGTTCCAAAGTCCATTGCCAGAAAAGAGTACCTGCCAATGTTGCAGGAAAATCCGTACGCCGCGCGCAATCTAAATCTAATTGATGAAAGCGGACGCATCGTTTCGCGCGAAGGTATGGATTTCACTCAGTATGACGAGACGTATTTTCCGTTTGATCTCAAAGAACCGCCAAGTCGCGGAAATGCGTTGGGCTTGGTCAAATTCATGTTCCCGAACCGGCATAATATCTATCTTCACGATACTCCGGCCAAACGCTTGTTTGGGCGCGAAAAACGCGACTTCAGCCACGGCTGCATAAGATTGAACGATCCTTTCGACTTTGCTTACACGATATTGGCGCGGCAGACGCGAAATCCTGAGCAGTTTTTCAAGGAAAGATTGCAAACCGGACGCGAAACGGTGGTCGAATTGGAACAGCATATTCCTGTGCACATTGTGTATCGGACCGCATTCACCCAGGCGAAGGGTAAAATTCAATTCCGGGGTGATGTTTATGGCCGCGATGCCAAGATCTGGAAGGCGCTGAAGAATGCCGGGGTAGCGCTGAGGTCTGTTCGGGGCTAATCCTTCGCCCTGAAAGGGGCGAGCGATGGCCTTTACAGTTAAAGAAATTGCATCGGCGCTGAAAGCGGAAGTCTTCGGCGCCGAAAACATTAAGATCTCTGGCGCGTCAGAGCCATCTAACGCCGAGATCGACGATCTTGCGCTTGCAATGGACCCAAAGTATGCGGACGGGTTGGCACAGGGCCGCGCCCGCGCTGCGATCGTTTGGCAGGGCGCGGACTGGCAATCGCTGGGACTTGAGGCTGCGATTGTCGTGCCCCGTCCGCGCTATGCAATGTCTGGCTTGACCCGGCTTCTGGATTCCGGGCCTGAAATCGCGTCCGGAATACATCCAAGCGCTGTTGTTGATGGTTCCGCGATCATCGGTGACGGCGCTGCCATCGGCCCCTTGGCAGTCATTGGCGCGCGCGCGAACATAGGTCAGAACGCGCGTATTGCTGCCCATGTGTCGATTGCGGAGGACGTCAGGATAGGAGAAGACGCCCTTATCCACGCTGGCACCCGAATTGGCGCGAACGTCCAGATCGGAAATGGATTTGTCTGTCAGTCTGGGACAGTGATCG
>JBPCWO010000176.1:0-3052 GCA_051009475.1 Boseongicola sp.
CGCTGGAAGACGTCATCAAGGTACGCTGGCCAGAAGCCGCTGTACCTGAAGGTTCGTTTATCTCTGAAGAAGAATTGTTCCCGAAAGGCCCGGAAGTGCTGCGGTCGATTCTTCGTTCAATGGAGCCGAACGAGGCCGTCATGGCCGTGAAGGTGACCGAACCTGGCGAAGACGCGGGTGTATCATCTCGTCTTAGTGCAGGTATGCGTGCTTTCGCAATTCGCACCGACGTCACATCCGGTGTGTCCGGTTTTCTACGGGCTGGCGACCGAGTCGACATTTACTGGACTGGTTCTATCGGCGGGCGCGGCGTAACGAAATTGATCGACGCAAACATCCGCCTGGTCGCGATCAACCAATCAGCAGATGAAGACCGGAACGCTCCGACCGTCGCAAAAACCGTTACTGTCGAAGTGAACCCACGGCAAGTTGCCGCATTGGCACAGGCACAAGCCACTGGCCGGCTGTCGCTATCCTTAGTTGGCGCCGACGATGTGCTGGTGTCTGATGCCGTCGAAATCGATCAAAAAGATCTTCTGGGGATCGTCGATGAAAAGGTGGTCGAAGCACCAAAAGAGCGTGTTTGCACCATCCGCCGCCGCAGCGGCGAAGAGGTCGTCGTGATACCAATTCCCTGCACAAACTAACTCAGGGTTGTCTTAAAGAAGAATTCGCGCCACCATATGAGGTGGCGCGTTTTCTTTTTAGCGCAATCGTTGGGTTGTGTGTTGCGGGTTCTCCACATCAGGTTTCGCAATTAACGCACTGATTGTTGCAATAAATATACCGCTGCCGCATCGTGCCCGGCATACGGGCGTAGAGACCCGGGAACTGAGGCGTGATCGGAAAGGCAGGTCACATGACATTCGATAGGTATTTAAAGGCGGCGATAATTAGTTTCGCCGTAATCGGCGCGGCTGCGTCCCAAGTAGGGGCACAGTCACTCACAGTGATGCAGGGGGAGATTTCCACCGCATTGCAGGTTCCAATGAACCGCGCAGTTGTGGTGGAAGCAGAAAACCCTTTTGCTGAACTAAGTATTGCAAACCCCGGCATCGCGGATATTTCCACGTTGTCGGATCGCACTATATACGTACTCGGCAAAGCGCCGGGTCGAACAACCCTAACACTTCTTGGCCCCGACGGCCGCCTGATCACGAACGTTGAAGTTCAGGTGACTCCGGATATTGCCGAGTTCAAAGAGCGGCTTCGCCAAATAATTCCTGGTGAACCGATCGAAGTTCGCACCGCAAACGATGGTATCGTATTGTCGGGCGTAGTTTCCTCGATCGCTCGTTTGGATCGGGCGCTTGACCTGGCAAATCGCTATGCACCTGATCGGGTTTCAAACCTGATGGTTGTCGGCGGAACCCAGCAGGTAATGCTGAAAGTTCGATTCGCCGAGGTTCAGCGTCGTGTTATCAAAGACTTGTCAGCCGGTCTTAACATAGTTGATGCTGGCTCTGATCTCGCAGTCTCAGCCGCCGCAGGTTCGGGTAGTCTTGTTCCCGGAACGAATATCGGCGACCCGGGATCGACTATTCTGGAACTCGACGATACGTCGATCGGACAGCTTGCACTAGGATTTGATATCGGCGGCGTCGGTTTCGCAGTCCTGCTTGAAGCGCTTGAGCAAAAGAACCTCGTGCGCACGCTGGCAGAACCGAATTTGACGGCGCTTAGCGGACAGGAAGCAAGTTTCCTTGCCGGTGGCGAGTATCCAATCCCGGTTGTCGACGAAGACGGTGCGGTTACAATCGAATATAAGCCGTTTGGTGTGCAGCTGAACTTCACACCGCGGGTTGTAGACGGTCATCGCATTAATCTTGAGTTGAACGCGGCAGTTTCCGCAATCGACTTGGGCACTTCGGTAACCAATGCGGGTTTCTCGGTTAATGCCTTTACTCGGCGTGAAACCCGGACAACTGTCGAAATGCATGACGGTCAAAGCTTCGCGGTTGCAGGTCTGTTACAAGACGACTTCCGCGACTCTGCAGCACAAGTTCCTTGGCTCGGCGATGTTCCGATCCTCGGTGCGCTCTTCCGAAGTGCAAACTACGAACGCAATCAGTCTGAACTGGTGATCATCATCACCCCGCATCTGGTCCAACCGACCCGTGGCGAGGCGCTGGCACTGCCGACAGACCGCGTGCGCGTTCCCTCTGAATCCGAACTGTTCCTCTTTGGCCAAACGGCCCGGCCAGCTGGTGCCCCACACACCGGTGCAGCTGCCGAGGTGGCGAAACAGGACTTTGGCGGTTCCTATGGCTATGTGATGGAGGGAGAAACATGACCCTCAAGATCAAAACACTTCTTGTCGGGGCCAGCGTGCTTGCTCTGACAGCTTGTAGCGACACTTCATCGTTTAATGGTGAAGCCGGGGCCTTCATAGACGAAGGTGGTTTCGGCAATCCGACGATGAACAACACACAAATCCAGAACGGCGATCTGACGTTTCTGGCTAACTTGAACCAGCGATTTGCGGCAGAAGTTCCGACGATGGTGACGTTCGAGTTTGATCGGTCTGTGTTGGATGCCGATTCCAAGGCGATACTGCGCGAGCAGGCCGACTGGATCCGGCAGTTCCCGGAAATTCAGTTTAGCGTTTTCGGCCATACTGATGCGGTGGGCTCGAACAGCTACAACAAATCGCTTGGCCGTCGCCGTGCGAATGCAGCTGTGAACTATCTTGTCAGCCAGGGTGTCAACAGGTCTCGACTGAAGGCGCTTGTTTCTTTCGGTGAAACACGACTGGCCGTCGAAACATCTGATCGCGAGCGTCGTAACCGGCGGACAGTGACGGAAGTTTCGGGTGTGGTTCAAAACCATCCGATGGTTCTGAATGGCAAATACGCCCAGGTCATCTTCCGCGAATACGTTCGCAGCGCCACGATGCCACAGCAGATCGGCGGTGGCGGATTGCAGGCGATCGAAGGTCAAGCCAGCGAATAAGCCAGACCAAACATCTTGAATTAAAAGGGCGGCCAATGGCCGCCCTTTTGTTTGTACCGTCTCAGAATACCGAATAATTACGGTTTTTTGGCCACAATGT
>JBPCWO010000177.1:0-13944 GCA_051009475.1 Boseongicola sp.
ACGATGGGGTGGTCGGTCCGCTGGAGCCTTGGGACTGGCGGTACTACAGCGAGATCCGCCGCGCCCGCGAGCATGATCTGAACGAAGCCGAATTGAAGCCTTTTTTGCAACTAGATCGCATGATCGAAGCCGCATTTGCCTGCGCCGGCCGGTTGTTTGGAATTGAAGCCGCGCCGATCAAGGATGTTTCTTTGAACCACGAGGACGCTCGGGCGTGGGAAATCTCGCGCGACGGCCAACACTTGGCAGTCTTCATAGGCGACTACTTCAATCGCGCCTCCAAGCGATCTGGCGCATGGTGCGCGGCGCTTCGGTCACAGCGAAAACTAGGCGATGACGTGCGCCCGATCGTGATAAACGTTTGCAATTTCGCCAGGCCGGCTGAGGGACAGCCAGCACTGTTGAGCTATGACGACGCCCGGACGCTTTTCCACGAGTTCGGCCACGCGCTGCACCAAATGCTTAGCGATGTGACTTACGAGACGATTTCCGGCACCAGCGTCGCCAGGGACTTTGTTGAATTGCCCAGCCAACTTTACGAGCACTGGCTTGAAGTGCCCGAAGTATTGGCGGAGTTCGCAACGCACGCGGAAACCGGCAAGCCCATGCCGCAGGATCTGCTGGATCGGTTGCTTGAAGCGGCCACGTTCGACATGGGTTATCAGACAGTGGAATACATTGCCTCGGCACTTGTCGATCTGGATTTTCATCGCGGCGAACCGCCGGCCGATCCAATCCAGCGGCAGGCCGAGGTGTTGGACCGGATCGGAATGCCGCACGCGATCCCAATGCGTCACGCGACCCCGCACTTTGCACATGTGTTCGCCGGAGACGGCTATTCTAGCGGGTATTACAGCTACATGTGGTCAGAAGTCATGGACGCTGATGCGTTCGAAGCTTTTCGCGAGGCCGGCGATCCATTTGATACGGCCACTGCGGCCAAGCTGGAACGCTTCATATTGTCGGCTGGTGGGTCCGAAGAAGCGGCTGACCTTTATCGCGCCTTTCGCGGCAAGATGCCGGGACCCGAGGCACTTTTAAGGGGACGGGGGCTGTCGACGTGACTTTGTCGCCGTCGGCCGAAGCGGCACTAATAGACGCCGTTCGAGAAACTGCATCGCAGGAAATACTGCCGCGATTTCGGTCGCTTGATCCGGGCGATATCGCCACGAAATCTCGCCATGACGACCTGGTGACGATTGCCGATCGCGAAGCGGAACAGCGTCTGACCGAGGCCGCACGCCGCATTTTGCCTGGTGCCATAGTTGTGGGCGAAGAAGCCGTGGCAGAAGACCCGGACCTGCAAAACGGCATTTCCGACGCGGACACTTGCGTGATCATCGATCCGATTGATGGCACATGGAATTTTGCGCATGGACTTGCCACTTTCGGTGTTATTTTGGCGTTGTCATCCAAGGGCCGGACGGTTTGGGGTCTGATTTACGATCCGACCGGCGACGATTGGGTCATTGCGCGGGCCGGGGAAGGTGCTGAGTTTGTCAAATCAGACGGAAGCGCCAGAAGTCTACGTTTTGATAATGACCCTCCGACCAAAATCGATGCCGCGATGGGCTATGTCCACAGCTACCTTTTCAATGGTGACGAGCGCCACCGGCTGTTTTCGATCCTTCCGCACTTTCACAAGACCGACGCGCTTCGTTGCTCTGCGCACGAATACCGATTGCTTGCGCAAGGCGCAGTCGACTTCTGCCTTTCGCCGGTTCTGAATCCCTGGGACCACGCCGCTGGTTGTCTTGTTGCCGAGGAAGCAGGTGGTGTTGCGCGGCTTCTTGATGGAACACCGTATGCGCCGACATCCAGGAACGGGCGTCTCTTGGTGGCACGGTCCGAGCACGCCTGGGACGAGATTTCAAAGCCTTTTCGCGCGCTTTAGCCGGCAACCAGTCCCATCTGTTCAAGCTTCAAAAGCACTTGGTGCGCACAGTGGTCGACTTCGACTTTTTCTGTCTCGACGCGAAGTTCCGGATCGACTGGAACATCATAAGGGTCTGATATTCCCGTAAATTCTTTGATCTTCCCCTCGCGCGCCAGTTTGTAGAGACCTTTCCGATCTCGGCGTTCGCATTCTTCGATTGACGTCGAGACGTGGACTTCGACAAAGGCGCCGAACTGTTCGACGTCCTCGCGAACTGCCCGCCGCGTAGTCGCATACGGCGCGATTGGTGCGCAGATGGCGATGCCGCCATTCTTGGTAATTTCACTCGCGACAAAGCCGATCCGGCGGATGTTCAGATCACGATGCTCTTTCGAGAAACCTAATTCGGACGAGAGATTCTTCCGCACGATATCGCCGTCAAGCAGTGTCACCGGACGCCCGCCCATCTCCATGAGTTTGACCAGCAAGGCGTTGGCAATCGTCGATTTGCCTGACCCGGAAAACCCAGTGAAGAATACTGTAAACCCCTGCTGCGCGCGGGGCGGATATCGGCGTCGAAGCTCTTCCACCACTTCCGCGAATGAAAACCACTCGGGGATTTCAAGCCCTTCACGCAAACGGCGCCGCAGTTCGGTGCCCGAGATGTTCAGAACTGTCGCATCGTCTTCGACTTCGTCAGCGGGTTCGTATTGCGCGCGATCCTGCACAAACACCATCTGCTTGAAATCCACCATTTTGAGGCCGATTTCGTCCTGGTGTTCGCTGAACAATTCCTGCGCATCGTAAGGCCCGTAAAAATCTTCGCCAGCCGAGTTTTTCCCCGGCCCCGCGTGGTCCCGTCCGATGATCATGTGCGTGCAGCCATGATTTCTTCGGATCAACCCGTGCCAGACCGCTTCGCGCGGCCCGCCCATTCGCATCGCCAGGTTTAAAAGGCTCATCGTTGTTGTCGCTGCGGGATACTTGTCCAGCACCGCCTCATAGCAGCGGACGCGCGTGAAATGATCGACATCGCCCGGCTTTGTCAGGCCAACCACCGGGTGAATGAGCAAATTGGCCTGGGCTTCCTTGGCAGCGCGGAATGTCAGTTCCTGGTGCGCACGGTGCAACGGATTTCGAGTTTGAAACGCAACGATCCGCTGCCATCCCAGTTTGCGAAAATAGGCGCGCAACTCGTTCGGGGTGTCCCGACGCATCTTGAAATCGTAGTGCACTGGCGGCTGCAGACCGGTGATCGGGCCGCCAAGGTAAATTTCGCCCGCGGTATTGTGCAGATAGTTCACGGCAGGATGCGCAGGATCGTCCGCCCCAAATACCTTTTCAGCCTCAACTGATTTGTCTGGCGTCCATCGGTCGGACACCGACATGATTGCAAGGATGACGCCTTCTTGATCCCGAAGTGCGATGTCTTGGCCGAGCTCAAGCCCGTCGGCAAATTGCTGGCTGACATCAAGTGTTACCGGCATTGGCCAAAGCGCGCCGTCCGCCAGCCGCATGTCGTCAACGACAGATTTGTAATCGGATTCGGTATGAAAACCCTTCAGCGGGTGAAACCCACCGTTCATCAACAATTCAAGATCGCAGATCTGGCGCGGGGTCAGGTCCCAGGACGGCATTTCGCCTGCTTCCAACTTTAACTTTTGTGCGCTTTCGTAGGAAACGAAAAGCTCTGGGATAGGGGCATGGTTCGGAGTTTGCATTTGCGATCTTATCTGCGAAATGGGAGTTGCGGGCGTCCTAACGCTGGTGGTCCACCTGCTGCAACCGCAATCTTTTAATCACTGAAATCCGGGCCGTCGTGTGTCGCAATGGCAAGATTCCGTTAGTTGGAGTGAACTATGCGGTCGCGTCGGCTGGTTCTTCGGCCGCATCGGTTTTCAGAGGCTCGGATTCATCTTCATTCTCGGCCAGATATTTTTCCGCCTCCAAAGCCGCCATACATCCCATTCCGGCGCTTGTGACGGCTTGGCGATAAATATGATCTGTGATGTCGCCCGCAGCAAATACACCGGGGATCGACGTGGCGGTCGAATCGGCGTCCGTTACCACATATCCGCCGTTATGCAGTTCCAGCTGGTCTGTGACCAGTTCAGACGACGGTGCGTGGCCAATAGCAATGAAGACACCCTTGCAGGATAATTCAGTGATTTCATTGGTTTGTGTGTGCCGGACGCGAACGCCCTCAACTCCGCGCGGATCATCGGTGCCGACGACTTCTTCAAGCTGATGATCCCACATGATCTGAACCTTGGGGTTGTTGAACAGCCTGTGCTGCAGAATCTTTTCGGCCCTAAGTTCGTCGCGGCGGTGAATGAGAGTGACTTTCGATGCGAATTTTGTCAGGAACAGTGCTTCCTCTAACGCTGTATTGCCGCCACCGATGACGACGACTTCCTGACCACGATAGAAAAAACCGTCGCAGGTCGCGCAGGCTGAGACACCAAATCCTTTAAAATGTTCTTCAGTTGGCAGACCTAGCCACTTGGCTTGAGCGCCAGTGGCAAGAATTACCGCATCTGCCAAATAGGTCGTCCCCCCATCGCCGGAAGCCACGAATGGGCGCTTGGACAAATCCAATGACTGAATATGATCCGAGATAATCTCCGTTCCGACCGAGCGCGCGTGTGCCTCCATGCGCTGCATAAGGTCGGGTCCCTGCACTTCGGTGTCGCCTGGCCAATTCTCGACCTCTGTCGTGATGGTAAGCTGGCCGCCGGGCTGAATACCCTGAACCAACACAGGTTCGAGCATGGCGCGACTTGCATATACGCCTGCGGTATATCCCGCAGGCCCCGAGCCGATGATCAGAACACGGCTGTGTTTGGTATCGCCCATGACGTTCCCCTTTGATGGCAGTTTTCCCGATATAGAGCGGCGCTGGGCAGATCAAAAGGGGTCTCGCGGCGAGTTGAGGATTGATTAACAATATTGCTCTGCTTTGAAATTTTATTGCGCAGCAATTGCCGTGGGAATAAGGTTCGTAAAAATCCGGGGAGGAAAAATGCCAGGCAGCAAGCTCGACCCCATCGATCGGAAAATACTCGCCGAGCTGCAGGCGGATGGTCGAATGACCAATGTCGAACTCGCTAGTCGAGTTGGCATTTCGGCCCCGCCTTGTCTTCGGCGTGTCCGAACGCTGGAAGAGCAGGGATACATCAAAGGATTTCACGCGGCTGTGGATGCGCGAGCTTTGGGTTTTGAAGTCCAGGTGTTCGCGATGGTCGGATTGCTTAGTCAGGCCGAAGCGGATTTGAATGCATTCGAAGATCGGTGTCGCGACTGGTCGCTGGTTCGCGAATGCCACATGCTGAATGGCGAAGTAGATTTTATTTTGAAGTGCGTCGCACCAGATCTATCAACGTTCCAGAGGTTCCTGACCGAGGAACTTACCGCTGCGCCGAATGTCGCGAGCGTAAAGACGTCGCTCGTTATCCGCGACGCCAAGGACGAACCCGGCGTGCCGTTCGAGGTGCTGGAAGAGAGATTAAGCCAGATTGCCTGAGGTTCAGGCGATCGCGTGAAGCTCTTCGGCGCTGATCCGTGGTGCCGCCAGCCGTCCAAAATCACGAATATTGCGCAAGTAAGGGAAGAACATCAGGAAGTGGCGCATCATTTCTTCCGAGAGTGATAATGCCACGTCTGGCCCAGGGTGATAAGTTTCAACCTCAAGCCCCGCAGCGAATATTGTCTCGTGCTGCTCGCAGGCAAGGTGATAAACCCGTGTTGGGGTGACCGGATTCACTTCAATCACAGACATGCCATCAGAAGCTGAAGACAACGGCACCAAAGCCGCTTCGGTTCCCAGTGCCGCGCGAACTTTGGGGTCACGGTCAAACCGGCGGGCGTGCGGGCCAAATGTTTGATCTTGTACAGGACGTCCAAGGCCAAACGCGTCAGGCATGACCCGATAAAGCCGGTCCGGCAGCTCGGCCAACGAAGGCGCGCCCGGAACAAGTGTAATGGATCCTTTCCAACGCAATTCTGCTGGTTCGCCGCGCGCCGTATCAAGAAGCATTCCCGGCACCAGATCTTCTATTGCCACTGGACCGTCGGTTGTTTGAATCAATGCGCCGTGGGTGAACGCGCCGAAAGCTTCCTCGAACACCGGAAGCGCCGGAGCAACTCGTGACGCTGATTGAACTTCAAACTCATCGAGCCACTCGGTATCAAACCGTCGCGTCAGTTTTGCGTTGATCGGGACGGACTTAGGGCGGCTGTATCGCCGAACTTTCCACCGAGTGTCCGGATAATTGCTCTGCGCCGGTTGATTTGGGAAGGGCGGAATGGTGGGCGGAGTGTAACTCATTGCGTCAGCCTTTTGGTTGTGCCGATCCAAAACCGGCACATCGTGTCGCGCGCCACAATTTCGGCGCAATATTTCATGCCCTGGCGGCTTTCGGCGCCACTCTCGCGGTGTTGTTGACCTTGACGGTCCTTGCGAACGGCAACGGCGGTAGCGACTTTTGGGCAGTTGCGATCACGCTTTTCATCCAGCGTGGCTTGGTTTTCATTGATCGATCTCCATCACATCCACCTTCCGAATAAGTTTTCGGACTGCGCGCAGTATTGCCCGGCAATTGGGCGAGGACGTGACGGATTCAGGGTAGTTTCTGACTATCGGTTAAATTCGGATGGTTGAAATCAGCCGACCATAGTCAGCCTCGTGAAGGTGAACGCTCCGGCGGTAGGAATAAAATCGATCCGGGTCAGAATACGTGCAATGGCCTGTCCACTTGCCACTGGCAATTCCGGCATTCTCTAACCGCATCAGTCCAAACCCGGGCAAGTCAAAATGAAACCTGTCGTCGGCACCTTCGCTAAAGAACCGGGAATTGTCTGAGTCGACTTCAAGAAATTTCGACCGGAATTCAGGGCCGACCTCGTAGGCCTCCTGACTGATCGAGGGTCCGATAACAGCATTAATTCTGTCGCGGCGTGCACCAAGGCGTTCCATTGCATCAACCGAGGCTTCCAAAATCCCATCGAGCGCGCCCTTCCAGCCGGCATGGGCCGCTCCGATGACTCCTGCCTCGGCATCGGCAAAAAGGACAGGCTGGCAGTCGGCTGTGAGCACAGCCAAAGCGGACCCCGAAGTTGCAGTCACCATGGCGTCAGCTTTTGTTGCGCCGTCGCATGGTTCATCGTTGATGGTCACAACGTCTGCGGAATGCACCTGATGAACAGTCGCCAATTCTGCTGCCGTGACGTGCATGGCTTCGGCAACACGAGATCTATTGATCGAAACGATCTCACTTTGATCCGATGAACCATAGCCACAATTCAACCCGTCAAACACGCCCGACGAAGCACCCCCGCGACGGGTGAAAAACCCGTGCCGAAACGGTGCAAGAAGATCCGAAGTCAGAATCTCCAGCGTCACGGGCCTAGACCGGGCGGGACTGGGGTATCAGGGGCGAATACTGCCATCACCTTAAAGAGGTTTCCCATTTCATCTGGATGCGTCAAGCGGCGATGTGCGGCGATATGGCTCTCTAGCGCTTTTTCAGTAAGGCCTCGGGCCAATACTTGCGCGCGTGCTGTAATACCCAGTCGCTCCAGAAATACCCCTTGCGGTGTGAGTTCCGAGTGCTGCGCAGGCGCCGCAGCCGCGGCAATAGTTTCAAAGTCTACATGGGCCGTAACGTCCGCTTCCCCTGGCAATTCCAGCGAACTAACAGGCCTATGACGCCGAATTGCCTGCAAAGTGTCCCCGAGTGACCGCCAGTTTCCATAATCCATGATCATAGCAACACCATTGTCGCGGCAAATTCGACGGCCAATTTTATCTGCGATCATTTCGGCCTGCAGCGAGTATTCAACGAGATCGCCGGCGCTTGTGTCCTCAAGTCGAGATCTCAAAAACTCCGGGTCCGTAACGTCCGAAAGGCCGAATGAAAGCTTGTTGTTATCGTCCAGCCCAACTACGCGTTCGCGCCACGAGTCACCGTCGCGTACGAATTGCCGAATTGGCAGCGCGTCAAAGAATTCGTTTGCGACCAGAAAAAATGGGCCGGCCGGGATGCTTTCGAGCGTGTCGTGATGCACAACTGGCGCATCAATGGTCTTGCTTTGAACTTCGCGAAGCACTGGAGAAGTTTCGACCAAATGAATTTCCGCAGCGTCCGCAAAGCCTGGAAACTGTGCAGCAGCCCGCAGGATGTCTGACAACAGCGTTCCGCGGCCCGGGCCAAATTCCACCAGATTGAATTTTGAAGGTGCGCCGCGATCGCGCCAGGACTGACCCAGCGCCAGCCCAAGCAATTCGCCGAACATCTGGCTAATTTCCGGAGCCGTCGTAAAGTCGCCTGACGCGCCGAACGGCTCGCGGCTTGTGTAATAGCCGTGGGTCGGGTGCTGAAGGCAATTGGCCATGTATTCGGCAACTGTGATTGGCCCTGCTTCACGGATCTGGCGGGTTAAAATACCAGCAAGATCAGTCACGCTCGCCGCCGCGACAGGTAGAGAACGCAAAGACCCGCAACGATCATAGGCACAGAAAGAAGTTGGCCCATGCTAAGGCCAAAATCTCCGAACTGCAGAACACGTCCAAGTGGGTTTTCCGGGGTGATAAACTGATCGTCGGCCACCCGATAGAATTCAACAAAGAAACGTGCGCACCCGTAACCAGCTAAGAATACGCCGCAAATCGCCCAGGGCGTCTTAAGCCAACGTAGGCCAAACGCTAACCAAACAATGACAAACCCAAGCAGCAATCCTTCAAGACCCGCTTCATAAAGTTGCGATGGATGACGCGCGCAAAGCCCTTCGACACCGGGGCAATCTTGCGCTCGTGTGCCCGGGAAAATGACGCCCCATGGAACTTCGGTTGACCGCCCCCAAAGCTCGGCATTGATGAAATTTGCAATACGGCCAAGGAACAGGCCGGCGGGCGTCGCAATCGCAAGCACATCCGCCATTTGCCCATACGCGATGCCGCGGCGGCGGGAAAACAGGTAGCCAGCCAAGATCACACCAAGCATCCCGCCGTGAAAAGCCATTCCGCCTTGCCAGACCTTTGGAATATCCGCGGGATTGCTTAAAAAATGCTGCGGTTCATAGAATAAGACGTAACCGACACGACCCCCAAGAATTACGCCAAGGATGATCCATGTCAGCAGGTCATCCAACGCTTTGCGATCCATCGGAGCGGTGTCGCCCGGCCACAGCTCTGCGCGCGCAATCGCCCGCGACACCATCCAAAATCCAAGGAATATCCCCGCAATATAGGCCAGTGCATACCAACGAATGGCCAACGTCACCGGACCAAGCGGCAACTCGATCAACGTGGGCGAGATGTCTGGGAACGGTATCGCGAGCAACATGACAGGCACCAAGTGGCAGGGCATATCGGCCTCGTCAACCTTGCGAACCAGTGCTCAACGCCCATATTAATGGCAGGACCGAAACGTCGGAGTGGCTATGCAGACCCGAAACAAGATATTTGACGACATCTCGCAGCTGATGACCAACGCCATGGGTGTTGCGCAAGGTGCCCGCGAAGAGGCGGAAACTGCAATGAGCGGGTTAGTCGATCGCTGGCTCGCCGACCGTGACCTGGTCACCCGTGAAGAATTTGATGCGGTGCGCGCAATGGCGCAAAAAGCGCGCGAAGAAAACGAGGCGCTAAAGTCCCGTCTCGACGCGATCGAAA
Organism: Boseongicola sp.; assembly: GCA_051009475.1. GTDB lineage: Bacteria > Pseudomonadota > Alphaproteobacteria > Rhodobacterales > Rhodobacteraceae > CAXMNX01. The sequence continues at coordinate 9,549 of JBPCWO010000177.1, forward strand.
AGGCCGCCAAGGCCGACGCCTGACAATCCCGACTGATTAACCTCAGACTTTATGATTTCAATGCAACCGCTCGATCGGTGGTTGAAGTGATTTTTCTGTGGACAGCTTGCCAATTTTGCAAATTAGACCTTTACAGAGTTTCGCTTTCGGCACACCATATATCGTAAGGTTCGAGTGACTAACCACCGCACCTTGAGCAGGCACCAAGCTGTGGTGGCCGGAAGACGCTACCCAGCCAATATCAAAAAATGAGGCTGTGTATGTCGATTTCCGAGCAGTTTTTCTCGACCGACGAACTTCATCCCATCGACATTGTCGAACATCTTGCTCAGCACCATGAGTGGGATTTTGATCGGGTCGCGGACGATCAGATCGCAATGGCCGTTGAAGGTCAGTGGCGCACCTATTCGATTACGCTGGCCTGGTCGCCTATGGACGAAACTCTCCGTCTGATTTGTACGTTCGAGATGGATCCGCCGAAAGAAAGGCTGACCGATCTTTATGAAACTTTGAATGCCGCAAACGATATGTGTTGGGCCGGTGCTTTCACTTACTGGTCGGCGCAAAAACTGATGGTGTGGCGCTATGGCCTTGTTCTCGCAGGTGAACAGATGGCCAGCGCCGAGCAGATCGATACGATGATCCGGGCTGCGGTGCTATCGGCCGAAAGGTTCTATCCGGCATTTCAACTTGTTGCTTGGGCCGACGAAGCGCCCGCCGAGGCAATGCGGGTCGCTATTGACGAGGCTTACGGGAGAGCCTGACGACCCAAGTATACTTTCCGCCAGTCCGCGTGTTGTGGCCGATCCCCCCGGCCTGCGGAATGGCCAAAAGGCCGGGTCGCGACAGCGACCCGGTCGTTTTGTTTCAGCTCGGTTTGAATTTCATGATCGCACAGGTCCGGAACGATTAATTTGTAACTGGACGCTTCATCGCGCTGAAATTCTCCAAAGTGAAATCCACCGCAGATCCAGTGTCTGGATTGAATAGGTCGCGCTTAAGCGTCATGAGCGGACCAAGATAAACGTGGACCGCAAGGGAAGGCACGTCGCCTTCCGCAATCACTGTGTGGATGGCATTTTCGTCCAAAGTGATAACTTGCCCGGCATGCGCAATTACTGTTTCGGCCTCTTCGAGCCCGTTTTCAGTTCGGGTGTAGAGAACACTTTTTTCCGACCCGGAATAACCCGCAATCAGCACTTTCAGACGATGCTCGTGGGGCGGCATAACGACATGCGGTTGAAAGCGGCAATGCCATATTGAAAGGTCGTCATCCTCAAACAGATGAACTTCATCTTCACCGGCTACTGGTGTCGCTGAAACCATTTCGTCCATGTTTTTTAGGGCGTCTGAAAGCACATTGTATATTGCGCCCTCTGGATCAGATTGCTTTGCCGCCGTTCTGATTTCAGCAACCATTCCTTCAAACGTGAACGCCATCAGTTTGTTCCTTTCGCGGTAATTCACCGACCAGACTAATGCGCCTCAGGAAATCTGTCGAATAAGGCAAACGTGGCAGTAATTCATTTGATTGGTACTTTTAAATCTCTGGCGAATTCCCGTATGCAGCGGCAAATGGGAGAGCAAAGCGATGAATTTCGGGGACGTATCAGATCGCGGATTGGTGCTACTTGGATGCGGCAAGATGGGCGGCGCAATGCTGAAGGGATGGCTTGCGGGCGGTCTTGACCCAGCTTGTGTTCATGTCATTGATCCATTGCCATCAGAATGGCTGAATAATCAGGGTTTAAACCTGAACGGCACGCTGCCGGACGCGCCCGCGATCTTGGTCGTGGCGGTTAAACCTCAGCTGATGGACGCCGCGCTGCCACCGGTGTCGGGCATGGGGGAAGGGAATACGGTCGTTCTTTCGATTGTGGCAGGGACCACTATTTCACGGTTTGAAAGTGCTTTTGGTAAGGACACCCCGATAATCCGTTCTATGCCCAACACGCCTGCTGCCGTCGGGCAGGGCATTACTGCGCTGGTTGGCAATACTAATGTATCAGAGGCACAGCTTGCGCTGGCCGAGACACTTCTTTCTGCCGTGGGCAAGACCATCCGGTTAGGTGACGAATCTCAGATGGACGCCGTTACTGCTGTTTCGGGATCGGGTCCGGCTTATGTATTTCATCTGATTGAAACGATGGCGGCGGCTGGTGAAGCCCAAGGTCTTCCGGCCGAGATTTCAATGGAACTTGCGTTGACGACGGTCGCAGGCGCAGGCGCTTTGGCCGAAGCATCAAGTGAGGATCCGTCTCAGTTGCGCGTGAATGTCACCAGCCCGAACGGCACCACCCAGGCGGCACTTGAAGTTCTGATGGACGAAAATGCCGGTTTTCCGTCACTTGTGAATCGCGCGGTCAAGGCGGCCGCGGACCGCAGCAGGGAGTTGGGCCAATGACGCTTTCTTTCGATGACTTTCTAAAAGTGGATATTCGCGTTGGCCGGATCATTCGGGCGGAAGCATTTCCCGAAGCACGGAAACCCGCCTTCAAACTTTTCGTCGATTTCGGACCCGAAATTGGCGAAAAGAAAAGCTCGGCCCAGATCACCCAGCACTACGACATTGAATCCCTGCCAGGAATGAAAGTCATGGCGGTTGTAAATTTTGCCCCGCGTCAGATTGGCAAATTCATGTCCGAAGTTTTGGTCTTGGGTGCGCCGGATGCGGATGGCGAAGTTGTGCTGCTTACGCCAGACAAGGACGTGCCGATCGGCGGCAGGATGTTCTGATGAAATCGCTGCTTGTTACCCGGCCGCTGCCTGAGTCTGTCATTGCCGCATTGGATCCGGGGTTTGCGACCGACGTCCGACCTGAAAAAATTCCGCTTACAGCCGAGGCGATGGTCGATGCGCTGACGAATTACGATGCGATACTACCAACACTCGGAGATCCGATTTCCGCGATGATTTTCAAGCAAGTATCTGAACTAAAAACGAAAATTCTGGCAAATTTCGGCGTCGGCTATAACCATATTGACGTTGCCGCGGCTGCAGCCGAAGGCATTGCAGTGACCAACACACCGGGCGCTGTCACTGATGCAACCGCCGATATCGCTATGACGCTGATCCTGTCGACTTGCCGCCGCACGGGCGAAGGCGAGCGTGCGTTGCGCGCAGGCGACTGGGAAGGCTGGCACCCAATGCAATTTCTTGGAATGCATGTGTCCGGAAAGACGCTGGGTGTTATCGGAATGGGGCGGATCGGCAAAGCGATTGCCAAGCGAGCAGCTTTCGGGTTCGACATGGACGTGGTGTTTTTTAACCGGTCCAAGGTCACTGATCTCGGTGTTCCCGCGCGCCAGTTGCCGACGCTTGGGGATGTATGCGCGGGCGCGGATATCATTGTCGTTGCTTTGCCTGCCACGCCCGAGACGCATCACATAATAAATGCCGAGGCGCTCGCCGCCATGCGATCTCACGCCGTGCTGATCAACATCGCGCGCGGCGATGTGATCGACGAGGTTGCCCTGGTTGCGGCATTGCAGAAGGGCGCGATCGGCGGTGCCGGACTGGATGTCTACGAGAACGAACCAATTGTCCCGGATGCCTTGAAGGCGATGGAAAACGTGACGCTGTTGCCGCACCTGGGGACGGCGGCGTTAGAAATCCGCGAGAATATGGGGATGATGGCCGTTGAGAACCTGAATGCCTGGATAAGCGGTGCGCCCTTACCCAACCAGGTGTCTTAACCAGTTTTGAGGTCGCCAACGGCCTTGCGCCAATGCTTTCGGCAAAGCGGCACATAGGTCTCGTTCCCACCGATTAAGACCTGTTCGCCATCCATCAACGCATTTCCGTCGGCGTCCCGGCGCACAACCATTGTCGCTTTTTTTCCACAATAACAGATAGTTCTGGCCTCTCGCATTTCGTCGGCAAGCGCAAGTAGCGCGGCTGAACCGGGGAAAAGCTCGCCGCGAAAATCAACGCGAAGGCCATAACACATCACCGGCAGCCCAAGGTCGTCAACTGCCCGCGCCAGCTGCCACACCTGGGACTTCGTCAGGAACTGTGCCTCGTCGATAAAGACACATGCCACCGGCCCCTCGTGCTGGCGCTTTTCCAACATTGCAAAAAGGTCCGTGCCAGTATCATACGTATCGGCGGCGGCGCTAATCCCGATCCGGCTGCCGATCTTACCTTTCCCGGCTCGCCCGTCGACGGCGGCGGTCAGCAGATAAGTTTCCATTCCGCGTTCGCGGTAGTTGTGAGATGCCTGCAGCAATAGCGTCGATTTGCCCGCGTTCATGGTCGAATAGTGGAAGTAAAGCTTGGCCATGTCAGCGGCCTAGCGCGGTGATGCGGTGGCGGCAAGTCTGGCGGCGAGTGGTGGTGTTTCTGAACCAATGAAGAAGCTGGTATGTTGCGGTGGGAGGTTGAACCCATGCAATAC
>JBPCWO010000178.1:0-34461 GCA_051009475.1 Boseongicola sp.
AGGATATCCTGATAATCGGCACAAGCTATTCCGCCGAAGACATCGGCAGCCAGTGCTGGAAATACGGCTGCAAGTCCGTGACCGTCAGCCACCGCACGGCGCCAATGGGTTACAAATGGCCGGACAACTGGGAAGAGGTGCCGCTTCTTCAGAAAGTTGAAGGCAATACCTGCACCTTCAAGGACGGCACGCAGCGGGACGTCGACGCGATTATTCTCTGCACGGGTTACAAGCACCACTTCCCTTTCATGCCTGATGACCTTCGGCTTGTGACCGAAAACCGGCTGGCCACTGCCAATCTCTACAAAGGAGTGGTCTGGGTCGATAATCCGAAACTCTTCTACCTCGGCATGCAGGACCAATGGTACACCTTCAACATGTTCGACGCCCAGGCTTGGTATGTGCGTGACGTCATCATGGGCAAGATCGAGATTCTAACGTCGCGCGACGAACTCATGGCCGATGTGAACGACCGTATCGCGCGCGAGGATGCCGGCGAGGATGACTACGACGCGATCCGGTATCAGGGCGACTATGTTAAAGAACTGATCGCTGAGACCGATTACCCAAGCTTTGACGTCGATGGGGCCAACGATGCCTTCTTCCAGTGGAAAAAACACAAGAAGGAAGACATCATGACTTTCCGCAACAATTCCTACAAGTCGGTGATCACCGGCACGATGGCACCAGTGCACCACACGCCCTGGAAAGATGCCATGGACGACACGCTGGAAGTTTACTTACAGAACTGATCTGAGCCGAATTGAGGGCGCGCCTTTGTCACCCGGCACACCCGCACTTCTTTTCCTCGTCTGACTTTACTGAACACTTCGCAAAAGCGCGTCGATCTCGTCGCGTTTGGGCATCGATGGGGCCGTGCCAGGCCGGGTGACCGATATCGCCGCAGTTGCAGACCCAAAATGCGCAGCTTCGATTTGCTCCATTCCTTCGGAAAGCCCGACGGCGAACCCGCCATTGAAGGCATCTCCCGCGCCGGTCGTTTCCACAACAGGACCTGCATCGTATGCTGGCACATGCACATGGCCATCTTTATCGCCCAAAAGGGCGCCGTTTTCACCCAGTGTTATCAGCGCGGCTCCGACGCCGAGGTCCAAAAAAGCATCCGCGGCCGTCTTTGCCGACGCGATGTCGGTGACTTTGATGCCGGTGATGCCTTCGGCCTCGGTTTCATTTGGTGTGACAAAGTCGCAAAGCGGGAAAATCTCGGCCGGCAATTCAGCGGCCGGAGCGGGATTTAGAATAGTCTTAGCGCCGCCGGACTTTGCAATCTCCAACCCACGCATTGCAGCGTCGATCGGCTGCTCTAGTTGGGTTACAAAAACTGACGCACTGGCAATCAGATCGCCGCATGCATCGATATTCGTCGGAGTAATCCCCATCCCTGCGCCGGGGCAAACAATAATCGCATTGTTGCCCGTGGATTCTTCGATGAAAATATATGCAGCACCGGTGTATTCGTCTTCGTGCTGCGAAATTTCGGGGATCACGCCAGCATCTTTCCACGTTGCGAGAGCAAGATCCGCAAATGTGTCCTTGCCCAAGCGTGTCAGAAAGTGGGTTTGCCCGCCAGCCCGTGCCGCTGCGACGGCCTGGTTTGATCCCTTGCCACCAGGCCCAAGCGCAAAACTATTCCCCAATATAGTCTCGCCCAATTTCGGAGCTCGATCCGCACGATAAGAAGTATCGGCAACAAAAACCCCTAGAATTGCGATGTGTCCAGCCATTTGGCGTTCCAATGTCCGCTACGAATAAACTTGCTGCGTTGAGTAATGCACCCGGAGTTCAATTACTCAACACTCATAAAGCAGATGAGCTCTGGCAATGCTTGCTTGTGCTGTTAGGTTCCTTATTGACCAGCCATAAAACCACGCCAATCAGAAAACCAAATGAACCAACCACAATACATATTCGAGGCCAGCACGAAACCATCGTTGCCCTGGCATAGCGTTCCCTTGATCCGAGCAACCGAGACGTCGGTCCGAGGCTATGGGCAGATCGTCGACGATCCTTCCGAATTCGAAATTGAGATTGCCCGCTGGCCGCAACAGGGCTGGCGGCCAATTGATGAGGGCACCGGCGACGAAGGCGGTTTTGTTGAGGGCACGTTCAAATGCCAATGGAAAGGGGACGTGCTTTACGGCGAAAACGATGCCGTTGATGGAAACTACGTTCTTGGTTGGTCAACTGACCCACAATCAGCGCAAACAGATGCGCAAACCACGCCTCGCGACCAAGTGTTGCTCTGGCACATGAATTATCATCCCGATGGCGGGCAACTTTTCTTTCCGCTCGACAACAAGCCGTTCATCGTGCCGGCGGCACTGCCGGGCGATAATTTAAGCCCCGATAAGGTGGTGGCGTTCTGGTGCGATGGTTCCCGTGGCCTGTATATCCATCCAGGGATTTGGCACGAAGGCATCTTCCCAGCGGAAGACGACCAACGGTTTCTGGACCGGCAAGGCGCAGTACATGCCCGGGTGAGCGCTGATATCGGACAAGAGTTTGGTGTTTACTTGGCCTGCCCGCTCTCAAAGAAGGCTCTAAAAGACTTGTAGCGCAACCCTACCTCAACTGCGCTGGTTAGGCGCAGCTTGCGAGCAAAGTTTTTATTGCGCCCGACCCCGAAATCCCCGAGCGACAACATATTTCTCCGAACTGTCTGACCGCGACGCAGGCGGCTTTACATTGGCCACGCTGTCGAAGTGCTGCTTCAGAAGCGCTTGAAGCCCGCTTTCCGTCCCGCCCGCCAGAACTTTCGCCACAAACGTGCCCCCGGGATCGAGAACGTCGAATGCGAATTCTGCCGCCGCCTCGCACAGAGCAACGATCCGCAGGTGATCGGTTTGTTTGTGACCCGAACTTGCCGCAGCCATATCCGACATCACGACATCTGCGTTGCCGCCGAGCCAGGTTTTAACTTTTTCGTCCGCGCCTTCATCAAGGAAATCCAATTGATGGATTTCGGCGCCGGGAATCGGATCGACCGCTTGCAAGTCGATGCCCAGCACTTGCCCGACTGCCTTGCCTGGTTTGTCGCCCAGCGAGTTGACCCGGCGCACCGCGACCTGGGACCATCCACCCGGCGCGCAGCCAAGATCAACAACTCGCGCACCTGGCACCAGAAATCGGTACTTGTCGTCCAACTCGAGGATTTTGAACGCTGCGCGGCCACGATAACCTTCTGCTTTCGCAAGACGAACGTAAGGATCATTCAATTGACGCTCTAGCCAACGAGTAGAGCTGAGTTTGCGCCCACGCGCCGATTTCACCTTAACGCGCAGGTCGCGCGAACCGCGACCGCTAGATTTTTTTGCCATTTGGCACACTCCCTGCCTCACGCGGATATCGCGCTTGAGCGCACCCGACAAGCGACTGATAGTTCATATCATGTGCCACGCTGTTACGGTTGTTTGAAAAGATTCGCAGGAGCTTCACGTGGCCAAACCGCCAACAGACGCCAACACAGTCGAAGTGCGATCGCGCGCTGAAGATCTCGAAGTAAATGAACGGGTGAGCCTATGAGTGTTGCGCGACTGAAATGGATGGCGGTAGCCGCGTTTCTGGGATTGGCAGGCTGTGCGACCTTGAACGAAGACGCCTGCCGAGAGGGCGATTGGTCAAAAATCGGGTTCCGCGACGGTTCCAACGGCCGGTCCCCCGACTTCTTGGATCAGCACGTGAAGGCCTGTTCCAGCTACGGCGTTTCGGTAAATCAATCGAAATGGGAGGCCGGACGCCAAGAGGGATTAAAGACCTATTGCACATCTTTCAACGCCTATCGCGAAGGATCTTACGGGCGTCGGCTGAAGTCCGTCTGCCCGCTTGAAGTTCAAGACTTACTCGAAAGGTCGAACGATCGCGGGATGCAATGGTACTATATTACCCGCGAAATAGCCGATCTGGAACGCGAAATTCGTTATATCAACAGTGGAATTGCTTCGCTCCCCGCCGATAGCCCCAGACGCGCATCACTCATGTCTGAACGCAATCACCTAAGGCTAAGGATTCTGCACCTCAGAAACCGGCGCCACATATATAGATAAGTCTTGAACCTACGCTGCATTCAGTTCGCGGCACGAAACCAAGCAACGATTGCGCCGCGACTTTCATCGTCCATTTCCACGGCATTTGGCGGCGGCATTGCGCGACTAACGCCAGCGTGCAGAAAGATCGCCTCGGCATGGCGGGCGACATCTGCTTGGGTTTCAAGCACCACACCCTTGGGTGGCCAGCGAATGCCATCCCAAACAGGCTCACGTGCATGGCACATCGAGCAGTTGCCCAGAACCGCATCAAATGCGAGTTCAAACCCCGGCGCGGATGCAAAGTGCTGCTCATAGGAATTCAGCTGACGCGCTTCGCTTTCCTCATAGGTGTCCAGCATCGGCGCGGTCGAAAGCCAGGCAATGACCAGGAACAGAAGCACAGTTACGAGCCAAGTCCACGTTGGATTGCCGGTGCGCGCATGGTGGGAATTAAAATAGTGCCGGATCGTCACGCCCATCAGAAAGACGAGACTCGCGATGATCCAACTGTACTCGGTGGCAAACGACAACGGATAGTGATTGCTCAACATCAAGAAGATGACCGGCAGCGTCAGGTAATTGTTATGCGTCGATCTGAGCTTGGCGATCTTGCCATATTTCGGGTCTGGGGTCCGACCCTCCTGCAGATCCTTCACCACAATGCGCTGGTTCGGAATGATGATGAAAAACACATTCGCCGTCATGATCGTGGCGGTAAACGCCCCAAGATGCAGCAGTGCCGCTCGACCAGTGAATATCTGGTCATAGCCCCAGGACATCGCGACAAGCAGGACAAAGAGCAAAACCATCAAGAACGTCGGCTGTTCTCCCAGCCCGGATTTGCAAAGCAAATCATAAACCATCCAGCCGATAGTCAGCGATAGCCCAGAGATCAAAACCCCCTGCCACAGCGACAAATCTGCCTTTGACGGATCCAGCAGATAAAGTTCCCCGCCGACCCAATAAACGATCATCAAAAGGGCAGCGCCAGACAGCCAGGTCGCATAGCTTTCCCATTTGAACCACGTCAGATGGTCGGGCATCTGCTCGGGCGCGACCAGATACTTTTGGATGTGATAAAAACCGCCGCCGTGAACCTGCCATTCTTCGCCGTGCGCCCCCACCGGTAGGTGAGGCACTTTTCGCAGCCCGAGATCCAACGCGAAAAAATAAAACGACGACCCGATCCAGGCGATCCCGGTAATCACATGAAGCCATCGGACCGCAAAGCCCAACCAATCCCACATAACGGCAAAATCATACATTAGGCGCCTCCCGGGTTTTGTCTTTGCCAGACTATGCGCTGCCTTATTATTCTGCTATTGCCTGCAAATGCCAAGCTGCATCAAATAAATCAGAATAATGTCTTATCTCGACAATATCCGCACATTCGTTCGTGTCTACGAACTTGGTAGCATGTCAGCCGCCGGACGCGACCTGCGCATTTCTCCAGCGGTGACATCATCGCGCATTTCGCAACTGGAGGAGCGTCTAAGCGTGCGCCTTTTCCAACGGACCACGCGCAACTTGACTCCGACGGAGCAAGGCAAGGCGTTTTACGGAGGTGCGTGCGAGGTTTTGGAGGCTGTGGAAAACGCCGAAGCCCAAGTCGTCAATATCACGGACAATCCGAAAGGATCGCTGTTCGTGGCCGCACCTTTGGGCGTCGGTCGACGTCTAATCGCGCCCCAAGTGCCTGCATTTCTTGAAGATTACCCGGAAGTCAATGTGCGCCTCAGGTTGACCGATCGAAAGGTCGATCTAACCACCGAAGGACTAGACTTGGCGTTCTTCCTTGGTCAACCCGAGGACAGCAATCTGCGAATTCGAAAGATCGCCGATGTTGGTCGGGTAATGTGCGCTGCGCCTTCATATATTGAAGCACGCGGGATGCCGGCGATGGGCGACGATTTGATCAACGACAACCACGAATGCCTCATATTGCGGTTTCCCGGCGCGACTGAGTTTCAATGGAAGTTACACACTGACGATGGACCAAAACGGTTTCCTGTCTCGGGCCGTTATGAATCGGATGATGGCGATGTGTTGACCGATTGGGCTCTTCAAGGGCACGGTGTGGCGCTCAAGCCGGTTTTCGAAGTGGCCGATCATCTTTTGTCAGGGCGATTGATAGAAGTGGCTAAAGAATCGCCGCCAGAACCAATACAGATGGCGTGTTTGTTCACCCATCGCCGCCGGCAAGACCCAAAAACTCGGCTTTTTATGGAGTTTATGATCGCCCGGATCGGCGATGTTATCAAAAAGACCGAGGCAAGTGCTCAGCTTCCGCGGTAAGTCGAGTATCCAAACGGCGAGAGCAAAAGCGGCACATGATAGTGCGATGCTTCAGACATCCCGAAGCGTATTGGAACTTGGTCAAGAAATCGGGGCGATTCCGGCGCGGTTCCGACACGATCCAAGTATTCTCCGGCGTGGAATACCAACTCATACGTACCTATTGAAAACTCCGCCTCCGGCAAAATTTGCTCGTCGGTTCTTCCGTCATCATTGGTCACAAGTGAATGCAGATGCGTGCGTTCGCCGCCCTTTAAGCCATAAAGGTCGATTTTCAGGCCCGCAGCGGGCTCACCTAGCGCTGTATCAAGAACATGAGTGGTCAAATATCCAGGCATTTCGGGTTCCCCAAATCGCATAAATCCATTCTTTTGGTCTGTTGCACAAAGAACAAACCGGTGCACGCGAAAATCACTTTCAATAAATATTTGAAAAGAATCTCGATAATTTGCGACTACAAGTGCCGCAATGAGGAGGGGCGGGCTTTGTTTCTTTACTCACGCAACATGACCGGAAATGGCTCCGAGTTGCCTGAGGCGAATTCGCGTTGGTACGTGAGTTTCGCCATCGAAGCCTCTATTATCTCAGAATTAATCGAGTTCTCCGCTAACCCACAACGTTGCGCTGCGCCCAACAAATCAGCTCTGCGGCGGCGTAGTGTGAAGTATTGTGGTTCCGGTTTTACGAGCAAAAACGAACGAGAATGCGCCAGCCACTGGCTGGCCTAAGCATAGAAAACAAGAGGGACAAACAATGGCTGATACATCGATAGGGACGCCGGAACAGCTCCGCGACCCAAATTATAGTCCACCGCTAGCGCAAGCGGTGCCGCTGGGCATCCAGCATGTACTGGCGATGTTCATTTCGAACGTCACACCTGCAATCATTATCGCTGGCGTCGCCGGGTTTGGTTTTGGATCGCCTGATGTGGGCACTTTGATCTACATGATCCAGATTTCGATGCTGTTTGCCGGCATCGCAACGTTGATCCAAACCATTGGTATAGGCCCCGTCGGCGCGCGGCTGCCAATCGTGCAAGGCACGTCGTTTGCATTTCTGCCGGTGATGATCCCGGCGATGGTAGGCGCGGGAACTGCCGGTCTGCCGGGACTGATGGGTGGCGTGATAATCGGCGGAATTTTCCACTTTTGTATCGGTCTCTTCATCAAGCGCATTCGGTTTGCGTTACCACCTTTGGTGACCGGTCTCATTGTTCTGATGATTGGTCTTGCGCTGATCAAAGTCGGCATTGAATACGCCGCGGGCGGTGCGGGCGACTTTAATCGCTCAAAGCCAACTTGGGGCGGGATAAGCAACTGGTTCCAAGCGCTGACGGTCATCGTCGTGACACTAGGCATCAAGTTCTACGTAAAGGGCTTCATGTCGGTCGCTGCCGTATTGATCGGCCTGATCGTTGGCTATCTTTTGGCATTGGTCATGGGTGACGTCAGTTTCGGCGGCATGAGCAACGCAGGCTGGTTTGCTCTTCCCACACCTTTTGCGTTTGGGTTTGAAATCAACTGGGCGATCGTCATTGGCATGTGCCTGATGGCCTTTATTTCAGCTATTGAAACTGTCGGCGATACAAGCGGAATCACCAAAGGTGGTGCCGGGCGCGAGGCGACTGACGAGGAAATTCAAGGCGCGACATTTGCTGACGGGCTTGGCACCGCAGTTGCTGGCGTCTTCGGCGGTTTGCCGAATACCTCGTTCAGCCAAAACGTCGGTCTTGTCGCAATGACCGGCGTGATGAGCCGACACGTCGTCACCTATGGCGCGCTACTGCTTGTTTTTGCAGGTCTTGTTCCAAAGATCGGCGCATTGGTGAGCACGATACCGATCCAGGTTCTGGGTGGCGGTGTTATCATCATGTTTGGCATGGTCGCCTCGGCAGGCATCAACATGCTGTCTGATGTCAATTGGAACCGCCGCAACATGGTCATCTTCGCCACTTCACTTGCTGTCGGGCTTGGTCTTCAGCAGGTGCCGGACGCAATGGCGTTCCTCGGTGACACAATGCGCATCCTGATGACTTCCGGCCTTCTGCCTGCAGCAGTGCTTGCGATTGTGCTGAACCTTGTCATTCCAGAGGAAGATGAAGGCGAGACAACTGCAGCTGAATAGCTGGTTCGTCTAGGATGAATTTCACCCCCGCCCTACTTGGGCGGGGGTTTCACTTCAGTTATCTGCAGTTTCGAGTAACGCAACGATTTCGGCATACCCCAACTTTCTGGCGTGCTGGAGTGGTGTCACGCCATAACGGTCTCCGATGCTCAGGTCCGCACCCGCATTCACCAGATGATCAACCGTTGCGATGTGATCGGGACCGCCGTCGCCTAGGATCACCGCTTCGATCAGAGCAGTCCATTCCAGGTTATTGACGTGATCTAGCGGCGCACCGGCATCAATAAGAATGCGAACAACCTCGTGATGGCCAAGATGTGCCGCTGCGATTAGAGCAGTGCCGTCGTAAATGCTCGTCGTGAGGTCGGGCCGGTTACCAAGCTCGATTGCGAGTGCAACTATAGCCCGGTCATTTGCCACGGCGGCAATCGTGACGACATCGTAGATTTGATACTCTAAGGCGTTCAGGTCGGCTCCAGCCTTCGCCAACGCCGCCAATGCGGCGTCCTGAGAAGCAAAAGCAGCGACATGGGCGGGAGTTCTCGATTTACTGTCCAGAGCATTCACATCCGCGCCGGATTTGGCCGCGGCCTCAATGGTCGCAACATCGCCTAGGTGGGCGGCTCTATGCAGAGCCGAAAAGGCAGAAACTTCCGCATCCGTTGGAGGCGTCTGAGCAATTGCGGCAAACGCCCCAATATACGCGATGCAAACAGTGCTTGCATTTCTTAATAAGCTCAGCGTCGTCATATCCTTACCTTTCAAGGGCCACCACAAGGCCGTCAAAAGTCGACTTCGATTGCGGCGCCCTTTTCAATGGCAAGCTCAACCACCGCGGCCGCAACAGCGAGGTCCTGAAGCCCCACTCCGGTTCCATCAAATAGCGTGACTTCGTCGTCGCTAGAACGCCCTGCGTGCGTCCCATTGATTACTGCACCGATTTGGGAGATGTCGTCGACCGAGATAAGCCCCTTGGCCGTTGCGTGCTGCGCCTCGCCAATGCTGACGGACTGCGCCACTTCATCCGTGAAAACTGATGCTCGTTGAATAAGTTCTGGCGCAACCTCTTGTTTGCCAGCGGTATCGGTGCCCATGCACGCGATGTGCGTTCCCGGCGCAACTTGATCGACACCAAAGATGGCGTCAAAAGACGAAGTGATTGAAATAATGACATCCGCTCGCGTCATTCCATCCAGTTCCACTGCTTCGAAAGGAACGCCCGCCTCATCAGCAACGGTGGCAAGATTGACGAGCATCTCGGGATGCATGTTCCAACCGATGACATTCTCGAATTTTCGCTGCTCAAGCGCTGCGCGCATCTGAAACGTTGCTTGATGCCCCGCACCAACCATTCCCAGCGTTTTTGCATCTTGGCGGGCCAGGTGTTTGATCGAAACTGATGACGCGGCGGCTGTTCTGAGTGCGGTCAATAAGTTGCCACCAACCATGGCTTTGGCGCGTCCCGTGTCGGGGTCGAATAAGAAAACCGTGGATTGGTGGTTTATTATCCCTTGCGTTTCTAGGTTATTGGGCCAGTAACCGCCCGCCTTAAGCCCCAGCGTCAGACCGGCGCGGTCAAATCCGCCCTTGAACCCGTAGAGCGCATCAACATAACCGATGGCCTCGCGCACCACAGGAAAATTATAGGCATCGCCTGCCGCCATGGCTGCGAACACCTTCTCAACGGCATCGAACGCCGCCTCTCTTGTCATCAGCGAGGCTATTTCGCGTTCCGGGACGATCCACATTGGCTTTGACTTTCTTATTGGCAAAATTGCTTTGGGGTAGCGCTTTGGTCGGTCAGACCGGCTGTGGCCGGTCCGCGCCGCTCAATACGCCTTACCGCGTGCGGAAACTGGCCAAAGTGTTTCCACCTTGCCGTTTCGCACACCCACATACCAGTCGTGGACGTTGGCGGTCGGATCACAGTGGCCCGGGATCAGGCGCAGCTTTTCACCGACGCTCAGCGCGCCTTTTGGATCTGCTATGACGCCGTGTTCGTCCGAGCATTTGATATACTCGACATCATCGCGGCCAAAAATCACTGGCAAGCCGCTGTCGACTGACTGCGCCTTCAATCCGGCATCACAGATCGCCTTGTCGGCCTTTGCGTGACTCATGACTTGGGTCAGAATAAAAAACGCATTTTCCCATTCGCCCTGATCGATCCTGTTACCATCCTTATCCAGAATGCGGCCATAATCGGCATCCATAAAGGCATATGACCCGCACTGCAGTTCGTTGAAGACGCCCGAGTTGCTTTCGAAATAGTAAGATCCGGTGCCGCCCCCAGAGACCAGTTCGGTCTCAAGCCCAACGGCCTTCAATCCTTCGACTGCGTCTTTGACCATCGCAATGGCGACGTCCAGTTTCGCTTCTCTTTCCTCATAGCTGTCAATGTGCTGCATCGCGCCCTGATAAGCCTGAATGCCGGTGAATATCAGGCCTTCGCTGGCGTCGACGGCTTTTGCAATTGCCACGACGTCCTCGGTGCTAGTGACACCGCAACGCCCGGCACCGCAGTCAATCTCGACAAAAACCTCTAGCGTGGTCCCGTGTTTTTGAGCCGCGGCCGACAATTCGGCCACGTTACTTATGTCGTCGACGCAAACGATAATACGCGCGCCCAGCTTCGGCAGCGTCGCCAGACGATCAATTTTTGCTGGGTCGCGGACCTGGTTTGAGACCAGCACATCTTTGATACCGCCGCGCGCGAAAACTTCGGCTTCACTGACCTTTTGACAGCACACCCCGACGGCACCACCAAGGTCTTGCTGAAGTTTTGCTACATCAACGGATTTGTGCATTTTGCCGTGCACACGGTGGCCCATGCCGTGCGCTTTGGCATAATCACCCATTTTCTTAATGTTGCGTTCAAGCGCATCGAGATCCAGCACCAGACACGGTGTCTGAATATCAGCCTCGTTCATTCCCGGAATTGCGGGAACATCATAACCAACTTCAAGTGCGTCGATATTTGCAGGTGCGTTCATGATTTAATGTCCTTCACTTGGTCCACGGCAAAGCGTCTAGGTCAACATTGCCGCCGGTTATGATGATGCCGACCCGCTTACCCGCGAACCGGCCTTTGTTCTTTAGAATCGTGGCCAGCGGCACCGCTGACGATGGTTCCATCACAATCTTCATGCGTTTCCAGATAAGCTTCATCGCCTCGATAATCTCGTCTTCCGACGCGGTAAGAATATCGGTCACGTGGCTGGATACAAAATGCCACGTCAGTTCCTTCAGCGGCACTTTCAGCCCGTCGGCCACAGTCTTGGGTGCGTCGTCAGCTATTATATAGCCCGCTTTGAAGCTTCTATATGCGTCATCCGCCTGCTCGGGCTCGGCGGCGATCACCTGGGTGTCAGGCGCAGTGTTGCTGAGCGTCAGGCAAGTGCCTGAGATCATGCCCCCACCGCCGATCGGCGCTACAACCGCGTCGAGGCCGTTGGTCTGTTCCATCAACTCGCGCGAACACGTCCCCTGCCCGGCGATTACGCGCGGATCGTTGTAGGGATGAACAAAGTCGCCGCCAGTTTTGGCCTGCACTTCGGCAAAGACCGCTTCACGGCTGGATGTCGACGGTTCGCATTCGGTAATTGTGCCGCCATACCCCAGGACCGCATCTTTTTTTGCCTGCGGTGCGGTGTGTGGCATGACCACATTGCAGGGAATGCCCCGTCTACCTGCCGCATAGCTGAGCGATAGCGCGTGGTTGCCTGAAGAGTGGGTGCAAACGCCATTTCGTGCATCTTCTTCGGACAATCCGAATACCGCGTTGCTCGCCCCACGGACTTTGAATGCGCCCGCCTTTTGAAAGTTCTCGCATTTGAAGAACAACTCAGCGCCGGTCAGATCGTTCAAGAACGACGACGTCAATACCGGCGTACGGTGAATGTAGGGCGTGACCCGCTCGTGCGCAGTCACTACATCGTCAAAAGTCGGGATTTCCATGTCGTAATGGTCTTTCTTCAAGCCGCATCCTGGTGTGCAAGCGACGGATGCGCACGATAGTAGTCCTGCGCAGCAGCCACGCCAGAGCCCAATTTGATGTCCAGTCCAAGATCGGCCATGCACATCTCGGCCGTGGCGATTCCGCTAAGGGTCATAACGTCTGTCAAACTGCCGAGGTGACCAATCCTAAAGACCTTGCCGGCGACTTCTCCAAGCCCGACGCCAAAAGCAACGCCATAAGTATTCGCAGCGTGAGTCACGATATCGGTGGCATTGAAACCCTCGGGGGTCTGTATCGCGCTGACGGTGTCGGAGTAGACCTCAGGCGACACCGCGCAAAGCTTCAGCTCCCAGGCGCTGACTGCGCGACGAACGCCCTCGGCGATCCGATGGTGTCGTGCAAAAACGCTTTCTAGTCCTTCGTCAAGCAACATGTCGGTGGCGAGCTTAAGACCGTTCATTAAGCCAACCGGCGGTGTATATGGGAACGCGTTCGCCGCGTATCCTTTCGCCATATCATCGATGTCGAAGAATGTGCGCGGCAGAGTCGCAGTTTTCGAGGCATCGAGCGCCCTCTGCGAAAAGCCGAGAATTGCCAGACCAGCGGGCAGCATGAAGCCTTTCTGAGAGCCTGTCACAGCGACGTCGACGCCCCATTCATCGAAACGGAAATCCATCGAGGCAATCGAGCTGACCCCGTCGACGAACAAGAGTGCTGGGTGACCAGCATCGTCCAGCGCTTTGCGGACAGCGGCAATATCCGAGCGGACGCCGGTTGCGGTCTCGTTGTGCGTGGCGAGGACGACCTTGATGTCGTGTCCCTTATCGTCGGCAAGGATTTTCGCGTACCTTTCAGCTGGCAGTCCCGCACCCCAGGGAGTTTCGACAATTTGCACATCAAGACCGTGCCGTTGGCACATGTCGATCCAGCGGTGACTGAACATGCCGTTTCGGGCCGCGAGCACCTTGTCGCCAGGCGAAAGCGTGTTGGAGAGCGCCGTTTCCCAGCCTCCGGTGCCGGTCGAAGGAAAGATAAAGATATCCGCACCGTCCGATTTCAGGATCTTACGAACGTTCTCGAGACAGGGATTCAAGATCCCGCCGAATTTCGGTGACCGGTGGTCGATGGTCTGTATATAACAGGCCTTCCGGATTTCTTCCGGCATGTTGGTTGGGCCAGGAATGAATACTGGGTTTTGCAAGCTCATGATCGTATCCTCCGATCTTTGAGGGGCAGAATACGCCTGTACCGCAGCTTTGAAAATTTTTTTGATTTTGCGCTCAGAATAAGCGTGGAGGAGAAAAGGTCATTGTTGTCAGATGATTATTTTTTTCATATCATGAATGACGATTTCAAAAATTTGTCTGAGGCTTCTTATGGAAATTCAAGACAATACCAAGTCGGCGCTTCGGCGATCGCGCGGACGGCCACGCGGTTGGGACGACAAGACCGAGCAAAACACGATCAAATCGTTGGATCGTGCGATGATGGTATTGGAATATTTAAGTGAGTCTCCTGGCAAAACGCTCTCGGCGCTAGCTTCCGAACTTGGCCAATCGCCGGCAACGATTTACCGTATACTTACGACTCTAGAGGGCCGCGGCCTGGTAGAAATGGATACCACAGAACAAGTTTGGCACATTGGGCCGAGCGCTTTCGTGATTGGCGCAACCTTCCTGAAACGAACAAGCCTCGTGGAACGCGCGCGCCCTGTCCTTCGCAAACTGATGGAAGAAACCGGCGAAACAGCCAACCTTGGCATTGAACAGAGTGGGTCCGTACTATTTGTTAGTCAGGTCGAAACTCACGAAAGTATCCGGGCATTTTTTCCGCCCGGAACTCTAACTCCAATGCACGCATCTGGCATCGGCAAGGCACTTCTGGCCGAAATGGACCCTTCGCGACGAAACCGCATCCTGGCAAAAGCAGCACTCGAAGTTTTTACCAAGCACACAGTCACCGATATAGATGCCTTGAACCGCGAAGCTCAGACCATCCGTGAGCGCGGATACTCAATTGATGGTGAAGAAAAAACATTGGGGATGCGGTGCATTGCGGCGGCTATATTTGACGTTAACCAAGAGGCCATCGCGGGTGTATCGGTGTCCGGGCCAACCAGCCGCGTCGGCCACGAACAAGTTCCGGCTCTCAGTGTCGCAGTTATGAATGCGGCAAATGCCGTCACCACGTCACTGGGCGGTAAACCCATCCAGGAAAAAGAGCGTGCCGTTAGAGTTGCCCAATGAGCGATCCAGTCGGACGCAGCGCCATGTGGCGATTGACGTCCTTGTATAAAAGATATCGGAACCGGCCTGGCCCGCCCGCATAGCACGCTTGTGGGCAAAAGGCGCGCAGCCACATATAATCGCCCGCCTCAACTTCAACCCAGTCCTGGTTCAGCCGATAAACCGCTTTTCCCTCAAGCACATAAAGCCCATGTTCCATGACGTGTGTCTCGGCGAATGGGATTACGGCCCCAGGTTCGAATGTCACGATGTTCACGTGCATATCGTGTCGCAAATCCGCGGGATCGACAAAACGGGTCGTCGCCCACTTCCCCTCCGTTCCCGGCATCTCGGTCGGTTTGATGTCCAGTTCGTTTGTGACGATAGCGGTCGGCAAATCCAATCCCGGAACCGGCTCAAAGAGTTTCCGAATCCAATGGAAGCGCAGAATTTCCTTCGCTTCGTTTCGCAAAGTCCAGTTTGAGGCCGGCGGCAAATAAGCAAATCCGCCAGCCGCGAGGTCGTGGGACTTGCCATCGATCGACAATCTCGCAGTTCCTTCGACCACAAATAACGCCGCCTCGGCGCCAACGTCCGGCTCTGGCTTTTCCGAGCCGCCACCGGGCATAACCTCCATGATGTACTGCGAAAACGTTTCGGCAAATCCACTGAGTGGGCGCGACAAGACCCAAAGCCGTGTAGCGTCCCAAAACGGCAGCTGGCTGGTTACGATGTCGCGCATCGTACCTTTCGGAATAACCGCATAAGCATCGGTAAACACAGCTCTGTCGGTCAGCAATTGCTCCTGGCTCGGAAGGCCACCGGTGGGCGCATAATATTTAGCTGACATTATCGTCCTCTAATAAAACTATTCGAATTCAGTATGGTCGGCAGTCTTGCTGGCAGCCACCCGCAAACAGAAAGCAGGACTATTCGGGACGATTTGAAAGTAAGTTCTGCGAAAAGTTGGTACGGGCGGCCGGACTCGAACCGGCACGGGCTTTCGCCCCAGAGATTTTAAGTCTCATGCGTCTACCATTCCGCCACGCCCGCGTGGCACCGTCCTAGGCGGAAGGCGCTTCGGGAGCAAGATCAGAGCTCTTTTCCCGGAATCTCGATAAGATATCGCCTTTCAGGAAGCCAGGGGTTCAGCGCGAGCGCCGCACGAAGAACCACTTGTGCCTCTTCATTTCGGCCAAGTCCCATGAGCGTCAGCGCCTTGCCGGATATGGCCGCGACGTGATTGGGCGAGCGTTCGATGGCGCGGTCCAGATCTGCAAGTGCCGCTTCATAATTCTGACCTAGGAAATTGGCGAACGCGCGCTGGTTGTAGCCTTCGGCATAATCCGGGCAATAGGCGACCAATTTGTCGAAGGTCTCGATCGCACCCAACAAATTCCAGGATCTGCGCGCCTCCATTCCTCGATCAAGCAAAGCCTGCGCCTGGTCATTCGGTGCCTTCGCCCAGAGATCCCACAGTTTGTTCGAAATGAGCTGCGCAGAACCCTCGTTTTGCGCCGCCTGAATTTGCTCCAAAAGCTGATCAAGTTCATCTGTGATATCTGGTGGTGTCGGACAGTCTGCAGCGGCAACTGTTGCGGACATCAAATAGGCAGTAAATATTAGGTAACGCATCGCCAATTATGGCCTGCACGATTTGCACTTGGTCAAGTCACGATCCCGGCATCCTTGACTGCCTGCATTGCTACGTGTGTCGCGGTGTGGGCGACATGCGGCAGACTTGAGATGCGCTCGCCAAGCACGTGCCGATAGCGGCTCATGTCCCGTGTGCGGATCTTCAGCAAGTAATCGAAGGCGCCCGCAATCATGTGGCATTCTTCAATCTCGGGAACAACGAGCGCGGCGTCATTAAATGCCGTGAGTGCTGATTCACGCGTATCGCTAAGTTTGACTTCAACGAATGCGACGTGATCGCGGCCCAGTCTGACAGGATCAAGCTGGGCCCGGTAGCCCAAAATAACCCCACTTTCTTCCAGCCGCCGCATGCGCGCCTGGACCGGTGTTTTCGAAAGCGAGACCCTCCGTGCCATTTCGGCAACCGAGATCCGGGCATCGGCGGACAAAATATCAAGAATTCGGTGATCTGTGTCATCAAGGGTCATAGTGATATAGCCTAAAATAGTTATGGATTTCGGCTGTACTATCTGCAGTTTGAGCCAATTTAGTCCGATACGCCCGTAATTGCCATGATAATGTGGCCGTATGTCTTATCAGATTCCATCCCGCTTCAATAAATTCCCCGTTGAAGCCGACGTTATCACGCGGCTGGTCGAAACCGCCGCCCTGAGCGACCGCAGGCGCAAGGACATCGTCGCGCACGCAGCCAAACTCGTGGCTGACATTCGCGACAGCGGACGGCCTGGGTTGATGGAGATATTTCTGGCCGAATACGGACTGTCGACCGATGAAGGCATAGCATTGATGTGCCTTGCCGAGGCGCTTTTGCGGGTACCTGACCCGGAGACAATCGACGCACTGATCGAAGACAAAATCGCGCCATCTGATTGGGGTCGTCACCTGGGCCAATCATCTTCGTCGCTGGTCAACGCCTCGACGTGGGCCTTGTTGCTGACCGGGCGCGTTCTGGATGAAACAGGGCTGGGCGTGACCGGCGCGCTTCGCGGCGCGATCAAGCGGCTTGGCGAACCGGTGATCCGCGCCGCGTCAAAACAGGCGATGCGCGAGATGGGTCAGCAATTTGTGCTGGGCGAAACCATGGAAGATGCGATGGCGCGAGGCGCCGCGATGGAGGCCAAGGGATATACCTATTCCTTCGACATGCTTGGTGAAGCGGCAACGACCGCCGATGACGCCGCACGGTATTTTGATGCCTACGAAAATGCCATCCGCGCGGCCGGGGCCTCGAAGTCAAGTCCTGAAATCTCCGACAGGCCCGGAGTTTCCGTCAAATTGTCTGCCCTGCACCCGCGCTATGAAGTGGCGCAGCATAAACGGATCATGGCCGAGCTTGTCCCGCGAGTGGCGGAACTATGCAGGTTGGCTGCATCCTTGAACATCGGATTGAATATTGATGCCGAAGAAGCCGACCGACTTGAGCTTTCATTGGATATTATCGACGCGGTTCTATCCGACCCACTTTTGGCGGGATGGGATGGTTTTGGCATCGTGATCCAAGCCTACGGCCTTCGCGCTGCCAAAGTCATTGATCATGTTTATGCGATGGCCCAGCGCCTAGACCGGCGGGTCATGGTGCGCCTGGTCAAAGGCGCCTATTGGGATACCGAAATTAAGCGCGCGCAAGTGGACGGTCTTGACCGGTTCCCTGTCTTCACCAGCAAGGCCGCAACGGATGTATGCTTTATTGGCTGCGCCCGAAAACTGCTTGGCATGGTGGATCGAATTTATCCCCAGTTCGCCACCCACAATGCGCATTCGGTGGCAGCGATTGTCGAGATGAGTAACGGCTCGCAAGAGTTTGAATTTCAACGACTTCACGGGATGGGAGAACAGCTCCACGAAATCGTTCGTGAGCGCCACGGAACAAGGTGCCGGATATATGCCCCAGTTGGGGCCCACCGCGACTTGCTTGCCTATCTAGTACGACGGCTGTTGGAAAACGGCGCAAACTCGAGCTTTGTGAACCAGGTTGTCGATAATGCCATTCCGCCCGAGGATGTGGTTGCGGATCCGTTTTCGGCATTGGGTACGGCGCGGGCAATCCCGACGGGGCGGGAGATTTTTCTGCCGGAGCGCGCGAATTCATCCGGGTGGGATCTTACAGATGGCAATACATTGGCCCGGATCAACGCCGCGCGGGAACCCTTTCAGTCGCACGTATGGACTTGTCGGCCACTGATTGCCGGGGACGAAGCGCCCAGTTCAACTTCCGACGTGATAAATCCAGCCAACCCTGCAGATGTTGTTGGGAGAACCATACCTGCTGACGAGAATACCCTTGAATTGGCGTTGGCTGCATCTAGAGTCTGGGAGGCGAGTGCGGCCGATCGAGCGGAGATATTGTCTCGCGCCGCCGATCTTTACGAGGCGAATGCTGGAGAAGTATTTGCTTTGCTCTCGCGCGAAGCCGGTAAAACATTGCTGGACGCAGTTGGCGAACTGCGCGAGGCGGTCGATTTTCTACGCTTCTACGCGCATCTTTCGATCGGGCTTAGCGGCGAACCCGTGGGTATCGTAACTTGCATTTCGCCCTGGAACTTCCCTCTCGCCATTTTCACCGGACAGATCGCCGGCGCGTTAAGTGCTGGCTGCGCTGTACTTGCGAAACCGGCGGAACAAACGCCGTTGATTGCACATCTGGCCCTTGGGATGCTGCACGAGGCTGGCGTGCCGAGAGATGTATTGCAGTTTTTGCCGGGCGACGGCGCAACCGTTGGACGCGCATTGACATCTGACCCACGTGTCGACGCCGTGGCATTTACCGGATCGACCGAAACTGCCCGGGTCATACGCTCGGCAATGGCCGAACACCTCGCACCAGGAGCGCCGCTCGTCGCCGAAACAGGCGGCATCAACGCTATGATTGTGGATTCGACGGCATTGCTTGAGCAGGCCGTTCGCGATGTCGTTGCGTCGGCTTTTCAGTCGGCGGGCCAGCGATGCAGCGCGCTCAGATGCTTGTATGTTCAGGAAGACATCGCGGAGGCATTCCGGGAAATGCTGATCGGCGCGATGGACGAGCTGGCCGTTGGTGACCCCTGGCAGCTTTCGACCGATGTCGGACCTCTGATCGATGCGGATGCGCATGAATCTATCGCCAACTATTTGAAAAGCAGCAATATTTGTCACCAGACCCACGCACCTGAAACCGGCCATTTCTGCCCGCCGAGTCTGGTTGAGGTTCCCAATATTGCTGTAGTCGAACGCGAGATATTCGGGCCCGTACTGCACATGTCGACATTCGGGGCAGAGGACCTAGAGAGCGTCATCGCCGAGATCAACAAGATGGGCTACGGCCTGACATTCGGTTTGCACACGCGTATCGATGGCCGCGTTCAGGAAATCGTTGAGCAGATCAAAGTCGGCAATATTTACGTGAATCGAAATCAGATCGGCGCCGTCGTGGGATGTCAGCCATTCGGCGGCGAGGGCCTGTCAGGGACGGGCCCAAAGGCCGGCGGCCCGCTTTACCCGTGGCGGTTTCGCAAGGGCGGAAATCCGATGGCAGCACCGGTGCGCGACATGCCGGGGCCGACCGGCGAAACCAACCGGCTTAGCCATTCGCCGCGTGAACCGTATCTTTGCCTTGGCCCGGGTCCCGAGCAGGTCGACCGCCAAATAGCGACGCTGGAGGAAATCGGCGGTAGCGGCACAAAGGCAGATAGAATGGATCCCAACGACTTGATCACGGTCCAGAGTATATCCGGCGCGATTTGGTGGGGCGACGCTAAGACGGCGCGCGCTTATGACAAGGCGTTAGCTTCGCGGCAGGGTGCGATCCTGCCCCTGATCACGGAAACACCGCGCGTATTGGATGTTATCTACGAAAGGCACCTCTGCGTTGACACAACCGCATCGGGCGGCAACGCGGCCTTACTTGCGGAAACTGCAAACGCTTGACGCCGACGGGCGGAAAAGGTCCGTTGAGCCATGTTTCCAATACGCGATCACAACCCGTCCCGTCGAACGCCATATGTCACATGGGCGTTGATCGCGACGAACGTCCTGATTTTCATAACCTATTGGACGTTGCTTTCGAGTGATCGCGCACTGGCGCATTTCTTTTTTGATTGGGGTCTTGTCCCCGCCGCAGCCCGCCCGGAAACATTTGTAACTTCAATGTTTCTGCATGGCGGTCTAATGCACCTTGGGGGGAATATGCTTTTCCTTTGGGTGTTTGGCGACAATATGGAAGACGCCATGGGCCATCTGGGATTTCTGGTGTTTTATTTGGCTGGTGGTTTGGTCGCAGCCGGAGCGCAATTTGCCTCTGACCCTTCGAGCACGGTTCCAATGGTTGGCGCATCGGGAGCGATTGCAGGCGTTATGGGGGGATATTTGCTGCTTTATCCGAAAGCTCGGGTCGATATTCTGATTATTCTGATCGTATTTTTTCGGGTCATACCGGTACCGGCGTATATCGTATTGGGGGCCTGGTTCGCCATTCAGGTCATTCAAGGTTCGATCATTTCTGCAAATGCCGGCGGCGTCGCCTATTGGGCCCACGCAGGCGGATATCTTGGCGGACTGGTCCTTACCCTGCCAATTTGGTTCAGGCGCGGCGCGACAGGGTATTGGCAACGAACAGACGGCCATCCTCCCCATCCCGACACAGAGTATCGTTGGGCAAGAACCAGCGTTCCAAGGGTGCGCCGCTAATTCGGTCGCTAGACGTGAGTTGTTGAACCAGAAAATAAGTGAATTACTAGAATTCCCGCTATGATCATACTCAGGCCAATGACTGCCGGCAGATCAAGTCTCTGGCCGAATACCAACAATCCGATCAGCGCAATGAATATGATCCCGACGCCTGACCAAATCGCATATACAAGCCCTACCGGCATGACGCTCAGTGCAAGCGACAACAAATAGAATGCTGCGGCATAGGCGATGACTACGATAATTGACGGGCCAACGCGGGTGAACTGATGGCTAGCCTGTAGGGCCGTCGTGCCAATTGTTTCAGCCAGAACAGCCAGAATTAAATGCATATAGTGTGCGGGCATGTTCGTTTCCTTGATTCAAAGAGGGAGGGCTGTAGTCGATTTTAACTCTTCCATCACGAACGATGCTGAAACATCCGACATTTCAACTCGCCGGATCAATCTTTGATAAAAATCATCATAAGCGGCCATGTCAGCAACTCGCGCTTGAACCATATAGTCCAGGTCGCCGGTCATTCGATAAGCGGCCATGACTTCAGGCATATCGCGGGTGGCGTTCGCAAAACTATTCAGCCAATCCGGGTCATGGCGGTTGGTGCGGATTTGAATGATCACTGATAGGCTGAGATCAAGCAATCCCGGGTCAAGCAATGCCACCCTCCCCCGAATTACACCTGAATCTTCCAGCGCACGCAGCCGTCGCCATGTAGCATTCCTGCTAAGGCCAATCTTTTCTCCCAACACTTCAAGGCTAATACTGGCATCACGTTGCAGCGCGTCCAGAATTCGTCGATCAATTTGGTCAATTTTCTCGGCCATGGAGCTTTTCTTGGGAAATACGTACCATAAATTCGGTATATGATGGCATATTTGGGAAGCAGTATCAATGCTCCGCTGCCAAAATGCAGAAAATCGAATCCGGAGACACAAATGATTGCACGAATATTCATTGATCATCCCGCAAGCGTGGATGAATCTTACGGTGAACATGCCCGCTTCGCCTTTGGATTTTCGCTAAAGCTGTTTGGTGCGGCATTTGCAGCGCTTGTGCACGCCGTGGTGCCTTGCTTATTCGAAAAGACCGCAAGCCGTATGGTGGGCGAACTATATGCGCGAACGCATAACCGGGTCCCGAAATAGAACTTTAATTCTGACGCCACCACTCACCAGGTTTCACACGCCGCCCGCGCCGCCGATCAAGCCACAAAGCAACACGACGCAAAGGCGAAAGCGCCAGCTGCAGCCACCACCGATGCCACAGTTTTGAAAAGTCGCGATTGAACGGGCAAACCCGCATGCAGATTGCGCAGTCCGACGAAAGCTTGGCCCAAAAACCAAAGCATTTTTCGGCATCGGACGTCCACTTGCGCACACCTTTGATTTCGGATCTGGCGCCGCCCGAAACCTTAGGCGGTCCGAGTGGTAGCGCATTGACCGGACAGGCGTCCGCGCATTTGGTGCAGATATCGCAAAACGATCGCACGCCATGCATTTTGGGCGGGTCGTGCGCAATCGGTATCGAGGTGAAAATCTTTGAGAACCGCAAGCGAGGGCCAAACTCGGGCGTTATCACCATTTGGTTGCGTGCGTATTCGCCCAGCCCGGCCTTTATTGCGTAAGGGATAACCAGGCCAGTATCGTTCATCGAAGGAACTGCCTGATACCCGAGATTGCGGATATAAGCAGCAACCTGCATTACTATAGCGGCCTCGTGGCTGTATTCGCGACCTGTCGCCGCTCCCGCAAGCGCCGAAGGATACGTTGCCACAAGGCTTTCATCCATCTGGTGGCCAAGAACAATCACCGATCCCAAGCCATCGGGTAAATCTTGCGGGGTTGCCGACATGTCGCGCGTATCGACCCGTGTTGTATAGAGCCAGCGACTATCAAAGTCAGTGATCCCACAAAGATCTGCACCAAAAAAACGTGCAATGCGTTTGATCTCGCGCGCCATTTCCACGGGGTCATCGACCGGTGCGACATCTGTCGCAACTGGCGTGTCGCAGGAAATCTGGGTCTGAAATCCCTCGCGGCGGCCATCTTCTACCGAACGCGCTGAAATAATATCGGAAATTAGCCAGGATGCATTTCGCAAGGCAAAGTCCTTTTGCGAAAAGCCATCACCTCTGCGTGGGACCGCCTCCATCCGATAAGACGCAAAAAAAGCGTCGCTTTGCTTGGTCCGAACTCTTTCGTCCCAAAAGGCTCGCGTAAATATATCGTTCCGCTGTTCGAACCGTTCGAATGCATCGGTGACTTCGATTCCCGCTTCGGCGTCACGTTCGCGATCGGATGAGTTTGACGGCCACGTCATTTCAACTCAATATGGCCCGTCGTCCAGCACGCCGTCAGCCGACATCTGTGCGTAAAGCAATCCTTCGCGCAATCCGCGGTCGGCAACTGAAAGACGATCGGTTGGCCAAACTCTTAACAACGCCTGAAGAATGGCCGCGCCCGACATTATCAAGGCATGGCGATCACGGCCAATTCGCGGGTCATTGCGCCGCCCTTCTGGGCCAAGTTCTAGATAATTGCGGATCACCTTGTCGATTTGATCCGACGTCATACGCAGTCCATCGACCTTGTTTCGATCATAGCGACGTAAGCCAAGATGGCTGGCGGCAACCGTTGTCACTGTTCCGGAAGTGCCGATAATCTGAAAACCTTCGCGGGCCTGCTCGGCCTCATAAGGTGAAAACTCAGAAAGGTTTTCTTCAAAAAACCAGCTCATTAGTGCAAACCGCGCAGCGTCATTTTCGACGTCATTGAATTGGTCGCGGAGCGTCGCAACCCCTAATGGAACCGAAATCCAGTCAACGACGCGTGCAGTGGGAAATGGTATTTCAGCATCCTGCACGAAACCCGCGTGAAGCCGCATGATTGCTCGTGGCCGCTCAAATTTTGGCACCCGACTTATGTCGATCCAGACCAATTCGGTCGAACCACCGCCGATATCAACGACCAATAGCTGGTCAGTCTTAGTCGAAACAAGCGGCGCGCAAGAGATAACGGCAAGTCGCGCTTCTTCCTCGGGTTTGATGATGTCAAGTGTCAGTTCAGCTTCACGTTCAACCGCTTTGAGAAAATGATTGCCATTCTGTGCCCGTCGGCACGCCTCAGTTGCGACCAGTCGCATCCGCCTGACATCGTGTTTTTCAAGCTTCTTTCTGCAAATCTTTAAAGCCTGAATTGTGCGCTGCATCGACGCGCGGCTAAGTTTCCCGGTTCGTTCGAGGCCGTATCCCAGCTGCACGGATTTGGAAAAACTATCGACAACGTGAAATTGATTGCCCTTGGGTTGGGCAATCAACATCCGGCACGAATTCGTGCCGAGATCCAGCGCAGCATAAAGCTCGGCTGGATCAGCCTGTCCGGGCGCGGACGGTTCAACCGCTTTCGGGAACCGGTCGGCGCCCCGGGGACGCCTGGGCGCCATCTCGCCCTCCGATCTCTGGTTAGGCCCACATTAAGGCCGCGTTGGGACTTCGTGCAAGCCTCACGTTAATGCTGAAAATATTTCATATCGCGGCCCCTGTTCCGTATTGGTTGCTGCAAATAGGGTTTTGGCGTCGCGAGTGTTACCAAAGATGTCGAAATCCGGCGTCGTTTTCGGCTCCGCCAGGCGTAGGAGGGGCAAAACGAGGAGTGAGAAACCATTGCCTGATGTTACCATCGTTTATTGGCGGGATATCCCGGCGCAGGTCATTGTTGGAAAGGGCCGTCGCGGATCAAAAGCCCCATTGCCAGAACGGTTTGAGCAAGCGATTGATCGCGCCGCCATGAAAGTCGGTGCAAAGGATAGCGATGCCTATCTCACAGAATGGCGGAAAGCTTCACCTTATCAGGTGGACGGTGAACCGAACGAAGTCGCCGCCTCCGAGGCCGCGCGAATTGACACCGAATTCGATCAAGACCGAATAAAGGCCTTGATTGCAAATGACGGATGGGCCTGAGCGCCCGCGACATAAGGAACGCAATGATGGCGTTGTTGCAATTCAAGCGCAAAACCGAGGTTGAAGCGCCCCTCAACACCAATGTCGAGACATTTCTGGCGGATTACTCGATCGAAGTCATGCCGCGCACCGCAGAGAAGGTTGAGGACTTCCGATCGATCTTGCCGCAAAACACGCGCGTCTATGTCGCCCACATAGAAGGCACGCCGATCGAAGACATGGTTGCAACCGCCAGGCGGTTGGCGGCGGATGGATTCCGGGTAATGCCGCATTTTCCGGCGCGAATTATCAATGATCACGCGACTCTGTCCGATTGGATTGCCCGTTACCAGGGCGAAGCCGGGGTCGATCAGGCGCTCTTGTTGGCCGGCGGCATTGCCAGTCCTGTCGGCGCATTCGACAGTTCGATGCAACTGTTGGAATCCGAGTTGTTCGACAAGGCCGGCTTCAAGAATCTGCATGTTGCTGGGCATCCGGAAGGCAACCGCGATATCGATCCTGATGGCGGCAACAGCAATGTCGAAGCGGCGCTGAAGTGGAAGAACGATTTTAGCCAAAGAACCGATGCCCAAATGGCAATCACGACACAATTTGCCTTTGAATCCGGACCAATCATAGAATGGGCAAATGACATCCAGGCTTCGGGCATTGACCTGCCGATACATATTGGCATTGCTGGCCCGGCCAAACTTCAAACGCTGATCAAATTCGCAATCGCCTGCGGCGTCGGACCATCGCTTAAGGTTCTGCAGCGGCGAGCGATGGACGTCACTAAATTGGTTCTACCCTATGAGCCGGACGATATCGTCACCGCACTCGCTTCGCACAAGGCAGCGAACCCGGACTTTGCAATAACGCACCTGCATTTCTTTCCGCTGGGTGGGATCAAAACCTGCGCAAACTGGGCAATTTCGCGCGGCGGCGCATCAACAATACCTGCGGCAGTTTCTGCCTGAAGACCTGGTAAACGAAAGACAAAAATGACCCGCACCGTTCTCGAGTCCAAATCCAAAACAGTTGTCATCGGCTTTGACGAGCCATTCTGCGTAATTGGCGAGCGCATCAATCCTACTGGGCGCAAGAAACTTGCAGCAGAACTGGAAGCTGGCAATTTTTCCACGGTTGAAAAAGACGCGCTAGAGCAGGTTCAATGCGGCGCACAGGTGCTGGATGTAAACGCGGGCGTTGTCTACAACTCGAACCCCAATCCGAACGAAACCGAACCGCCGCTCATGACGAGCGTGGTCGAGTTGGTGCAGGGGCTGGTCGACACGCCCTTGTGCATCGACTCGTCCGTTCCAGGCGCCCTGCAAGCCGGGTTGGAAGCCGCCGAAGGTCGCCCACTTTTAAACTCGGTCACTGGTGAGGAGGAACGGTTGGAACTCGTTCTTCCTCTGGTCAAAAAATACAACGTGCCAGTGGTTGCGATCTCGAACGACGATACCGGAATTAGCGAAGATCCGGATGTACGGTTCGAAGTAGCCAAGAAGATTGTCGAACGCGCCGCGGATTTCGGCATTCCGGCCCACGATATCGTGGTGGACCCGTTGGTCATGCCGATTGGCGCCATGGCGACTGCGGGATTGCAGGTCTTTTCGCTTGTCCGCCGCCTTCGGCTAGAGTTGGGCGTTAATACGACATGTGGCGCCTCAAACATCTCGTTTGGGCTTCCCAACCGCCACGGAATTAACAATGCCTTCCTTGCCATGGCTTCAGCCGCTGGAATGACATCAGCCATAATGAACCCTGTCGCCATGCCAAGGACGCGCAAGGCTGTCGGCGAGCGGCTAGAAGAGTTGAAAACGCTAGGCGTATCCGCGCCCGATGACGTCGATCTTGCCGCGCTTGGACCACTATTTGGTATGGTAACTGGCGAAGAATTGGTTCGCGAGCGACTTGCACGCCTCGCAGACATGGGCGTTGTCGTGCCCGAGGGACTGGATATTACAAAACTAGCGCCACTTTTGGGCCTTGCACCAAAAACCGGCGTCGCTTCGGAAGAAACGCTGTCGATCCGAGCAGCAGATTTTCTAATGAATCAAGACCCGTCGGGCGCGAATTGGATCCGACTGAACAAAACGCCGTCGAATATTGGCGGGCGTGGCGGTCGCGAAGGTCGGCGCCGGAGGCGAGGATAAGGCCGCAAGCCCAAAGGTAACGCCGGCGGCCTTTAAAGTTGTTGGATGGTTATTTCATCATCGCGATTGCGTCTGAAGTGAAAATGTAATCGTCCTCACCGGAATGGCAGGCGATGCAGCCCACATCGGCACCCTTGGCGACGCGACCGGCAAGGCTTGTACCATTTGGATTTTTGTCGAGTGTCCCATCGGGTAAGTATTTGACCCAGAACCAGTCCTGATTGTCAGCATCGTAGCCGGCTTCTCGCCGGAACATTACTGTGAGTGCGGCCAGGTGCCCCGCTGGATCGCCAATGACTTGATCGTATTCAACGTCCGCTGGCCCGTAGTTTCGTTTTACGACAAGCGTGCCGGTATGCCCGTCGATCGTGGCTTCGGTATAAAACGTTTCGAGCAGCGCGCCATGAGGTTCAGCCCCCTCGTACGGAAAGCCATACAACGCGTTGTCCCCGGCAAGTCGGCCCTGTTCCATAACCTCCCAAAGAAGCGCAGCATAATTGGCATCGGCGTCGGTTCCGAATTCCTGCGCGGATGCGGAAAAAGTCAATGCGAATGTAACAGCGGATACGGCAAGGGTGGATTTGAAAGATGGCATGAAATTCCTCCGTCAGAAATCTGGTTGTCCGGCGAGGATAACCACGAAATGAAACTGAATGGGGTCAACATATGCTCGCGACCTGATCAACATCGCGTGGGAGAAATGTGATTGGACGCCAGCCCGATGCAGATCGCAAACTGCGCGAATGCCCCGGATAGCGATCTCATCTTTTACATTCGCTTTTTTTGTTGCCACTTATGCCGCCGCTGAAGTGTGCGTTGAGAACGCAAGTGGCGAATCCTGGCTTTTCACTGCAGCTGATGATGTTGGCGCGCGCGCGAGTGCGATGCTTGCACCTGAGGGCCGACTTTGCCTTAAATCAGAGGGTCCGGGAACTATCACAGTATTTGAAAACGCCGAAGCACTTGAAGGCTGTTCGCGTCGTGTTGCGAATGGTAGCTTCACGCGGATGCTCGATTTTCCGGGCGTCGATCTATGCGCGTGGGAGGCGGCGCCTTAGCGTTGACCCGCCGGAGTGTAAGAACTGATGAAAGATCGGGATCGGTTGCCGCCGCTATGGTTGGGGCTCTTTCGCTTGGCATTGCGGATCTTGGTCATAGTGATTGCAGTTTTCGCAATACATTTGATAATGAATTGGGCCACTGAACGGGCCGAAGCCGCCGGTCGCGACGGCCTAATGCTCGGTGTTCTGACGGCATTGCTTCTTGCCTATGCAGTTTTGATTGCAATTCCATTCATGCCCGGCATCGAGATCGGCATCAGTCTTTTGATCCTGAAGGGCGCGTCAATTGCACCGCTTGTCTATGCCGCGACCGTATTGGGCCTTTCGCTGGCTCTATTGGCAGGAAGATTCACCCCCTACCGCTGGCTGCACGGGCTATTGGCTGATCTTCGGTTGCGGCGCGCCAGCAATCTAGTCGAGCGACTGGCGCCAATGAGCCGTGAAGAAAGGCTCGAGCATCTGGCTGGGCGAGCACCTAGCTGGTTGCGGCCATTTGTTCGAACCGGTCGCTACCTCGTTTTGGCGATATTGTTCAACGTGCCGGGCAACTCGGTGATTGGCGGCGGCGGCGGCATCGCGTTCATAGCGGGATTTAGCAGATTGTTCAGACCGGGAATCGCAATTCTCGTGATTGCGCTTGCAGTGCCTTGGGTGCCTTTGATCGTGTGGATTTATGGCACCGACACGTTGTTCGCGTGGATTTTTGGCACCGATACGTTGCAGGCCCGCTAGCCAGGGTGCGGCCGAAATAGGCGCGCTACTTGTGCCACAGCGATCAGCCCGATCAGATAAATCAGACCAACCGGGACCGCGATGAAAGACGCGATCTCCGAACCGACAATGCCAAACAGACCGCCAACGACCGAGATGATCAGCATGGCACAGAGTGCCGGAACCGGAACGATGGCTGCTACCCGCCAGGGGCCTGAAAAACGCGCAAGTGTTGCACCTTGCAATGAAACGTAGACCAGCGCTACAGACGCCAGAACAGTGGGATCCATGGGAGTACCTTTCCCGAACTCTTTACGTCTTTGGTTCTAGCTGATCATTGGGGCGATACCGGGCAACCAAGATGACGTTTCAAGGACCAATTCTGGCGCGACTGACCTTTCATTCGCCTTAAAGAAAGGTATTCTCCGCCGCGAAAAGGGCGGAAAACGCATGTCTGACAAAGCTTTGGTGATCTTTACGCCCTCAGGGAAACGCGGCCAATTCGAGGTAGGGACGCCGATCCTCACGGCGGCACGCCATTTGGGCGTTGACCTCGATTCTGTTTGCGGAGGCCGCGGTATTTGTTCAAAATGTCAGGTCACGCCGGGATTTGGCAGCTTTCCTAAACACGGTGTTACGGTCGAGAAAACCGCCGTCTCGGAGTGGAATGCTGTTGAGGACCGGTACAATCAAAAACGTGGACTGAAGGAAGGGCGTCGCCTGGGCTGCCAGGCGAAAATCCAGGGCGATCTTGTCGTCGATGTGCCGCCCGAAAGCCAGGTTCACAAACAGGTCGTTCGAAAAGCCGCGACCGCCCGCCAAATCACGATGGATCCGGCGACACGCCTTTACTACGTCGAAGTGCGCGAACCTGATATGCACGAGCCATCCGGCGATCTTCAGCGGTTGGCTGAAGCGCTAAAACGAGATTGGGATATCGAAGGTCTTGATGCTCCACTGCCGGTTCTGCGAATGCTTCAACCGGCGCTTCGAGAGGGCAAGTGGACTGTCACCGTCGCATTGCACAAAGATCACATTGATACTGTGCATCGAGTTGTCGATGTCTGGCCAGGGTATTTCGAGGGCCGGCTGTACGGATTGGCAATCGATCTTGGTTCCACAACAATTGCCGCCCATCTTTGCGATTTGAGAAATGGAAGCGTGCTGGCCTCAGCCGGGGTCATGAACCCGCAAATCCGCTTCGGCGAAGACCTGATGAGCCGCGTATCCTATGCGATGATGAATTCTGGCGGCGACGTCGAAATGACCGCCGCCGTGCGCGAGGCAATGGGCACTCTAGCTCAAGATTTGTCGCGAGATGCCGAAGTTCCAACCGATCAGATCGTTGAGGCCACTATCGTCTGCAATCCGGTAATGCATCACCTTCTTCTTGGCATTGACCCGGTTGAGCTAGGACAGGCTCCGTTCGCACTGGCCACGTCCGAACCGGTCCGATGCCCGGCGTCGAGCGTCGGCCTGACAACGATCAGCCCTGCCGCGCGCGTGTATATCTTGCCATGCATCGCTGGGCATGTGGGCGCCGATTGTGCGGCCGTTGCCCTATCTGAAGAGCCCTACAAATCAGAAGATCTTGTGCTGATCTGTGACGTTGGAACCAACGCCGAAATATTGCTGGGTAACAAAGACCGGGTATTGGCCTGTTCGTCTCCAACTGGTCCGGCGTTCGAAGGCGCACAAATTTCAAGCGGGCAACGCGCTGCGCCCGGCGCGATCGAGCGGGTCGAGATCGACCCCGTGACAAAGGAACCGCGATTTCAAGTCATCGGCTCGGATATTTGGTCGGACGAGGAAGGATTTGACGAGGCTATCGCCGTAACTGGTGTAACCGGCATCTGCGGATCGGGAATTATCGAGGCTGTTGCTGAGATGCGCATGGCCGGTCTGGTTGATCCTTCCGGTCTGATCGGATCCGCCGAGCAGACGGGCACAGCGCGCAATATCCCCAAGGGTCGCACCCACTCCTACTTGATCCATGACGGAACTGGCGACGGGGCCCCACTGATCACCGTCACACAGGGCGACATTCGCGCAATTCAGCTCGCGAAATCCGCACTTTATGCCGGGGCGCGACTTTTGATGGATGAGCTACAGACAGATACGGTGGACCGCGTGGTACTGGCTGGCGCGTTTGGTGCCCATATCAGTCCCAAACACGCAATGGTATTGGGCATGATCCCCGATTGTCCCTTGGACAACGTCACTTCGGCCGGCAACGCCGCCGGAACCGGTGCCCGGATCGCACTTTGCGATATCTCGGCGCGCGCCAAGATCGAAACCGAAGTTCATCGCATACACAAAGTTGAAACCGCGATCGAGCCCCGGTTCCAGGAACATTTTGTCGCTGCCAATGCGATCCCCCATGCTACCGCGCCATTCCCCGAACTTGGCAGCGTCGTCAAGCTTCCGGACGTGTCGTTCAATACCGGCGGCAGCAAAGACAACGGCGGCCGAAGACGTCGGCGCCGAAGTTGAACCGACTTAGATCGCCGAGAACAGCAACAACGCGCCGCCAAACACAATCACGGCCAAAAGTGTTATTGTCTGGTTGGATGGTACGATCAGATAGGACTTCTGCGGGTTGGTCGGCTTGAAATAGACGCGCACGCCATTTTCTCCGACGCGCTCAATCCCTTTCATCTGCCACCGTAACAGAGCCCGCGCATTGAGCGACGTAACAATGAATGTCGGGCTCAACCGTTTTCCCTGAAAAGTCTGATCGTCGACCTCGTAAGTATATTGAACGTCCGAGCGATAATCCTGCCCAGACGGGATCGTCGACCAGCCAAATTGCGTCAATCCGGCCTCATTCAACGTGCCGATGGTACTTGGCCACCTACGCACCAAAAAGCAATACACAACGCTCCACGCCCCGAAAACGCCGCAATAAACTGCCGCCGCAAGAATGATCGCCGATTGATCGCCCGCAAAAAGCTCAGCCAGGTAGTCGTTCATACTTTCACTCGAGCCATACACACCATTCTCTTGACGGTCCCCAAGACCTAGCTTACCCCAAATCGGGTTTGCGGGTGTAGCTCAATGGTAGAGCAGGAGCTTCCCAAGCTTAAGACGAGGGTTCGATTCCCTTCACCCGCTCCAAACGCTTGAAAGATATGCCAGATTTTTTAAAATATCTTGATGCCGACGCGCTTTCGGATGCCGGATTGAGCGAGTTTTCGTTTGGCTATCGTGATCGAGTTCGATTTTACGAACTCGACGCATTAAATCATGTGAACAACGTGGTGTTTCTGCGCTGGTTCGAGACCATCCGTGTGGCCTATTTTCAGGACTATGGCTTTTCAGATTACGGCCCTGATGACCCAATGCTTGTGGTGCGGCGTGCGACAGCAGATTTTCTGGCTCCCGCATTTCAAAACGAAGAATACATAATCGCGGCGCGTACCCGCGTGATCAAACCGTCAAGCTTCATTATGGAATATGCTGTGTCGTCAAACGGCATACTTTGGGCGACAGGCGAAGCGGTTGTGGTCAGCGTCGACCGAGACGGAAAGACACGCCGACCTCATCGAAACGAAGCGATTGAATCTGCCGTGTCGAGGGATGGCGCAAATCGCGAAGGCTTTGGCTGACTAAATCCCGCCAGCAATTTCAAGCAGACGGTCAACGCTGTCTTCCGTAGTCGACCAATCGCAAACCAATCGTCCAAGCAGAAGCTCTGACGGGTCGTCGCCTTCCAGTTTGCCCTGCTCGATATAGTAACTGGCGCCCGCCTCCGTCAGTCGACAGTGCATCGCTCGCGGCATCCAAACATAGATCATATTGGCCGCTGGTTTGAAGGCAAATTCCGCACCATCGATGCTCTCCAGGCCCGCCGCGAGACGCGTGGCTGCCGCGTTGGCGGCCGTCGCAGTCTCCCACCATAGATCGCCGGTAAGATAGGCATCCATTTGTGCGGCCAGATATCGGCTTTTCGAAAAAAGATGCGCCGCGCGTTTGCGACGGCGGGCGAATTCTTCGGCCCGATCGCGGTCAAATATCACCGCCGCCTCAACGCCCATCAGCCCGTTTTTTGTTCCCCCGAACGAGACTGCATCGACCCCTGCACGCCATGACATTTCGGCCGCGTTGCAATCTAACGCAACTACGGCGTTGGCAAATCGCGCTCCATCGAGGTGGAACGAGAGACCATGCAACTTTGCGACTTGTGAAATGGCGGCAATTTCCGGCAACGAGTAAAGCGTTCCTCGCTCCGTGACCTGGGTTATCGAAACCGGTCCGTGCGCAGGGTTCTGAATGTTCTGGGGATCCCAAGTCCCAATCGCCACTTCGAGTTCAGACGCGTTGAACTTATCGTCCGCCTCGCCGACTGTGGTGATCTTGATGCCGCCGGAAAAGAACTCCGGCGCGTTGCACTCGTCGACATGGGCATGCGCAAACCGCGCACAGAATACCGTGTCCCAAGGCTGCGACAACGTTGCCAGGCAAAGGGAATTGGCCGCTGTTCCTGTGGCCACCAAAAACACTGCAGCATCTGGCGCCTCGAAAAGCTCGCGAACTTTTTCTTCGGCGCGCGCGGTCAAAGGATCGTTTCCGTAGGGCATTGCATAGCCCTCATTTGCCCGTGCAAGCGATTCCAGGACCTTCGGATGAGCCGGTCCAGCATTGTCCGAAGCAAAATTCATGTCAGATCCTCGATGATGTGGTCTTCCCATTCTTCCTCAGGAACTTCAAACTCGGGAACGGTCCAGCCTTTTACGGAAATGCTGGCCGTGTGAATGGTTTCTGAATCGCCGGAAACAAGCGGATGCCAGTCGTAAAGCGGTTTTCCCTCAAAAATCAGCCGATAGGCACAGGTGGCTGGCATCCAATAAGCGATATCGGCAATATTGCTCGGCGTAAGGACCACACAATCCGGTACAAACTGCTTGCGAATATCATATTGCC
Organism: Boseongicola sp.; assembly: GCA_051009475.1. Taxonomy (GTDB): domain Bacteria; phylum Pseudomonadota; class Alphaproteobacteria; order Rhodobacterales; family Rhodobacteraceae; genus CAXMNX01. Next base: position 33,758 of record JBPCWO010000178.1, read on the forward strand.
CGCATCTGCAGGTCTCGGCGTCCAGCAGACGACATGCCACTCGGGTAAAGGCAACTTCGCTGGTGTCAGGATCTTCGAGCTTGTTGAGGCAACATTTGCCGCAACCGTCACACAATGCCTCCCACTCTTTTTGCGTCAAATTTTTAAGCGGCACGCGTTCCCAAAACCGGTCCCGTAAACCTTCGCGTTCAATTGGATCCTTCATTTCGGCAAAATCCGGAACTCCGGCGATTCCTGGATCGCTTTCAGATTGGCAAGTGCAATCATGACCGCAGCAGCTCTTTCGCCTGCGCGCTATCCGCATCCATCTGAGTAATCATTTTTGCCAAACTGTCGAACTTCTGCTCAGCTCGCAAATAGGAAACAAGCGCAACTGACAACTCTGCACCGTAAAGGTCACCGCGAAAATCAAATAAAAACGATTCAAGGTTCGGCACAACACCATCGAACATCGGCCGAATACCGAGCGAAGCAACGCCGTCGAACTCACCCGCGTTCTCACCGGTCAGGACGCTTACCTTTACGGCGTAAACGCCAAACTTTGGTGGGTGCAGACCGGCGATGGACATATTCGCGGTCGGATATCCCAGATCGCGGCCGCGTTGCTCGCCCCGCTCGACCACGCCTTCTATGCGATGCAAATGCCCTAGCATTTGGGCCGCGTCTTCCGGTCGCCCTTCCGATAGTGCTGCCCGAATGCGGGT
>JBPCWO010000179.1:0-10134 GCA_051009475.1 Boseongicola sp.
GCTTAGCGAAAGCCAAGAGCGGATGCTCATGGTGCTAAGGCCCGAAAAAGAAACCGAAGCAAAGGCAATATTCGACAAATGGGACCTGGATTTTGCCATCGTTGGCGAGACTATTGCGGAAGACCGGTTCCTTATTCTTCATGGCAACGAAGTCAAAGCGGATTTACCGCTTTCAAAACTTTCGTCCACCGCACCGGAGTATGATCGGGAGTACGAACTTGAGGCGCCTTCCAAAAACACTGTCGACGAAAGCACTATCGAGCTTTCTCCGATCGAATGTCTAAAGGCACTGATCGGGTCGCCGAACTACGCGCGCAAGCACTGGGTTTGGGAACAATACGACAGTCAGGTCATGGCCGACACTGTCAGAGCATCGGGATTGGGCGCCGGTATTGTTCGCGTTCACGGCACAGACAAATTATTGGCGTTCACTTCCGATGTAACGCCTCGATATGTCAAAGCGGACCCGGTCGAAGGCGGCAAGCAAGCCGTGGCCGAGGCCTATCGAAATCTCTGCGCGGTTGGGGCGAGACCTCTGGCAACAACCGATAATCTGAATTTCGGAAATCCTGAAAAACCTGAAATAATGGGCCAGGTTGTTGGCGCAATAAAGGGAATTGGCGCTGCGTGCATTGCCTTGGATATGCCAATCGTCTCCGGCAACGTCAGCCTTTACAACGAAACCGATGGTCAGGCGATATTACCGACCCCGACAATCGGTGCAGTGGGGCTGATTGAGCGATCGGAAGATCTAATCGCCAACCGGGTCAACGACGGCGACATTGCCGTACTCGTCGGTAATACGGGATCGCACCTTGGGCAATCCGCACTTCTGGCCGAGGCACTTAGGAAAGAGGATGGCGATGCGCCGGAAGTTGACCTAAATGCGGAGCGTCGGAACGGTGAATTTGTGCGCTCGGTTGGCAAGATTGTTAATGCCGCTGCAGATCTCTCAGATGGCGGTTTAGCGATTGCTGCATTTGAACTTGCCGAGGACTCCGCTGTCGGCGTTACGCTAGATGCCAAAGATCTGCCGCAACTGTTCGGAGAGGATCAGGCGCGATATCTATTGGCCTGCTCAACCGAAAATCTTCCTGTTTTGCGGGAAACCGCCAGGAAACACGAGGTTTTGATCGCCGAAGTTGGCTACTTCGGCGGTTCTACTGTGAAACTTGGCGACGAGATTGCCCCGATGATTGACCTGTCAAAGCTTTACCGCGACGCTTTCGCCGATGCTTTGAGTGCATAGCTTTACAATAATATCACGGTCTTGCACCGGCGCATAAGCGTCTCTACATCTTGGAAAACAATTACTGGAATACAACAGATGCCGATACAGGCCCACGAGCTCGAAGAGCTTTTGAAAGAAACTTTTCCAGACGCAAAAATCGTCGTCGAAGGCGACGACGGTGTGCATATGTCGGCTATGGTTGAAGACGAAAGCTTTCGCGGAATGAATCGGGTTCAACAGCAACGTTCGGTTTATGCTGCATTGAAGGGCAAAATGGACGGCCCAAATGGCGAGCTTCACGCCCTGGCGTTGACCACGCGTGCGCCGGAATGATTGAGAGGAAATTTCAATGACGGCCCAAGAGCAAATAAAGGACGCTGTGTCCGCAAATGACGTCGTACTCTTTATGAAGGGTACAAAGACAATGCCTCAGTGCGGCTTCTCAAGCCGTGTGGCGGGCGTGTTGACATATATGGGCGTAGATTTTGCAGACGTGAATGTTTTGGCCGATGACGCGATCCGGCAAGGCATCAAAGATTATTCTGACTGGCCAACCGTTCCGCAGCTTTACGTGAAAGGCGAATTCATTGGCGGCTGCGACATTGTCACGGAAATGACGATGTCCGGTGAACTTGACCAGTTGTTTGAGGACAAAGATGTCGCGTTCGACAAAGATGCCTCGGATAAGATCCGCGAGCATAACAACTAAGCTGTCTCGATCATCTAATAAATAAAGGCCGCCTAGTTTGGCGGCCTTGTTCGTTAAATCCGGCAAAGCTCAGTTGTCTTTAGTGTCTTCCGTTGGCGCGTCATCAACCGCATCGGCATCTTGCTCGAATGAATCCTCGTCAGAAGCGCTGCCGTCCGGTTCAGATGGCATTTCATCCTCAGATTCAACGTCAGCGGCCTCATCCAAATGCGTCAACTCATCAAGTTCCGCGGCGCCAATGTCTTCGAATAGTTCCGAGATCTCAATTTCGGCCTGCGCTTCATCTTCTGCAGCACGATCCGCGATGTTAACGCCCTGTGCCTGAAGATTGGCTTCTTCCGTTGAGCGGGCGACATTCATTTCAATGGTCGCCTCGACTTCCGGGTGCAGCATAACGCTGACCTTGTGAAGACCAAGTTCCTTAATTGGCGCAAGAAGTGCCACCTGCTTTCGATCCAGCGAATAGCCACTTTCGGTGGCAGCTTGCGCAGCGTCGCGCGTCGTCACCGAGCCGTAAAGCGATCCACCGTCAGACGCCGAACGAATAACAGTGAATTGCTGGCCGTCGAGTTTTGCGGCTAGCGATTCAGCTTCCTGCTTGGTTTCAAGGTTGCGGGCCTCGAGTTGAGACTTTTCGGTTTCGAAATGCTTGATGTTGGCTTCAGAAGCCCAAAGGGCTTTCTTTTGCGGCAAAAGGAAGTTGCGCGCAAACCCGTCCTTGACGGTGACGACATCGCCCATCTGACCGAGTTTGGCCACGCGTTCTAAAAGGATTACCTGCATTTCAGTTCTCCTTACTTCACGGCATAGGGAAGTAGAGCGAGGAAACGCGCGCGTTTGATCGCGCGGGCTAGTTCGCGTTGCTTCCCAGCGGAAACGGCAGTGATCCGGCTTGGCACAATCTTACCGCGCTCCGAGATATAGCGCTGCAGCAGTTTTGTGTCCTTGTAGTCGATCTTTGGTGCATTATCGCCCGAGAACGGGCAGACTTTGCGGCGGCGAAAGAATGGTTTCGAAGCCATAACGTTCACTCCCTCCTAGCGGCGTTCACGGCGACCATCACGGTCGTCGGATTTACGCATTTGGATCGACGGGCTTTCTTCGTGCTCGTCCACTTTGATAGTCAAAACCCGCATTACATCGTCGTGCAGGCGCATCAGCCGTTCCATTTCCTGAATAGCTGGCGCGGGTGCGTCAGTTTTCAAGAATGCATAGTGGCCCTTGCGGTTTTTGTTTATCTTGTAGGCCATTGTTTTTACGCCCCAATACTCACTTTCGACAACGTTTCCGCCGTTGTCGCTGAGGATGGTGCCAAAGTGTTCAACAAGGACTTCAGCTTGCGTGTTAGAAAGGTCCTGACGCGCAATCATTACATGCTCGTAAAGCGGCATGCTCACTCCAGTTCTGTTCGGGCGCACTTCAAAGGACAAGCTCAAATCCGCCGCTCTCGTCCACGAGAGGCTGCGCCGGTCAAGTATTTTTGCGGCGGATCGCGCGCTTATACACCTCCACACTCTTGATGCAACCCCGTCCAATTGCTGCCGTTTTTGCTCGTTATCGCGGTTTTAAGGGACACCAATGCATAAGGACGGTGGATGACCGCCATGAGAAGCATTGCCGAGGTGGATCCGGATAAACCGGGTCTGAAATTGATCAATATGCCCTGGGGCTTTCGCCTTAGGCCTGCCGACATGGACGAGCGGGCTGGCGAGGCAGTCACTGAATATGCGCTGACCTTTTTGGGTATTATTCTGCTGATTAGCGCCTTTGGGCAGTGGATTTTGCCCGGGTCTATATATGGCGGCGATATGATCGCGATGAAGTTGATGCTGACCGCTGTTCTGGGTGTTGCTGGCGGACTCATCATTTCAATATCCGCGCGAGGTTTTCGCCCCGAAGTTCAGGTTGATAGTGCACGCCAGGAAGTTCGCTTTGTATCGCGAAACCCACGTGGTCGCGGCGAAGTCTTGGCGATCATTGATATCAACCGGATTATTGGAGTCGGAATGACGAGGTCGGTTGACGGCACTGACTGCCACTGCCTTCTTTACTTGATCAACGGTCAAAAACCGCTGCGTCTTGCAACCGGCACAGAGCGAGAGATCAAGGCGATCCGCAAGCGCATGGACGACTATGTGACAACTCCGGCAGAGCGGCTGGCGGCGAAAATGGCTTCGACCAACCCAACAGTTGCAGCCTGAATCGAAAACGGCGCCCGACCGGCGCCGCTTCCAAAACTTAGAATAGAACCAACCGTTACTCGGCCGGCTGTGCGTCCATGACTCCTGCTTTATCCCGGCGACTGTCATTGAACATCGCCTTCGCCAGTGAAATCATCATCAACACCATAACGACCGTAAAGGGCAGGGCGCCAATAATCATCGCATCCTGCAGCGTCGCCATCGGATCAGCCGCAAGCCCGGAATTGCCAGCAATGAGCAACGCACCAATCACAAGTGTCATGATAACGCCCCAGATAATCCGGTGCTTGACGCCAGTTTCTTGCTGACCGCCCGACATGATGGTGTTCATCACAAGGATACCCGAGTCAGCCGACGTCACCAGGAAAGTCATGATCAACACCACACTCATGATGGTAATGCCCGACAGGAAGCCACCTGAAATCATATTACCCAGTGTCACGAACAGCTTGTTGGTGTTCGATGCGCCAATGATTGCTCCGTCAGCAATACCTGACAATTCCAAATCGATGGCAGTCGCGCCAAGAATAGTCATCCAGGCAAAACATACCAAGGCCGGTGCAAAGACGCATCCAAGGATGAATTCGCGCACCGTGCGACCTTTGGAAATACGCGCCAAGAACAGACCAACGAATGGCGAGAACGCAATCCACCAAGCCCAGTAGAAAGTCGTCCAACCAGCCTGCCAGCCAAAGAGACGGCCTTGGGTGCCCGCCTCATAAGCCGCTGCCTGCACTTCGGGCGGAAGTGCCGCTGCTTCGCCTTCGAGACCACCCTGGAAACCGCCAAGCGATCCCCAAGCATTTGTCGCACCGCTATACAGAGACTCAGCCAACGGAGCAGCCTCGACAGGCAAAGCATTGGCATATGCTTCTGGCGCAAGCGGCCCGTAGGCCCCAAAACTAAGAGAAGTAAACTGGATAATGTAATCTACCAGCGCTGTTGCGTAAGTCGTCATCGCAAACAGGAACGAACCGAAGATCACGAAAGTCAGAAGTAGGATAATCGATAAAACCAGGTTTAAGTTTGACAAATACTTGATTCCACGTCCGACGCCCGAGACAGCCGAAATAATCGAAAGGCCCATTATCACCGCAAGAGCTGAAATCAGCCCGACCGTACTTGGCTTTGGTGCGGTGCCTTCGCCTGCTTCGCCCATCAACCATTCCATTCCGGTGACTGCATAAACACCATCAACGAACTGGCTGACGCCAAATCCAATAGTGACCGACACACCAAGAATGGTGGCAACAACGCCCATCACATCAACGGCATGGCCAACAAAACCATTGGCCAGACGACCAAGAATGGGCGTCAGTGCTGAGCGGATCGTTAGTGGCATACCGCGAGTGTAGGCATAGTAGGACAGGCTAAGCCCGGTGATTACGTAGATTGACCAGGCATGGAACCCGTAGTGAAGGAAGGTGTATCGATACGCTGATTTCAAGGCTTCTGGTGTATTGCCTTCGACGTTACCGGCGACTGTCTCCGGGTTTGATCCCCAAAGGCCGAGGGGCTCGGCGGTGGCAAATACCATAAGACCTACACCCAGACCGGCACCGAACATCATGGAAAACCACGAGAAATTTGAAAACTCAGGGACGGTATCAGGCCCACCCAGTTTTCTTTTTCCTGTCGGTAGAATCGCCAGCACGAATAAAAAGAATGCAAATAGACCAACCGAGATGATGTAAAACCCGTTGAAGCCCTTGAGCAGCGACGCGTTCCACGAATCCAAAGTGCCGTTGGCAGCAATTGGAAAGATCAACGCCCACAAAACAAGGATAACCATAATGCCCTTAGAAATAAGGGCGATAGGAAGGCTGTAACCTTCATAAAATCCCGCTTCGGCTTTTGCGATTTCGAGATCGGTAAAGGGTGCTTTTGGCGCCATTGAATCCTCCGTGTCGGCCACCGTCCGGAATCTGGGTGAAATTTTGGAAAAGATTCTCCCAACCCGTGACTTTGAGCATCTGGTACCAATTCACGGGACCGTGACAATCATAATACGACCTATCCCTGTAGAAAGACGGCCTTTCCCCGGCTACCGCGAAACCGCCGCAGACAGATCGATGACCTTTAATCATTTGGCTAATCTCGGATCTTGACCTGACCCAATTGCCAGAGTTGAGTGCGCTTTATGACACTCGACATAAATTTCGTTCGCTCGCTTTTTCCCGCCTTTTCCGAACCGTCCCTTGCAGATTTGGCGTTTTTTGAAAACGCCGGAGGTTCGTACCCTTGCCGCTTTGTCACCGATCGGCTGGAGCGGTTTTACCGCGAGCGAAAAGTGCAGCCATACTGGGCGTTCGATCCCAGCCGCATCGGCGGCGAAGAAATGGATGAAGCCCGAATCCGGCTTTCGGCGCTTCTGGGCGTTGAAGAAGATGAACTGTGCTTTGGCCCATCAACCACGCAGAATGTCTATGTTCTTGCGCAGGCGTTTCGCGAGTGGCTGAATCCCGGTGACGCTATTGTTGTGACCAATCAGGATCACGAAGCCAATTCAGGTGTTTGGCGCAAACTTGCAAAGAGCGGTATCTCTGTTCGCGAGTGGCGAATAGATCCAAACACCGGCCACCTTGATCCCGCTGATCTACCGGAATTGCTTGATGGCGCAAAACTCCTCTGTTTCCCGCATTGTTCAAACGTTGTTGGCGAGATCAACGATGTCGAGACGATTTGCGCGCTTGCAAAATCGGCGGGTGCCTACGTCTGTGTCGATGGCGTGAGCTTTGCACCGCATGGGTTCCCGAATATCGGCAAGTTGGGACCCGATATCTATTTGTTCTCCGCCTACAAAACATTCGGGCCGCATCAAGGAATTATGGTTGTGCGTCGCGAGCTGGCAAAAGTTCTTCCAAATCAAGGGCATCACTTCAACTCAGATGTACTTCATGCCCGGTTCACACCTGCCGGTTCTGATCACGCACAAGTCGCGGCTTGTGCCGGACTGGCCGACTACGTTGATGCGCTTTATTCGTCACTTGGTCTGCCACATGTCGAACCGGCCGATCGGGCAGAATCCGTTCACACCGCAATTCAGGATCGCGAAGCGACGCTGATGTCGCCTTTGCTGCACTATTTGACGTCCAAAAACTCGATCAGAATTATCGGCCCCGCAAGCACCAAAAATCGCGCGCCAACGATCGCTGTGCTTGCCGATCGTCCTGGCGAACAACTGGCTGCGGAACTTGCGCTTCACGATATCGCCGCAGGTGGAGGCGATTTTTATTCTGTTCGGCCTCTCGAGGCGATGGGGGTCGATCTGGCACACGGGGTGCTTCGGTTGAGCCTTGTTCACTATACCACTGAACAAGAAGTCGAACGCGTCATAACCGCATTGGATCACGTCCTTTGATCCAAAGGCCTTGGCTCAATTTCTGACTAGCACCCAAGCCTCCATTCGCTATGCTGCGCCGCAACAGCGGTTCGCCGCAGTTGCAGCATTGGACAGAAGGGATCGCTATGTCGCTGAAGGGTAAGACGGCCGTCATTACCGGTTCTAATTCAGGAATTGGTCTCGGCATCGCCTGGGAATTGGCGCAAGCTGGCGCAAATGTTGTGCTGAATTCGTTCACTGACAGCGACGAAGATCATGCACTAGCCGCCGACGTAGCCAAAAAAACCGGTGTCTCGGCGCAATACATCAAGGCGGACATGTCAAATAGTGACGAATGCCGTGCCCTGATCGAACGCGCAAGTGCGTGCGATATTCTGGTCAACAATGCTGGAATTCAGCATGTGGCCCCAATCGACCAGTTCCCGGCCGATAAATGGGACAACATCATCGCAATAAACCTGTCGTCTGCCTTTCACACAACAGCAGCAGCATTGCCGATGATGCGAAACGCCGGATGGGGCAGGGTAGTCAACATTGCCTCCGCCCACGGACTAACGGCATCGCCCTACAAAGCGGCCTATATCGCTGCAAAACATGGCGTCGTCGGTTTGACAAAAACAATAGGACTGGAAACTGCAGAAGAGCCGATCACAGCAAATGCAATCTGCCCGGGGTATGTCCTGACGCCGATTATCGAAGGGCAGATTCCTGATCAAATGAAGACCCACAATATGACCCGAGAGGATGTTATCCGCGACATAATGCTTTCGCGACAACCGTCAAAGGATTTTGTCACGATAGAACAGGTTGCCGGTACTGCGGTTTTCCTCTGTTCAGATGCGGCTGCCCAGATTACCGGTACGACAATCAGCGTGGACGGTGGCTGGACGGCGCTATAAACAGCCGTCCGCTGGCGAATTATTCGGAATTTGGAAAGATTAGCTGTCGCAGTCGACCAATGTGGCGGCAAATACAGTGGCCAGCCTAAGAAACTTCAAAGGCTAGCCGCTCGTATTGACGACTTTCGTTTCGTCAAAGTTCGATAGGCGACTCTGTTGGTGTCGTGCCACTGCTGGAGCTGCTTGCAACCGCTGCGATAATGGCCAACAGAAGTAGCGGAAATATAAAGCCACTCGAAGCTGTTGTCGTTTCCTCGACGACCTCGGGTTCCATCAGTGGTTCAGCCAACCCACCCGCATTGACCTGCGTGGCTGACATCGCAATCGTTGCAGCTACCGCTGCCGCTGGTTTGATATACTTCATCTGTCCCTTCCTACATATTCCGCAGTCCAGTGAACTGCGCGAGAGCCATTGGCTTAACCCGGTGCTTCAACTGGCGCGCTACTGCCGGAACTGCTTGCCACAGCTGCAATAATGGCCAGAAGCAACAATGGGAAAATAAAGCCGCTTGAGGCCGTTGACGATTCCTCGATAACTTCCGGCTCCATCATAGGTTCCGCCAACCCACCGGCACTAACTTGTGACGATACCAAAGTAATGCAGGCCGCCATGGCAGTTGCCGGTTTCGCATATTTCATTGTCTTACGCCTCGTTTCATTATTGTCAGCAGATGGAAGCACAGGTTTGGGTCTAATTGAAGTCAGAATTGTGCGTAATCACCCTCAACGGACGGAAATGTTCTTGGAATGTGGTAATTTCTTTCCCTCCACCATACGCTAAGGACCCATTTCAGGCCCGAAGTGGCGGAAAACCCAACGTGAGTCGCATCCGGGTGAGGTACGTTCTGGCCCGGAATCGTATTTGCGAACACCAAAACTCGGCCCAATGTTGGCGTGACTGCAATTTTCAGATTGGGAAATGCAGTTTGTCCCTCGCCCTCGACTTCACTAAGATAGCATAGCGTTGTGAACAAACGCTGCCCCCCCTTTTTCAACTCGTCGGCATAGGTCGGAATGTCATGAAAACTGTCAACATGGACGTCAAAAAACTGCTCGCCTTCGTATCGCAATAGTTTGGTCGTCTCAGCGTTTTCCGGTGGAAGGCGAACTATGGTCGAAAGACGCGACACAAGATCGGTTAATTCAGGCACTTCCCACTGATCAATGGATGCCTGCATATTGGTCCTTTTTTCACCTATGACGATACCGTCGTCGGTGCCGTATGCTGCCTGTTCGAGCCTATCTTCGCCGGCATTGATTGCGGCCGTGGCAATCGTTGAATCAAATACATCGTCATATACTGCCACAAGCGGGTTCAAATTCAGCAGCTGTCCACGCATAGTTCCCTCCAAAGGCATCATATTATTCGCGCGGCGAATTGCCCGAAGATGGTGCACAATTGGCAACAACCTCCAGCGCCACTTCGTTTGGCTCAAAGCTCTGCTCAGACGCGCAACCCGCGTATTTGGGAGCTACCATTATAGATTTTTCCACAGCCGAAGCTTCGGCGGGATTGAAGTAGCTCATAACGTCCCCACAAAACTACTGCCGACAATTCGGATCAGTCTGTATCCACTTATCAATATAACAAAATTTTGCCTTCTGAAGGGGAAAACGCATTTGGAATACTGAAATGGTGTTTTCACCACCACACAGGCAGCAACCTGACCCTCTGCCTACATCAAGAAGCGCGCGCCGGTGGTTGTCTAACTTCGCCGATAGGTGTCGGCAGCGACTTATCGCCATTTGGA
>JBPCWO010000180.1:0-5214 GCA_051009475.1 Boseongicola sp.
GCGCTGGGAAAAATTCGCAAGCGACGGGGAAAAAAGGGATCAGGCCAAACAGGCGGTTCTTGCCTATCCGGACCGGATCGGGCTTCGTCGCCCGGGCAACGACCCCCGATGGCTGCTGTCTGGCGGAAAAGGGGCAAAGATGGATGCCACCGATCCGCTGGCCAAAGCGCGGCTATTGGTGGTGACCGACACCGACGGCCACCCACGCGATGCTACAATCCGGCAGGCGCTGGAAATCTCGGAAAGCGCATTGCGTGACGTCCTGGGGGACCGGATTGAAACCGTGCAGGTCATAGAGTGGTCACGTCGCGAGAGTCGCGTGGTCGCGCACGAGGAAAGGCGCCTTGGTGCGATCGCATTGACCTCGAAAACCTGGCGCGATGCACCAGCCGACCGCATCGCAACCGCAATGCTGGAAGGCGTTCGTCAACTCGGGCTGCCCTGGTCGCCCGCGGCAAGCAGGTTCCGCGCGCGCGTTACGCTCTTTCGCAACGCCGGGAACAGCATCGCCGATATGTCTGACGAGACCTTGATCGCAACGCTCGAAAACTGGTTGCTGCCACACCTGAGTAATGTTCGATCCGCCGACAAATGGAAAAGTTTTGATCTTCTGCCAGCGCTGAAAGCCATGCTGGATTGGGACACGTCGCAAAGCCTTGATCGCGAGGTCCCGGCGAAGTTTGAGACGCCTATAGGGCGGCGTATCGACATCGACTATTCCGGGTCTGATCCGGCGATTTCGCTAAAACTGCAGGAGATGTTTGGCGTCACACAGCATCCATCTGTTGCCGGGCGCGCCCTGCGCGTGACACTGCTGTCGCCTGCGGGCAGACCTGTGCAGACGACAATGGACATCCCAAATTTCTGGGCAACATCATACGCGGACGTTCGAAAAGACATGCGCGGGCGATACCCAAAGCACCCATGGCCCGAAGACCCGACCGTGGCTGACCCAACATTGCGCGCCAAGCGACGAACCAAATGAAAGGCGCCGTGCCGAAGCAGAGCGCCTAACAATTTAAGCTCTTATCGAGTTCCTCAGTGGGATTGATGCAAACGCAAGTTCACCGGCTCGGACCGGCGCCAAACTTAATCGAAGCAACAGGGTCCTTCACCACCTTCGTTGTACAGGAAGAAGTCGCCGCCGAGATTCAGCTCTCCGGCTTCTGAAGTCAGGCTGCCGCCGATCCCGCCAGCCGCGAACTCGCCTTCTTCGCCATAGATGGCACCCATAAGGTCGATATCGCCCGAGGCGTCACCGTCAACGGACATTGTTCCTGCAATCCGGCTGCCGACTACACTGCCGGTGATGCCGCCGACAAATGAGCCGCCATCTTCTGTTTCGGTGTCATCATTCCAAGCATTAAATCCGCCTTCGGCATAGCCGGTGATGTTGCCACTTCCAAAACCAACTGCGAGTCCCATATGCCCGCCGGCTTCAATTCCGGAAGTTCCGGTATGACCTTCGGCGTCCCAATATCCGTGATAGGTCGCTGTCTCCGTTGGCAGAGCAATGTGTGCAGTTTCAGCACCGAAGTAGCCATCGCTTTCCGCGCCAGTTCCCTCGTCGTCAAGTTCGATTTGGGACGGTTCGTATCCGTTAAACTCAAAATACGCATATTGCGCGGCGGCATTTGCGATTTCGATCCAACCTTCGTCGTCTTCAAAATCACCTTTTCCAAAATCGTCGTATACGATTTCCGCGCCACCACCGATCGATACGTAGACGACTTCATCTTCGTTGTCGAAGCGGACTCGCACTTCGCTGACGGTCCCGTCCGAGTTGCCGACAAAGCCGGTCAAACCGTTTCCAAGGAGATGTTCAATTAAGTCGGTTTCACCGTCATCAGTGTATGCAGCGGCGAAGAATTGCGAAGGTTCCATCGAGTCGTTGGACCCCACAACCTGGACGTATTCAGTTGGGATTAACCCGGCACATGCGCCGAGAAACGGAACAGCGCCAATGACTGCGGCGCGAAGTACGATAGACATGGCCGGAACTCCTTAAGTGTGTTCCGACTGGCTAATTCGAAAGATTGTTCAAAATCTGGCGACAATTCGTGTCAAATCAGACTATTTTCCACTTTTATTGCGGCAAAGGCGGTAAGCCGCGACTGTCAAGTATGTCTTTATTTCCAGCGATTTAATGAAGACTCGTCCTGGTCTGTAGCCGCGACCCATTCGGCGCCATCATTGCCGGTTTCTTTCTTCCAAAAAGGTGCGCGAGATTTGAGATAATCCATCAAAAACTCTGCCGCCGAGAATGCTTCACCGCGGTGGCGAGCCGCTGTTGCCACCATCATGATCCGCTCGCCTGGCAGCAGTTTCCCGTGGCGATGAATGATCATCGCATCGATCAATGACCACCTGTCAACGGCTTCGGCTCGGATAGCTTCGAGCGACTTTTCAGTCATTCCCGGATAGTGCTCGATCTCCATTTCTGCGAGCGAACCGCCTTCGTCGCGAACAAGACCTGAAAACGTTACCACCGCACCCGCACCGACGGCGCGTTTTGTGAAAGCGTCGGTTTCGGCGCCCATGTCGAACGGTTGAGATTGAACCCGGACGTTCATCCGCCCGTCATTGGCGGGAAGAATGCAATTTCATCAGCGCCCGCAATTTCAGCCGACATCTCGGTCAGTTCCTGATCCACGGCAACGCGGACGCTGGCCATGTCCGAAAACGCCAATGCGTGCGCATCGCTTCTGGACTTCAATTCTTCGACGAGCTCGGCAACCGTTGCCGCCGATGTCTCGATTTGCTCTCGCGGTTCGCCGATCCGTTCCCGCAGCCATGCGAAGTAAAGCACATCGATCATGGATCTTCCTTTAGATGCGGAAGCGATTTTCGCAGATAATCCGCACCGGTCACAAGGGTCAAAGCGGCAGCAATCCAGAGAAGAGCCACTCCAATCCACCAAGTCGTCCACCAGGCGTCCCGGATCAGGCGAATATACAGCGGGTCATCGCCACCGGCCAAAATCTCGGCAACAATCGAACGATCCATGCCAACAGTACGTTCAATCCAAAGATGCTGAAAAATGCCAGTGGCAAAAAGCACGGCAATTGCAATCATCTGCGCCGTCGTTTTCCACTTGGCAAGAATGGTGACTTTCAGTGTTCCGGCCGTGTCGCCCAAAAACTCGCGCAGCCCGGAAACGAAGACTTCGCGAAATACGATTACGGTGGCCGGCAGTAGGATCCAAGGATCCATTCCGATCCGTGCGTCACTGTTCAGGGCAACAATCGTCAATAAGGCAATGACGACCATCGCCTTGTCAGCAATGGGATCAAGCATCGCGCCCAGCTTGGTTTCCTGTTTCCATGCCCGCGCGAGATATCCATCAAACCAGTCCGTAACTGCGGCGACGACAAACAGGATAAGCGCAAACCAATCCGCCCAGGGACGCACAAAATACAGAAACATCACCACGAGCCCGGGTGCAGCGAGCAATCGAAGGAGCGTTAGAATATTCGGGACAGTCCAAGTCATGAGACCGACTTAATGCCGCAAGTCAAAAAGGGGAAGTGGTCGCGCTGCTGTTGCGCTGGATTCGGCTCGCGAAATTGGTGGCAGTGAAGTAGACTGGGCCTGCCTGGACGCACAGTTACCCCGTTGCGTGAAAGTAATTGTAAATCGTTTCGGCCAGCCCGCTTGAGATACCCTCGACCGCTTTCAGGTCGGCAAGCCCCGCCCTCGTAACAGCCTTGGCCGAACCGAAATGCGCCAGAAGTGCTCGCTTCCGTGTTGCGCCGACGCCCGGCACATCGTCCAGCGGCGTTGCGCCAACGGCTTTCGACCGTTTTTGCCGATGCGCGCCGATTGCAAAACGATGCGCCTCATCCCGCATCCGCTGCACGAAGTACAAAACCGGATCGCCACGACGCAACGCAAACGGTCGCTGGCCAATCCGATGGAATTCTTCTTTGCCGTGGTCGCGATCAACGCCTTTCGCGACACCCACCATAGGCACGTCTTCAACGCCTAATTCGGTCATGATCTCGCGAACCGCGCTGACCTGACCTTGACCGCCGTCAATCAACAACAGGTCCGGCCATGTACCACTCTGCCGGTCCGGATCTTCCTTCAAAAGCCTTTTGAATCGCCGCGTCAGCACTTCTTTCATCATGCCGAAATCGTCGCCGGGCGTCAGATCCTCGCCTTTGATGTTAAACTTACGATACTGGCCTTTTACAAAGCCATCGGGCCCCGAAACGATCATTGCACCGACCGCGTGAGCGCCCTGTATATGAGAGTTGTCATAAACTTCGATTCGCTCAGGCGGCGCATCCAAGTCAAATGCCTCACACAGCCCCGACAAAAGCTTTGCCTGTGTTGCAGTTTCAGACATTTTTCGCGCCAAGCTCTCTTTCGCATTACGAAGCGCAGCCACAACAAGATCGCGTTTTTCCCCACGCCGAGGAACAACGATTGAAACTTTCCTTCTTGCGCTTTCGGTCAATGCGGCTTCCATTAATTCGGCATCCTCGATCCCGTCTGAAAGCAGAATTAGACGAGGCGGTTCCTTCCCGCTGTAGAATTGGCCAATGAAAGCCTGCATTACTTCGGCTGGTTCTACACCAACGCCGACGCGTGGATAATAATCCCGGTTTCCCCAATTTTGATTGGCACGAATAAAAAAGACCTGCACGCAGGCTTGCCCACCTTCCATATGCAATGCGACGATGTCCGCCTCGGTGACGCCAGCGGGGTTCACCGCCTGACTGCCCTGAACGAAGGTTAGAGCACGAAGCCGATCCCGAAGCGCAGCCGCGCGTTCAAACTGCAGCTCCTTCGAGGCAACTTGCATTTCTGCCGCAAGCTTTTCCTGAACGCTAGTCGTCCGACCCTGCAAGAACCGTTCTGCGTCGTTCACAAGGGCACCATAGTTGTCCTTGGAAATCAGGCCGACACAGGGGGCAGAGCACCGCTTGATCTGATAGAGCAGGCACGGGCGCGTCCGGCTTTCGAACGTGGGATCAGAACAGTTGCGAAGAAGAAAAACTTTCTGCAGCTGGTTCAATGTCCGGTTCACCGCACCCGCACTTGCAAATGGTCCGTAGTAGTCGCCTTTTTCCTTTTTTGCGCCGCGGTGTTTTTTGATCTGCGGAAAGCCATGCTCTTTCGACACAAGAATGTTCGGGAACGACTTGTCGTCTCTTAGCAGCACATTGTAGCGCGGCTTGAGCTGCTTGATCAGGTTCTGTTCCAAAA
>JBPCWO010000181.1:0-3110 GCA_051009475.1 Boseongicola sp.
TTGGTTGCGGGGGTAGGATTTGAACCTACGACCTTCAGGTTATGAGCCTGACGAGCTACCGGACTGCTCCACCCCGCGCCAACGGACGTCATGTAACCGCCAAATCAGGTGGCTGCAAGGCCGTTGAGAGAAAATTCCCAACCAGTTCGCATTCGCTCGACTACGCTGTGACTCCCGTCGCTGTTCACGGCGAATTGAGGCTCGCCGACTTGCCGAATATGGTTCCGATCAGTCAGGCTTGGTGAATTGAGATATTCATCAGGGAGTATTTGATATGTTTCGTGCATTTACCGTCGCTGCCGCGCTCGCAACGTTTGCTCTGCCCACATTTGCGCAAGACGCGACAAGAAAACTTCATCATGTCACGGGCGACGTTTACCTGTTTCAGAATAACTTCCACATGTCGCTGATCGTGCCGACATCTGAGGGCACGGTTCGGGTGGATCCAATTAATGCTGAAGCCGGCGCCTGGCTGAACGAAAACTTGGGCGAGGTCACGGATCAGCCGGTCACCCATTTGATTTATTCGCATAGCCACGGCGACCATGCGTCCGGTGGATCCGCCCATGCGGGTGCGGCTGTGATCGCTCACGAAGACGCCCCGGCCGCCATCGACGGCACCGAAATCACAACCCGTGTCGGAGACACACATGTGATGGAGATTGGCGGCAAGACCTTTGAACTGACAAACCTTGGTTCCGGACATGACAATCACATGCTCGTTACAGTCGTCCGTCCCGAGAATGTTGCCTTCATAGTCGACGTCGCGGCGCCAAAGCGCCTTCCTTTCCGCAACTTCGGCGGGGCCAACATAGATGATTGGATTGGTCAAATCGAAACGGCGCTGACGCTCGATTTCGAAGTCTTCGCACCTGGTCATGGCGGTGTGGGCGACAAGGGCGATCTTGCCGACGCGTTAACTTACATGAACGATTTGCGGAGCGGCGTACTCGAAGCGTTGCAGGCCGGAAAGTCCGTCGATCAGATCAAGGCCGATTTGACACTCGACGCCTATTCCGGTTGGGGCCAGTATGACGCCTGGCGGGAAATGAACATCGATGGCATGGCCGGATATCTGGAATCGGCGGGGCTGGTTAATTGAGGAATTGCCACCAAAACGTCTAAAAATCTGATTTAAAATGAAAGCGAAAAGCGCCGCCATCGAGGCGGCGTTGTGCCCGCGCCGCACGTTGGCAATATCACATGTCAGCTTCAAGCCCATCACGGCGACCCGAGCAGCTTGGTCAAGTGATTTTGCTTCTATATTGGCGATCCCGGGAGGACTCGAACCCCCAACCTGCTGATTCGAAGTCAGCTGCTCTATCCATTTGAGCTACGGGACCGCTGTGGTGGCCCAGCATACACTCTCTGTGTTCGGCTCCAAGTTGCTCGCCGTCTCGTGATCATGTGACCGTTTCGAGCCCAAAGCGGATATCTTACTTAGTCTTATTTTGATTGGTTATCGCCCACTGAGTGTCTCGAGATAAGCAATGATGTGTGCCCTGACCTCTGCCTCCTCGACTGGATATGTCTCCATTTTGGTGCCGGGAACGTATGCTTGCGCCGCCAACAAGTATCGGTCCAACGTTTCTGTTCCCCAGATCAGGTTGGCCTCAATCAACTCTTGAGAATACGGGTATTCTGGATCAGCAAAACCGCTCCTGCTTCCTACGATGTTCTGAAGACGCGGTGCCCGCCCGCCACCGCCTTCACCCAAATCATGACAAGTACTGCAATACCACTCTGTGTGTTCTCTGCCGAGATCAATGTCGGCGTTAGCAACGTCCTCGTCGGTCAGGTTCGCATCAATAACCGGGTTTGTGATGGCTCGAAGCCTGTTTGAAACAACGTCATCATTTCCGTGTTTGATAGAGAAGTGCAGTGCGGTCTCCCCGCGAGCAGTCATGAGGCTGACGTCAGCGCCGCGTTGGATCAGCAAGTCCACGATATCTGCATGACCATACTTTGCGGCTTCGTGGATTGCGCGAAAGCCCTCAATATTGGCGGTAAAGTTGGGATCAGCACCAAAATCGAGCAACAGTTCAACTAGTTCGATTTGCCCGTCCTTCGCCGCCACAAGGATTGGCGCTGTTTTTCCTTCCGAATTTGGATTGGCGCCGCCAGCCATCAATGCTTGTAGTATCGCGAGCTCCTTTTTTCTGGTTGCCAGCAAGACAGGCGGACCCAGAAGAGACATCGCATTCACATCGGCTCCGCGTTCGATCAGCAATTCGACCACGTCGAGATGTCCCTCGCGAACCGCGATGTGCAGCGGCGTGCCAAGCGCGCTGACTGCCTCGATCGACGACCCCAGTTCCAACAACTCATTAAGTGCTGAAGTGTCGCCTGATTTGGCAGCATCATGTATGGGGTCAGCATCAAGCACATTGGGGCAAGAAAATATGGCCAATATCATTGCCCCGAAGTACGATCGAAAACTCATCGATGCCCCTCCGCCAACATTCGTCGATAACCATAGCCCAAAACGGCGATACCAACAAAAATGAAAACCAGGTCCACTTATGGAACCGGTAGAAGTGACAAGTGCGAAATCCCGCTACGTCCGCCATGCCAACCAAAAAATATAAAAACCGCCCCAAAAAGGGCGGCGTTTTTTTGTGGATCATCGTATCGCGAGATACACGCTGAAAGCTCATTAGGTTTGGCAGTGTCCCCAGTAGATTGGCGCAGCCAATCTGCGAGTCTCCCACGTCTTAAGACGCAGTACCATCGGCGCTGCGGCACTTAACGGTCGAGTTCGGGATGGGATCGGGTGTTTTGCTCGCGCTATGACCACCAAACGGAATCTTGAGTTTGGGCACTAATTGCCAGGAGTTTTCTGATGGTCGGATTTGATAATGCCTACCAAACCGCTTTGCGAAAATCGGAAAGTCGATGGATCGGGGGCACGATGCCGGAGGTTCTTCACCATGACCGGCGCCGTGTCGCCCGCGTCGAGTTCATCGAAGGATTTTGTGGCGCTCTAGCCAGCATTCGGCCTTTTGACTACAAATATTCATGGTCGACAAATGGAACTCTAATGATTGGCCGAGAATTCGAAGCCCATAACTGTCCAATCCGGAGGAACTCCAGTTTCGGAAGCCAAATCG
>JBPCWO010000182.1:0-15799 GCA_051009475.1 Boseongicola sp.
GGCGACGCCCGTGTGGGAGGCGATGCGGTCGCGACCGACAAACCGAACCACATCAACCATATTCGGCGAAAGGCGTTTCACCGGAGTTGAGAAAGGAGGCCTTTTATGGCCAAGAAAGTTGCTGGCACACTGAAGCTTCAGGTGCCCGCCGGACAAGCGAATCCGTCCCCGCCGGTTGGACCGGCACTCGGTCAGCGCGGCATAAATATCATGGAGTTTTGCAAGGCTTTTAACGCCAAGACGCAAGAGCTCGAGCAGGGCGCACCTTGCCCGACAATTATCACCTATTATCAGGACAAGTCCTTCGCGATGGATATCAAGACGCCGCCTGCGTCCTATTTCCTAAGGAAGGCTGCGAAGGTTCCGTCTGGCGCAAACACCCCGGGTCGGGAGATCGTAGGCTCCGTGTCGCCCAAACAAGTCCGTGAAATCGCCGAAGCAAAGATGAAGGACCTGAACGCCAACGACGTGGAAGCCGCGATGCAGATTATTCTCGGCTCTGCACGTTCAATGGGCATCGAGGTGAAAGGGTAAGTCATGGCGAAACTTGGAAAACGTACCCGATCGGCGCGTGAAGCCTTTGCAGGCAAGGACAATGTCACTGTCGAAGAGGCGGTCGGTTTGGTCAAAGCGAATGCAAGGGCGAAATTCGATGAATCCGTTGAGATTGCGATGAACTTGGGCGTCGATCCGCGTCATGCTGACCAGATGGTCCGCGGCACGGTCACATTGCCCAACGGCACCGGAAAATCGGTTCGCGTCGCGGTCTTTGCACGCGGTCCAAAAGCGGATGAAGCAAAAGAAGCCGGCGCAGACATAGTCGGTGCAGAAGATCTCATGGAGATCGTGCAGGGCGGCAAGATCGAATTTGAGCGCTGCATTGCTACCCCAGACATGATGCCGATTGTCGGACGTCTTGGTAAGGTTCTTGGTCCACGTAACCTGATGCCAAACCCAAAAGTTGGCACAGTGACGATGGACATCAAAGAAGCTGTTCAGGCCGCAAAAGGTGGTCAGGTCCAGTTCAAGGTCGAAAAAGCCGGCGTCGTACATGCGGGGATTGGCAAGGCGTCCTTTGACGAAGCGAAACTGGTAGAAAATGTGCGCGCGTTTGTCGATGCGGTTTCAAAGGCTAAACCGGCTGGGTCCAAAGGCACCTACATGGAAAAGGTTGCGCTCAGCTCGACAATGGGCCCAGGCGTAACGATCGACGTTTCATCGGCTACCGGAAACGCCTGAATAAAAACAAATACTTCTTTCGAAAGGGCGCGTCTGGTTGATGCGCCCTTTTTGCCGGCTATTTTGGTGGGAAAGACGCGTCTCTCTGGCGGAGACGGCTCTATTTCAGCCGCCCGAAACCGGGCAATCCGGCACCAGCCACACTATTCGCCGCAATTCCGCCGTTGTTTCGCCCAACTCTCTGACCTACCACTGGCTAAAAAATTGGCAAATACGCCAATAGAGCGAGGCGGCGATGAGTTACAGTGCTGGCGATTTCAAATGGGGCTCCGCGACGCTTGGATCTTCAAGCGGCGAAATTACATGGACGTCCGACATTACATCGGGCTTGAATTACAACACGTCGCTCTATGATCAGGACGATTTCGATGACGCGTTGCAAGACGCCTTTGATCGTTGGGAAAATGTTGCTGCGATCGATTTCACCTATTCCGCATCAAGTAATGTCGATGTTGACGTGACAATGGGGTCGCTCGGCGGAAGCACCGTTGGTCTGGCAAGTTTTAGCTATTTCGACACGTCGCCGCTGGACACGATCTTCGATGCAACTGTGACACTGGATTCAAACGAAACATGGGCGCCATATGGCGGCGGCGCGCTCGATTTCTTTTCCGTAGCTCTTCATGAGATCGGTCATGTTCTCGGTCTTGGCCACGTCAATGACACTTCAGAAATCATGAACCCGTTCATATCCACCGACGTGCTTGGCGACGGTGACATTTCAGGGGTGCAGTATCTTTATGGCAGCGGTGGTGCTGAAGTTCCCCCTGTCGAGGATCCGCCTGCTGATCCTCCTGTAACGCCACCCGCTGATGATGGCGGCGGCGGTGGAAGTGGAGCCGGAGTCCTGGTCGGGATTCTCGCCGCGATAGTTGCGCTTGTGTTTGGTGGCTTTGGAGGCGCGGCGGCAGTTGTCGCTGCAGCCCGCGCGGCGCCTGATGATGACGCAGAGGATGAAGTTTCAGAGGACGATATTCTGCTCACTGATATCGTGCCAGTGGTCGAGACGCACACCGATGTGCTTTATGATTCTGAAAAATCGTGGCTTCTCGCTGACGATGATGAACACGCTGAAGATTACATCTTCTGAACAAGGTGGGCTTTAATCGAAGATGCCCGCGACACGCCCCAAAAGCATAAATGCCCGAGATGTGCGCGTGTTTGCCAGTTCGATTAAATCCTGATCGCTGAGTCTTTCGGCAATTTGCGCAAGCGTCTTATCGTAGGTACGCAAAAAATGATGTGACGTATCGCGAAAGATAGAGTCCTGGCGCATCCGTGCGGCGCTAAGGGCGAGTGAAGAACGATCGTGAATTCCGCCTAAGGCAGCTATGGTTCGACCGCGCTCGCCGTCTGCGAAGCGTCGCCAAATTTCTGGGCGCGCACGGTCAGGCGCAAGATCGTCCATATAGATGCCGTCCTGACTAAGCAAAGTAAGAACATCTTGGCTTGCCGTGATTAAACGCGCAGCGCGGCGGTCAGCTAGTGCGCGACGCAGCGCATCAAAACCGTCGCGATCGTCGGCCGTTTCAGGGAAATTCATCGCATTGATGAAATCTGTCGTTGATACTGGCGTCCCGAATGCCTCGGCAGGTGTGCCAAGCGCCAAATCGGGTTGATCTTCGGCCATATCCTGGCTTGGTGAAGGCCGTGGTGCCACGGTCAGGCGCCGCTCAATACTTGATTCTGAAGCTGCCGGACGCGCCGAGGCAAAATGCGCAATTGCAGATTCCGCCCTTTGCTGGCCCTTTACGATTTCGTCGATTTTGCGTTCGACGTTTGGACCCATCGTTGTAGCCGCCATCTGTGCCTGAGTGATGTAGATCTGGCGCATGGCATCCATAGACGCTTGCAATCTATCGCTTTCCTCCCGCATGACCCGCGCACCTTTGACCCCGACAGCGGCAATCCAGATTAATGCGATTGGAAGCAAAATCGCCAGAATGACGATTAGAAACCTCAAAGGCCCAAGTGCTGCGGCGTCACCAAGCCCGACGACGGCGATAAATATCAAACACAGTCCCGCCCAAATAACTGATACAACAAGCGCAGATTTGTCGGCAGGATCTAGGCCAGCGTCCAGTCCCTGGCGGCTGTAAATCCCAAGATCAACCGGCGGCGTTGGCTGCGTATTGTCTTGCATGGGCTTACCTGATCCTTTGTTCAGGAGAATGCAATTTTCAGGACTTCATAAGCTTTCTCGCCACCTGGCGTGCTTACCTCGACGCTGTCACCCTCGTCTTTGCCAATTAGCGCGCGCGCAAGCGGTGATTTGATATTCAATCTTCCTGCCTCGATGTCGGCTTCGGGTTCGCCCACAATCTGATAGGTTTTTTCTTCGTCGGTGTCTTCATCAACAAGCGTCACAAGTGCACCGAATTTTATCGATCCGCTCAGCTTGGATGTGTCGATTACATCGGCCAGTGACAGGACACCCTCAATCTCTTTGATCCGGCCTTCGACGAAACTCTGACGTTCCCGTGCGGCGTGATACTCAGCGTTCTCGCTCAGATCGCCATGCTCGCGAGCTTCCGCAATGGCGCGGATGATCGCCGGGCGTTCCTCCGACTTAAGCTTTTTCAATTCCTCATTGAGCGCGATCTGTCCCGCGCGCGTCAGCGGTATCTTTTCCACGGGTAATCCTCTCGCCCCAGCAGGCGTTAACAGTCTTTGTTAAATTCGTCCGCCGTACTAAAAGTCAAGAGCCGAGCGCCAAGCGTGGCTGTTACTTGCCAAAAAATATCCGTTGAAAACTCCGACATTTGTAGTTGACTTGCAGAGTTGTGATTGACGCTCACCCAACGCCGCGCATAAACGGCTTTGAACAGGATTTTTTCAATGTGCGAGGCGCGACATGTCCGAGACCGAACGCGAAAGCATGGAATTCGATGTTGTTATTGTAGGTGCGGGTCCCGCCGGACTATCCGCCGCAATTCGCCTTAAGCAACTCGACCCGAATCTCGAAGTTGTCGTTCTGGAAAAAGGTTCGGAAGTTGGTGCCCATATCCTATCAGGCGCTGTCTTGGACCCCGTTGGACTGAACGCCTTAATTCCGGATTGGAAAGAAAAAGGTGCTCCGATCACGGTGCCGGTTCGTGAGGATAACTTCTATATGCTGGGTGAAGCCGGGAAACTCCGGATTCCGAACTTCCCCATGCCGCCGCTAATGAGCAACCACGGCAATTTTATCGTTTCGATGGGGAACGTCTGTCGCTGGATGGCTGAACAAGCCGAAGCAATGGATGTGCAAATATTTCCGGGTATGGCCTGCTCAGAACTGATCTACGGCGACAACGGCGAGGTTAAGGGCGTCGTAGCAGGCGAGTTTGGTCTGAATCCGGACGGATCACCTGGCGATGGTTACGAGCCGGGGATGGAGCTGTTGGGCAAATATGTCTTCCTTGGTGAGGGCGTCCGAGGATCGCTTTCAAAAGAAGTCATCGCCAAATACGAGCTCGACAAGGACTCCGAACCGCAGAAGTTCGGACTGGGAATGAAAGAGATCTGGGAGATCGATCCGGAAAAACACCGCGAAGGCTCGGTCACTCATACGATGGGCTGGCCGTTGGGGTCGAACGCTGGCGGCGGATCATTCATTTATCATCTGGACAATAATCAGGTCTATGTTGGCTTCGTCGTTCACCTGAATTACCGGAACCCGCATCTGTTCCCGTACATGGAATTTCAGCGTTTCAAGCATCACCCGATGGTTGCCGAATTGCTGGAGGGCGGCAAGCGAGTTGCCTACGGCGCAAGAGCGCTGACAGAGGGCGGATACCAGTCTATGCCCGAGGCCGCATTCCCGGGCGGCGCGCTTCTAGGTTGTTCGGTTGGCTTGGTGAACGTCCCTCGGATCAAAGGCAACCACAATGCAATGTTATCTGGCAAAGCGGCCGCAGAACATGCCCACTCGGCGTTGCAGGATGGCCGCTCTGGCGATCTGCTGGAAGGCTATTCAACAGAATTGCGGACTGGTCCAATCGGCCAAGACTTGAGGAAGGTTCGGAATGTTAAGCCGCTTTGGTCAAAGCGCGGACTTTTGGCGTCGCTTGTCTTTGGCGGAATGGACATGTGGACGAATACATTTGGATTCTCGGTTCTTGGAACAATCAGTCACGGCAAAACGGATGCGGAAGCGACAGGCGAAGCGTCAGAGTTTGAGCCGATCAATTATCCTAAGCCTGACGGTAAACTCAGTTTTGATCGCCTGACAAACGTCAGCTTTTCAATGACAAATCATGTCGAGACCCAGCCCCCGCATCTAAAGCTGATGGATGCCAGCATTCCGATCGATGTGAACATGCCAAAATATGCCGAGCCTGCACAGCGTTACTGCCCAGCCGGTGTATACGAAGTTGTAGACAACCAATTTGTGATCAACTTCCAAAATTGCGTTCATTGCAAGACGTGCGACATCAAGGACCCGAGCCAGAATATCGTCTGGAAGACGCCGCAAGGTGGCGATGGTCCAAATTATCCAAATATGTGATCACACTGCAAAAAGCGCGGCGTGCTGATCACATTTTGGAATATGCACCAAAACCCCAGGGTGTTCACATTGCTTCAGGGATAGTGCCGCATTAGGTTGCCCGAAACCCGGATGAGAGGATCCGAAATGCGATTGCAGTTTGCCCTGACGCTGGCGGTCTCCCTGGTATTTTCGATGGGAACCGGTAACGCGGAGGGAAATGCCGGAAGCTACCTTGCCGCCAGAACGGCAATTATTGAGAATAATTTCTCCGAAGCCGCAAAGCACTTTACGCGTGCATTGGTACGCGATCCACGAAACGTGGTCCTACTTGAAAACGCGATGTCAGCGTATCTTGGGCTTGGTGATATCGAGCGAGCCGTGCCACTTGCGCGGCGAATGAGCGAAGTGGGCGCGCCCAGCCAAATATCAAGCATGGTAATGCTTGGCGACGCTGCACGCCGTGGTGACTGGGATCGGGTTATCGAAGATATCGACGCTGGCCAGACTGTCGGGCCTTTGTTTGACGGGCTTGCGCGTGCTTGGGCCGAATTGGGCTCGGGCCAGATGAGTTCAGCAACCACTGGTTTTGACGGTGTGATTGCAAGCAACGGCGTCGAGGCGTTTGGGATGTACCATAAAGCGCTGGCGTTGGCATCGGTCGGAGACTTCGAAAGCGCAGCAGAGATTTTTTCAGGCGATGCAGGCACAACGATAAGGCTAACTCGCCGGGGTGTAGTTGCCTATGCACAAGTCCTGAGCCAACTCGAGAAGAACGAAGTTGCCCTTGAGTTGATCGAGAGTTCATTTGGGGCAAACCTTGATCCGGCACTAGACGCGATGCGTACAGAATTGTCGGACGGTGAAACATTGGTGTTTGACGCCGTGCGCGCACCAGCTGATGGCGTCGCCGAGATTTTCCATTCAATTGCCGGCGCCCTGCGAGACGAAGCGCAAGGAGCATATACGCTTCTTTACGCACGGATGGCACTGGTGCTGCGCCCCGATCATATTGACGCATTGTTGTTGACTGCTGAGATTCTTGAGGAGCTGGGGCGCTACGAGCTTGCGACCGAAGTATATGATACAGTGCCACGCAGCTCTCCGGCATATCATTCAGCCGAGCTTGGCCGTGCTGAGGCGCTGCGACGTTCCGGACGTGAAGACGCGGCGATCGAGGTTTTGCGCCAGTTGACGGAAAGCCACGCCGAAATTCCGCTTGTGCATGTAACGCTTGGCGACACATTGCGCGGACTCGAGCGATTTACTGAAGCAATAGCACCATATGATCACGCATTGAGCCTTATCGATAGTCCGACGGATCGGCATTGGATTGTGTTTTTTGCGCGCGGGATTGCTCACGAACGCACTGATCAATGGGAAAAGGCCGAGGCCGATTTTCGAAGGGCATTGGAACTGCGACCCGAGCAACCACAAGTGCTGAACTATCTTGGGTACTCTTTCTTGGAAATGCAGGACAATCTCGATGAGGCGTTGGATCTGATCGAGCGCGCTGTCGCACTAAGCCCGGACAGCGGCTATATCATCGATAGCCTTGGGTGGGGCCTTTACAGGATTGGCCGCTACAACGAAGCCGTTGGCCACATGGAACGCGCGGTTGAATTGATGCCAATTGATCCAGTGGTCAATGATCATCTGGGGGATGTTTATTGGGCTGTTGGTAGATTGCGTGAGGCAGAGTTCCAGTGGCACCGCGCGCTAAGTTTTGTGACAGAAGATACCGATACCGGCGATATTGACCCGGACCGAATTCGGCGCAAGCTGGAAATCGGTCTCGACGATGTGCTTGTCGAAGAGGGTGCAGCGCCGCTCGAAATGGCGAATGACGACGGTTAGTGTTTTTGCGCCGGCCAAGATAAATCTTGCGCTACACATAACCGGTCAGCGCGACGATGGGTATCATGAGTTAGACTCGCTGGTGGCATTCGCAGATGTCGGCGACAATGTATTTTTGCAGGATGCCGGGGAGTTGGCGTTTTCGGTGACTGGTCCTGAAGCGGATGGAGTTCCCGACGGTCCGGAAAATCTGTGTGTTGCTGCGGCTCTTGCTTTCGGTTACCCCGCAAAAATTCAACTCGACAAGCGACTTCCGATCGCCTCCGGCCTCGGCGGCGGATCGTCCGACGCAGCGGCGGTTTTAAAAGGGCTCGGGCAACTATCGGGACGGCCCTTTCAAGGTGATACGGCGATGCTCGGGGCCGATCTGCCAATCTGTCTGCACGGTGGTCCAGCACGCATGCGGGGCATCGGTGAGCAGTTGCAATCGTTGTCGCTTCCACGGGTTTTCGCAGTTCTTGTCAATCCGCGCATTGAAAGCCTTACACGAAAGGTCTTTTCCGTCCTCGACCGGAAAGAAAACGCGCCGATGGGCGACATCCCTGAAGGTGGATCGGCGCAGGAATTGTGTGCTTGGCTCAGGGATCAACGCAATGATCTCGAAGAACCTGCCATTCGTTTGCATCCCGAAATTGGAGATGTGTTGAAATCATTGTCACACACCGATGGCAGGCTTTGCGTTCGAATGTCCGGTTCAGGCGCCACATGCTTTGCGCTTTTTGACGAACCTGGCCTAGCGAAACTCGCAGCCAAGGACTTGTCCTCGAACCACCTGAATTGGTGGGTTCGCGATTGCTGTCTTAACTGATGCGCGCCACTACATAATCGGCAAGGTCAATGAGCATGTCGCGGACGTCATGATCCGGGAGCGTCCTCATTGCAGTCTTTGCCGTCTCGGCCCAGTTTAGCGCCTCGGCACGTGTGGCATCCATTGTCCCGTGGCGAGCGATCAGGCGCAGAGCCTCCGCAAGATCGTCGTCTTGCTGATCGCCCTTTTCGATCGCGCGAACCCAGAAGGCTCGCTCCTCGGCATTAGCTTTGGTCACGGCCTTGATCACCGGCAATGTAAGTTTGCGCTCACGAAAATCGTCACCGACATTTTTTCCGGTCGCGTTAACATCACCGCTGTAGTCCAACAGATCGTCGGCTATCTGGAAGGCAATCCCCAATGCGTCACCGTAGGTTCTGAGCGCCTCGACCTCCGCCGAACCAGCATCTGAGATCTCTCCGCCAACTTCGCAGGCGGCCGCGAAAAGCGCTGCGGTCTTGCCGCGCACGACCTGAAGATAAACCGCTTCAGTTGTCGACAGATTTGCGGCCGCGGTCAGTTGAAGCACTTCGCCCTCTGCAATGGTCGCGGCCGCACCGCTCAAGATTCGAAGAACTTCCAGTGATCCAGTGTCGGTCATCAACTGGAAGGACCTTGCAAACAGGTAGTCGCCAACAAGGACAGATGACTTGTTGTCCCAGAGAAGATTAGCCGTGGGCCGCCCACGTCTTTGTTTGCTTTCGTCGACGACGTCATCGTGAAGAAGCGTCGCCGTGTGGATGAATTCCACTGTCGCAGCCAACCTGTGATGGTTCTCGCCCTTGTAACCACAAAGTTGAGCAGCGGCGAGGGTCAGCATCGGTCTGAGGCGTTTTCCACCCGCCTCTACCAGATGCGACGTAACCTCTGGAATGCGCGGCGCGTGGCTTGAGGCCATCCGCTCGCGGATCAAGGTTCCCACTTTCGCAAGATCGTTTTCAAGATACGCTGCCAGGCGCTCGTGCGGTTTCACTGAGTTGGCGTCGTCCAGACCCATCACACGCTCGTTAGATTGCTCGACAAACCCTAAAGTCTGTCATTATGTCCATCCCATGAAAGAGCTTTTGCGCACGAATGACCTAACTCTGATCGCCTTCGCGAGGGCTCTTCTTGACGGCGAGGGTATAGACTTTTTCGAAATGGACGTCCACATGAGCGTCCTCGAAGGATCAATTGGAATATTGCCTCGGCGATTAATGGTGCGTGACAAGGATCACTTCAAGGCCAGCCACGTGCTGAAAGACAACGACGTGCCCATCGAACCATGAGCAGCGAAACTCGCGACGAATTCTTGGACGGGCGATTGACGATCGTCCAGCCGAAGAATGGGTATCGCGCCGGAGCTGATCCCGTTTTCCTCGCGGCTGCAATTGACGCAACCGCAGGCGATCGAGTTCTGGAGCTCGGATGCGGTGTTGGTGTCGCGCTTTTCTGCTTGATGCACAGAGTGCCGGAGTTGATCGCCACGGGTGTCGAGCTGCAATCCAACCTTGTGTCGCTGGCATGCAGAAACGCCAAAGCAAATCGACTTAGCGCCCGTTTGGTATCTGCAGATATCCAAGACCTGCCTGCAGATGTCCGCGCCGAAAGCTTTGACCATGTATTGGCCAACCCGCCGTTTTTTGACCGCATCGCGGGTCCGGGCGCGGATGAACCGAGCCGTGAAACTGGGCGAGGCGAAACCGCGCCGTTGGCATCCTGGATCGATGTCGCGACCCGACGGCTCAAGCCGCAAGGGCAATTGACTCTGATACAGCGTGCGTCGCGCCTTGGCGATGTTATTCGCGCAATGGATCATCGACTCGGCAACGTCATTGTTCAGCCGCTCTCGTCGCGCCGTGGGCGGTCAGCTGGCCATATCATCGTAACAGCAAAGAAAAACTCTCGCGGTGAAATGCGGCTGATGGAGCCGCTGATCCTACATGAAGGTGCAAAGCACGAAGGGGATTGGGATGGCTATTCGGCGCAGGCAAAAGCCATACTTCGCGATGGTCAAAGCCTTTCAGACGCCAAGTTAGTGCCTATGTAAGAATTGGTGCCGATGCGGCAATTTATTTTTTCCGCGCGCAGTGCGTGACTCGAATCGGAAATCGTGCTGGAATTTGCGTGCAACCAATAGAGGAGGACGATCATGAGTCTGAGTTCGCATCTCGAGGAACTCCGCAAAAAACACGAAATGCTCTCACAGGAAGTCGAACAAGCACAACGAAGCCCGGCCTTCGATGATCTTCAAATTACCACTCTCAAGAAACAAAAACTCAAAATAAAAGAGGAAATCGAGCGACTTAGCCACTAGCTCCGATCTTTTCTGGTCAAATCTGCCCTGCAGCCTGAGCGTCGACGGTTTTCGTCGTAATCTCCTGCTGCAACTGGTGCCTACGGTATTGGAGCAGAGTAGCCGTGAGCTGGTCATATAGCCCGTAGACGTTGATCCGAATCTACGGTCACCTCCCGAAGGGACCCGTTTCCTCGCGGATGCAATGCAGTCGTTTGGGGCCGACCATTTCCAGGACCGGCCCAATCAACCGCTATCCGGGCAATCTCAGCTGAAAAACTGCGCGCCGTTTGCAGATATAGTGGATCCGTTGATGAAACTTGCGTCATCCGATGCAAGAAACGCAACACAACGCGCGATTTCTTCAGGTTCACCTAAGCGTCCGGCGGGGATTTGCGAAATGATCGATTCGCGAACTTTTTCCGGAACCGCCATCACCATCTCGGTTGCTATGTAGCCTGGGCAGACGGCGTTGGCCGTTATACCGGCGCGGGCGCCTTCTTGGGCCAGTGATTTCACAATTCCCAAGTCACCCGCTTTGGTCGCGGCGTAATTCACTTGCGCAAACTGGCCCTTCTGTCCGTTGATCGAGCTGATGACGATCACGCGGCCAAACTTGCGTTCGCGCATACCAGGCCACGCAGGGTGCACAGTGTTAAATACGCCCGTCAGGTTCGTATCAATCACTTCTTTCCATTGCTCAGGCGTCATCCTGTGGAAAGGAGCATCGCGTGTAATGCCGGCGTTGGCCACGACGACGTCGATCGGTCCAAGATCGCTTTCAACCTGAGCGATGCCCGCGGCACTGGCGTCATAGTCGGCCACGTTCCACTTGTAAGTTTTGATCCCGGTCTCAGCGGTGAAAGCAGCGGCCTTTTCGTCGTTGCCGGCATAGGTTGCGGCAACATCAAAGCCATCGGCCTTTAGTTTTTTCGAAATGGCTTCGCCAATCCCCCGGCTGCCGCCGGTTACCAGAGCTACACGTCCCATTTTGTTTGTCCTTGTCCAATGCAATTCATAGCAATTTCACCGCCAATATTATTGCGGTCATTACTGGCGGGACTGCTATCCACTTTATCAATTCCGCTCGAAGTGAAGTTTTTTTCAGCGCAAACTTGCGAAGTAGCTCGATTTCCCGCGGTGTAAGAGGTTCAAACGGAGTATCTTTCTCAGGTCCGCCGTTGTCCGGTCGTATTAAGACACGTGCCTGAGGGTTATTGAAGAGCTCGCTGCAGTCCTCGTGATCCGTGGACTGCCGAGATTTCCAGAACAACCCGGGAAACTCCTCTAACAGTGTTGTCATTTTCTGTCGTCTAGCCCCAATTCTCGTGTCAGGAAAGCAGGCGTGCGGGCAAAAAGGCCGCTCCTCCCAAGATAACTAATGGCCGCCACTAGGCAATCCAGTTCATCGGAGTTATTCACCGCGGCCTCGCTTCTCGCCTATGCGCGTTCGACGCACATTGCGACGCCCATGCCACCACCGATGCAAAGCGTGGCGAGACCTTTTTTGGCATCCCGTCGCTTCATCTCGAAAAGCAGTGTATTCAGAACCCGAGCGCCAGAAGCGCCGATCGGGTGACCAATGGCAATTGCGCCGCCGTTCACGTTCACGATTTCTGGATCCCAACCCATGTCTTTGTTGACCGCACAGGCTTGCGCGGCAAACGCCTCGTTGGCTTCGACCAAGTCCAGGTCGCCAACTTTCCAACCGGCTTTTTCAAGTGCCTTGCGGCTGGCGTGGATCGGCCCAACTCCCATGATTGAAGGGTCAAGGCCCGCCGTGGCATAGGATGCAATACGCGCCAATGGTTCGATGCCCCGCTTCTCGGCTTCATCCGAACTCATCAAAAGCGCGCCTGCCGCTCCGTCATTGATGCCCGAGGCGTTGGCCGCGGTTACAGAGCCGTCCTTGGTGAACGCCGGGCGCATCTTTTGCATGGCTTCGATATTGGCGCCGTGCCGGATGTATTCGTCCTTGTCGACCACGATATCGCCTTTACGCGTTTTCACCGTAAAGGCCACAATCTCGTCGTCGAACTTGCCAGCGTTTTGTGCGGCTTCGGCCTTGTTCTGGCTGGCCACAGCAAATTCGTCCTGTTGCTCGCGACTGATCTGCCATTGCTCGGCTACGTTCTCGGCCGTCTGGCCCATATGATAACCGTTGAAGGCATCCCAAAGCCCGTCCTTGATCATCGTATCAACGAATTTCAGGTCGCCCATCTTCTGCCCGGCGCGAATCGCCTGTGCGTGCGGGCTGAGTGACATGTTTTCTTGTCCACCAGCTGCAACGACCGATGCGTCTCCGAGCATGATGTGCTGTGCACCCAATGCCACCGAGCGCAAGCCTGATCCACACACCTGGTTGATGCCCCAAGCGGCACTTTCTTTCGGCAGACCGGCGTTGATATGCGCTTGGCGCGCCGGGTTCTGGCCTTGACCGGCGGTCAGAACTTGACCCAGGATCGTCTCGCTGACATCGCCTTTGTCGATTCCGGCGCGTTCAACCAGTGCTTCCAGCATAGCTGCGCCAAGATCGTGGGCGGGTGTGGTTGCAAAACTTCCGCTGAAGCTTCCCACCGGTGTACGCGCGGCGGATGCGATGACGACATTAGTCATGGGTGTCTCCTATGAAATGCAATCGACTGAACGTGAGAATCCCCGCCGATTTTGCCGGGAACTTATGCAGTTGCAGAAAAATAGCAACGGACAGAACGTCGCCCCCTCGGTATACCCGCTATGCGGTCAGCGCCCGTAGTAGTGCCCGACGACGTGGCGGGCTTCTGCAAAGAACAGCCAGCGCTGGGCAAGTACGCCGGCTAAATGGCTCAGCGCGGCCAGCGCTGCAAAAATATGATGAAAAGGCAGAAGCAGGAGTAACACCGGCAACGCGACAGAAAGAGTAATCGATATGATTTTCAGTATGTTCGCGTGCTTTCGACCGATCCGAAATACCATCTCGCTGGTCAGATAATTGGTGCCCGTATGCGGTGGCTCAAATGCGCGGACTTCCCCGCGCCCGCCCAATCCCGTCGCTGTCGCGAGCGATGTATCGGATGCGCCTTCACGACGATCTTGATCGAACCACGCAATGACCTGAAGAATGCCAGTTGCAACCAACAGGACGATTGCGGGCGTGACGCGACCGGTCAGCAAGGCGCCGCCGGAAAGCGCGTAAGCAAGAAACAGCACCGGAGGCGACCAGTGATTCCATCGAGGTACCGTGCGCATCTGAGTGTAGATCATTGACGTTGCGAAGACTGTGCCCAACGCCAAAAGGCCGCCTGGAATTCCAAATACCCGGAGGCGTGCGTCAAAGAAAACCAGCCCAAGCCCGTAAAAACCCATCAGTACCAAAGTGACAATTGCGAGCCACGCTTCGCGGCTGAGCCACGATGAACGCCATTGCGTAAAGGCCTTCAGCGCGCGTTCAGGATGGCCGAGATGAAAAGTCGAGGCGCTCAATCCACCCGCTGCCAGTAGATACGCGATGACGAAAAACGCGAACGCCGTCCACCCGCGCGGCGCCGGCACATCGAGACCCAGAAACGCCAGCATCCCAAAACCGAGGCCCGACAGCGTCGTGAACAAAATTATTGACGGTGCCGGATGCATCAGCCGAGCCTTTCGAGTGTCTTGTCCAGCCAACCAAGAAACCCATCCGGTTCCTCGTCGATGGGCTCAAGAAAGGGTGCAAGAACGTCGAAGTCCGCCGCCTCGTCCTTGGGCCGCGGTGGAAGGTAACGATTGACAGGTGCCGTGCCTTGTTCAGGCATGAGTTCAATGCCGCCACGATCCGCAACCAGCCTTGAGACGTTGCTATCCGGGTCGGCAAAATCACCGAAATGGCGCGCGCCTGCTGGGCATGTGCGAACGCAGGCGGGCTCGCGATCTTCCTCGGGCAGGTTCTCGTTATAAATCCGATCGACACACAGCGTGCATTTCTTCATCACATTCTCGGACGGATCCATTTCCCGGGCGCCGTATGGGCAAGCCCAGGCGCAAAGCCCGC
This sequence comes from Boseongicola sp., assembly GCA_051009475.1. GTDB lineage: Bacteria > Pseudomonadota > Alphaproteobacteria > Rhodobacterales > Rhodobacteraceae > CAXMNX01. The sequence continues at coordinate 14,657 of JBPCWO010000182.1, forward strand.
AGCCGATACAGTCGCTTTCATTGACCAGAACAATGCCGTCCTCGACCCGTTTGTAACTCGCACCCGTTGGGCAAACGGTTACGCACGGCGCGTCGGCGCAATGAAGGCAGCTTTTCGGAAAGTGATAGAGTTGCGCCGGTCCGGTTTCGGGCTGGACTTCGAAGGAATGCACGCGATTAAGGAAACTGCCCACCGGGTTGGCGCCGTAGGCATCCGTATCAGCCAGCGGCGCGCCGTAATTTTCGGTGTTCCAGCCTTTACACGCCGTAACGCAAGCATGGCAGCCGACGCAGGTATCAAGATCGATTACCAGCCCGAGCGATTTTTCAGTGTGAGTCGGGAGCGTCGTCATGCGCCAATTTTCCGCTTCACGACTTCTGGGCCTTTGCCGATCGGGCTTTTCTGTGGTGGGTGTGCGGGCTGGCTTTCTTTGGGTGTCGAAACCTTTTCGATCTTCACCCGTAAGTCGAACCAAGCTGCCTGTCCCGTGATCGGGTCCGAATTGGCCCAACGAAGCCCGTCGCCCTTGGGCGGCAATAGTTCGTGGATGATGTGGTTCAGAAGAAATCCTTTGGTTGATTCAGGGGCCTCGGGATCAAGCGCCCAGGCGCCCTTGCGTTTGCCGATGGCATTCCAGGTCCAGACGGTGTTTTCATTCAGCGCAGCCATTTGCATGACTGGCACGGTGATTTCTCCGTGAGGCGAGGTGACACGGGCCCAATCGCCCTCGGTAAATCCATTTGCCTCCCAGATCTTGGTGGGCACGTAAAGTGGGTTTCGGCCGTGAATTTGCCGAAGCCATGCGTTTTGGCTGCCCCAGCTGTGATACATCGCCATCGGGCGCTGGGTGAGTGCGTGGACGTCAAAGCCGTCGTCTGTTTCGCTGAACGGCGGATACCAGACCGGCAACGGATCCATTGTGGCACCATAGCGAGGTTTCAGATGCTCGGGCGGGCTCCGTCGGTGCTTTCCTTCTGCCGCGAGCTGAAATCGGCGCAGCGGTTCGCACCAGAGCGTAAAAAGATATGGCGAAGGCGCATCGAATAAGCCAAGATTGACCGCCCAGTCCTGATAGGCGGCATTCCACGGTTTGTAGAATTCGGCATCGTCGGGAATATGCTTGATCCAGTAACTACCGTTTTC
>JBPCWO010000183.1:0-2690 GCA_051009475.1 Boseongicola sp.
GAGTTTAAGCGCCTTTTCCCCGACATTTCGGAAAAGCTTGCCGCGCCCGCCACAACCGGCCCGGCTTACTCCACGGTCGATGCCGCCCGCGAGGCTGCTGCGAGGGCTGGCTGCACGGTCCTGTTTAAAGGTCCGGACACGGTGATTGCTGATCCGACCGGCGATTGCTCGATAAATTCCAGCGCTTACGAACGTTCCGCACCTTGGCTTGCCACGGCAGGGTCGGGCGATGTGCTGGCCGGTTTTATCACGGGGCTGCTGGCACGTGGATTTGGCGGAATGAAGGCGGCTGAAACTGCTGCCTGGCTCCACACCGAATGCGCACTGTCATTTGGCCCCGGCCTGACCGCAGAGGACTTGCCCGAAGAAGTGCCAAAAGTTTTTCGTGCACTTGCTCTGTGACAATTTCCATCCGCAGTTTCATATTGAGATGCCTACAACCATCAGCAAAACAAGCCTTAGATCGGCAACCTGATGCCGCACGAAGCCTTAAGCTCAAGAAATGGTTGATGATCGGTGATTGAGCGCTAATCTGTCCAAAACGCCAGGGGGGACACGGGGTCATGGCGCCAATAACATCGCTAGATGGTCAGACAAACCTGCCGCGTTATTTCGCCGCCACGTTCGCGATTGCGTCAAAGCTTAAGTACGGTCGTCTGGATTTTCATTTGCCGGATGGCCGAATTTTCCGTGTCGAAGCCCCGAACCCGGGCCCAGTTGCCGAGATTCGTGTTCACAATCCGGATGTTTTTGCCCGGCTGATCCGCGAAGGCGATCTTGGATTCTCGGACGCGTACCTTGAAGGTTGGTGGTCGACGCCGGACTTGCAGGTGTTCATGGATGCGATGCATGCAGGCAATGAAGAAATGTACTACAGTTTCCCCGGGATGATTTTCGTGCGCGCCTTTGAACGTATGCGTCACTGGCTGAATTCAAATTCCAAAAGCCAGGCAAAGAAGAATATTTCGTATCACTACGACCTTGGAAACGACTTTTATTCGCTTTGGCTTGATGACACGATGACCTATTCATCGGCGATCTTTGAGACTGGCCAGGAAAGCCTCGAGAAAGCGCAAATTCTGAAATATCAAAGCATGGTCGATCAGATGGGAGCGAACCCAGGCGACCACGTGCTCGAAATCGGCTGCGGCTGGGGCGGATTCGCCGAGTATGCGGCGAAAGAACGGGGCCTCAAAGTCACTGGGTTAACAATATCAAAAGAACAGTTTGATTATGCCGTTGATCGCATGGACCGTGCGGGCTTGAGTGATCAAGTTGAAATAAAGTTGCAAGATTACCGCGACGAACACGGTATCTACGACGGAGTCGCATCAATCGAGATGTTCGAGGCAGTTGGCGAGAAATACTGGCCGACCTATTTCAACGCAGTTCGAAATCGTCTGAAACCCGGACGAAAAGCGACGCTTCAGATCATTACAATCGAAGATCACCGGTTTGACGCCTATCGAAAAAGCGTTGATTTCATTCAGAAATACGTTTTCCCGGGTGGTATGCTTCCTTCACCTTCAGTTCTTCGCTCGGAAGTCGAAAAGGCCGGGCTCAGGGTTATGAAATCAGTCGAATTCGGTGAATGCTATAGCCAAACGCTTCGCCGCTGGCACGATACCTTTAATGACCGATGGGACGATGTCGTATCGTTGCGCGGATTCGACGATCGGTTCCGAAGAATGTGGAATTTCTATCTAACCTCTTGCGCTGCGGGATTTCACGCCGGAAACATTGACGTAACACAGATTACGGTCACAAAACCGGGATAGAGCAGATGCCCACAGGCGGGAAACTCGTCGCCGCGATTACATTCGCGGCCTTGGCTTACTTCGTTTCAGACTTGGTGAAACCGCTTCTTCCTGAAGGGTCGCGGGTAGGGTTGTTTTCGATCATCAATGCGCTGATTGGGATGGCGATGGGATGGACGATCATGGGGAAGGGCGCCGGTAAATCATACCGCCAGTCCTTCGGCTATGGGCTCACGACTTTCGCCGCGACTGTTTTCTGGGCGCTTCTGTGTTGGGCGGGGTATGAAATGATCCGGCGTTCAACCAGGCTCTACTACGACGGTCCGGTCGAGGCGATGCAAGAAATGGCGCAGCTCTTTCTGGAATACGGCAAGCTTGCGGCTGTGCAGGACGTGATCTTGCCGGCAGTTATTGGCGCGCTGTTTGTGTCTTGGTTGACCGAGTTTTTTGCGCGCCGCTGGTCTTGATCTAAAGCTAAGAATTCTCACAAGTAATACCTGCCGAGTGCCGTCGCCGATCACCAGCGATCAATGTCCTTTTAACAGACGCTGACAGCTTGATAATGGGGAACGCGCGCAATCTGAGATTGCCTATTCTGACCTGCAGCGCACCGACTTGCATTGCAACCGGTTCATCTGAGAATTAGGAAGCATTCACCCAAAAAGGATGCTCGAATGAATGTGCGTGCCGATCTTGCTGCAACTGTTGGAAACACGCCGCTAATTCGATTGCGCGGACCGTCTGAGTCGACCGGATGTGAAATCCTTGGAAAAGCTGAGTTTTTGAACCCGGGGCAGTCCGTGAAGGATCGTGCAGCGCTTTCGATCATCCGCGATGCTGTCGCCACGGGCGCTCTGCGCCCCGGAGGGACGATCGTCGAGGGTACTGCCGGTAACACCGGTATTGGTTTGGCGCTGGTCGGTGGATCAATGG
>JBPCWO010000184.1:0-7112 GCA_051009475.1 Boseongicola sp.
GGCGAAGTGAATTTGGATCATCCACAATCGTCTCGGCGGCAGTGTGAACGATCGGGTCATAGACCGTGATCACCTGACCCGAATATTCGATGGCGCGCGGAATATAAATCTTGTCCCCAAGTGCGTCACGAATGCCGTTCGAGATCGAGGATTTACCGTTACCGGGCGGTCCATACATCAGGATCGAGCGACCGGCGCTGACCGCAGGTCCCAAATGGTCGAGAAGCTCGTCTGGCAGGATCAGCCCTTCCATCGCACCTATCAATTGGTCACGTGTAACCTGGATATTGCGAATTGATTGGCGTTTGACCTGTTCTGAATAAATTTCCAGCGGAACAGGCATAGCGCCGTAGTATTCCGACTGAGCCAACGCGTCGAGCGCTCTGCTTTTGCCCGCCTCTGTTAGCTGAAAGCCCATTTCGCCACCAGAATTGGCGTGCAAGGTACCGGTGGCCTCAACCAGCTTTTGCTCACGCGCCATGTCCACAAGTTCTTGCGTAACTGGGACGGGAAGACACATTGCCGTGGCCAAATCGGTAACAGCATCAAGATTCATGCGGAACATCGTTTTTAAAAGAATGTCGCGCATCATCACGATCGGAAGCTTCATGCCCTCAAGCGACCGCGGTGCTGGCGGTGCGATGACATTGGAAGTTTGCATATTCATTTTAGCTACCCGTGCCTCATCCAGTTACCCACCTGACCCGCTGTTGCCCAAATTTGGACAATAACCCGTGCCAGGCCTTTGCTGGCTGCAAGATGCCGGGTTATTGTGGCCAAAAAATGGAAAAAGGATGGGGAATGAGCAGACCAAATCCCATTATTTTGTTTGGAATAATCTTGATCTCTGGGGGGATTATGGCGGCCCTTCCGATTTCGAAAGGCGCGTTTCTGATATCGGCGCATGAAGGCGATACTTATCATTTGATGGATATCCTGTTTCGAATGGAAATGGGATTGAAGCCGCATCAGGATTTCATGACCCCACTTGGGCTATTATCGCTTTGGCCGATTTTAGTATTTCTGAAAGCAGGTTACGGGATCGGCGCGGCAATAATATGGAGTCAGGTTCTGGTTGCCGCCGTAATGGTGATTCCGGTCTGGTACGCCGCATGGTCCAGACTAACGCGGTACACAGGTTACACTTTCGCGGCGATTTCGATGATTCTGATCCTGGCGCTCACGTTTGGCGGAACCGAACCGGGATTGTCTATTTCCATGCACTATAACCGCTGGGCATGGGCCGTCGCATGGGTGTTAAGCGTTACTGCTTTGACGCGGCCCCGAGGCAGGCAATGGCCCCTCGTTGACGGTCTGATCTACGGCCTCGGTTTCTCGGCGCTCGTTTTACTGAAAGTGACGTTCTTCGTAGCTCTTCTGCCGGGTGTCGCGCTGGTGTTGATTTTAAGACGCCAGACTGCTGCAATAGCGGCAACCGTCGTCACCGGTGCAGTTGTTGTCTTGCTTGTGACTTTCGTTTTCGGCTTCGACTTCTGGCCGGGCTATGTCGGTGATCTGTTGACTGTTTCGCAGTCCGAAATCAGACCGTACCCTGGGGTTGCGTTCTCAGCGATGATCTCAAGCCCGCAAAGCATCGCGACAGTCATAATCGGACTTCTCAGCTATTCGTTCATCAGCCGAGCAGGGCATCCCAATGCTGCGCTGGGCGCTGTATTATTGGTACCTGGATTCTTCTTTATCACTTATCAAAACTTCGGAAATGACCCCAAATGGTTAGTCCCGTTGGCGGCGGTCATGATGGCACTTCGCCCCGCCGCCGGAGCGCGGGTCGTTGGCGGTGTTGACATGCGAACTGCATTGACGATGACCTCATTGGCGGCCGTGGTGATATTTTCCGCTTCCGCATTCACATTGACGATGTCGCCGCTGCGCCACTTCGCGCAGCCGACCGAAATATATGATCCGATGCTTCCGGCGCTTCCCCGACACCACGACATTCTGGTTCGCAAGGACCGCGCATACACGGTGAATGCGGAAGTCTATCTTGACCAGCCATCGAGCGTCTGGGGCAAATACAGGAAACTTGCCGATCGCTCCGACCCCCCAACGCTCGGTGGTGTCACATTTCCCCATTGCGAGATTTTGGCAGGCACCTCTGCTTGGTTTAATGAGATCAGTGCAGATCTTGTCGAGGCCGATATCCCTGCTGGCAGCCAGCTATTTACAACCGACATACTAACGTCCTTCTGGCTTTTCGCAGACTTTGAACCGCTTCAGAACGGTGCACCTTGGTACTACGGAAACCTCTCAGGTATCGAAAATGCTGACTTTATCCTGGTGCCCAAATGCAGTTTCCTGGATCGGGTTTATGGGATCATGCTGAACGAACTTGAGGCGGCCAATTTGCCGATAACTCTGGTCAGAGATAATGAGCTTTACGCTTTATTTTCATTGCGTTAGCGCCAGATGAACGCGATCAACAGGTACAAAACAAGTGAAGGCGCCAGCGCAAGCCCCATCGGAAATTCGCGCCTGGTCCAGCTCTCCCAATCCGGAACAAGGCTCCTCAGCGACGATGCGCGAGCTAGCCGGTGAACGATAAAAGCGGCGATAAGAGTGGCCCCCAACAAGTACATGAATGCCAACCAGTCCGGACGGGCGATGAAAGGCGCCATCGCGGCGGCGAATTTCGCGTCACCGGCTCCTAATGCGCGCACCATGTTCAAAACAAAGCAAATCACCAGGACCACGGCAAAATGCAAGTAACGCCAAAGATATTCGGTGAATGGCAAGGCAATTAGCCCAATAATAACGAACACAGCAAGCATCGCGATAACTGCCTTGTTCGGTATCTTCATCGTCGCCATGTCGCTCCACGCAACCCAAATTGCGATCGGCAAGACGAAAGGAAGAAACCACGCGGCGGTGGTCCAGGCAGTTACCATGGCGGGCGCGGCTCTCTCTAGTTATTTTCGTTGTTTTCCAGCGCCTCAAGACTACGGACGGCCGCCTCGAAAAATTGTGGATGAGTATCGATTGCTTCGCTCAACAGGCTTTTCCCGGTATTGACGTCGCCCTGTTTGATCGCTGATAGGGCAGCAGTATGCAAAAGCTGCGCTCGTTCGACTTGGGTCATTTGGACAACCGGCATTTCGTAGCGACGCTGTGCGGCGCGTGCAAGAACCAGATTGTTTTTTGCAGTGAACAGCGTTGCATCATACGTCAGCGCTTCGCCGAATAACCTTTCGGCCTCAACGTAGTTGCCGCGTGTCAGATGGCTATAACCCCAGTTGTTTAGCGTGCCGGATGGTTTGGTCGTGAGTCCGACTGCAATCTCGTAAAAACTGTCGGCACTTTTCCACTCTTCGTTGCTGTCGGCGATCATCGCCTCAAGCCGGTAACGCTTGAACGTCTCGTGTGTGGGTGGAATTTTGTTGAGCTCGGCCTCGGCGCGATCCCATTGGTTCGAACGGATCAGCGCGTCCGCATACTCAACCCGGTCTTCCGCGGTCGAGTCCGGATGCTCTAACACCGTCGCCCAGGCCGACGAGGCAGCTGTTGCTTTTCCCGCACGAACAAGTGAAATCGCGAGCCCTCGCTGCAAGTCAATGCGGTTCGGGTTTTGCTCTAACGTGCGTTGAAAATAAGTTACCGCCTCATTCGGATCAGCTACGGTAAGCATCACGTCATTTAGATTTGTTTCGTCGATTACGTTGACGTCTTTCAACGCCCGCTCAACTTCGGCATCAGACATACCTGGCTCACATGCAGACAAGCCTATGGCGCTGATAAATATAAAAGAAATAAAACCGTCCCGGCGCATAACGCTCAGTCCCCTTGCTGCTCGCGCCCGCCCTTTCGGCCCTCTTTATGGGGTTTCGGGTGTCGAAAGGATCCTGTAAAAGCCAGGCCCCCGGCGCACCAGGCGGAACTCGTTCTCGGGCGCAGAGTAATCGGGATTTTCCAGTTTTGCGAGAGCTAAGCTGAGATTATCGCGAATTTCCGCGCTCCGGCCGTTATCCAAAGCGAAGGCAAGCCGAAAAACACGACTTGCTTCGCCGAACTGGCCTTTCTCCATCAAGACGACGCCGAGGTTGTTCCAGGCAGGAGGAAACGTTTCATCCACTTCTGTAGCTCGGCGTAGGATCTGTTCGGCTTGGTTTAATCGGCCAAGCTGCAAGTTAGCCGAGCCAATTGCGGACAGGACATCGACATTGACGCCCTGTTCCGCGGCGGCACGATGATAGGCCTTCAGCGCAAGTTCATATTCGCCAAATTCCATTAGCCGGTGACCGACGACCAGGCCGTCCACATATTCCGCCTGCCCTTGTCCGGTCGGTGCAAACGGACTGTCGCTTGATTGGCGAAGGCCGCCCGTGTTTTCACAGGCGGCCAAGATTACCAGTGCGGCAATTCCAAGTCTTAGATTTTTGCGGCGCATTCTGCCCCTTAGAAGTTCGCCTCGCTTAGCGTGACCGCGATGTTGTATATCGACGGCCCGATCAAAATGATCAGGAGCGGCGGCACAGTCAGCATCATTGTGGCAAGGGTCATCTTCGTCGGCAAGGTGTTTGCCTTTTCTTCTGCGCGCATGACGCGTTTGTCACGCATTTCAGCGGCATAAACCCGCAAGGCTTCGGCGACTGATGTGCCGAAAGACGCCGATTGGATCAGAACGGTTACAAAACTCGCGACGTCAGGAACACCGGCGCGCTCTGACATATCGCGAAGAACCGAAGATTTGTCCTTACCGGCCTTCATTTCGTGCGAGACCAATTCGAATTCGTCAGCTAGGGCAGGGAAGCCGGCTCGAATTTCGCCGCTGACCCTGATGATTGACTGATCGAGCGACTGTCCAGCTTCAACGCAGACCAGCATCATATCAAGCGAATCCGGGAATCCGTTGGTAATCTCTTCCTGCCGTGCCGTCTGTCGACGTGTAACCCAATATTTGGGCAACATGTATCCAACGGCCCCCGGAATAACGATCGACAAAATTAGCGCCTGCGTGGTCGGTTCGCCAGTGGCGCTGCTGTAGATGGCATACATTATGCCTAGCAGCAAAAACGCAATTCCCAACGCAAACTGAAGGAAATGGTAGGTGCGGACCGCGTCTTTCGATCGATAACCAGCTTGTAGAAGCTTAAGCGCAACGGCGGAATATTCTTCTTCGTTTTGCGGCTCAAGGAAGTTCGAGTATTTGGCGAGCTTCGCGCCTTTGCCTGCGCGACCCCTGCGAAGCTTCTTTCGCTTGCCCTCTTCATCTGCGCTTGCAGCACTTGCACGTGTTGCGTCGCGCAATTTGTCGAGTGGGTCATACTGGCGCTTCATCACGATCGGCAACGTCAGCAGCACCAGGAACATTCCAAGCACACCGATCACCAAGAGTGGCCCAAGTGCACCGAAATTTTCGGTCAAGAATGCGTTTGCCGCATCGTATAAAGAGTAAATCTTTTCCATTGGGCTTACACCTTGATGTTTACGAGGGCCTTCATGACGAAGATATTCACCACGAGGAATCCGGCGACGACCAGACAGGCTGGGATAAAGGCCGCAGTCTCTTTCACGTCGTCATAGTAATTAGGCTGGATGACGTTGATCATGACCAGAGCAACGATCGGGAAAAGCGACAGGAACATGCCAGACCACTTTGCTTCAGCCGTAATGGCGCGCACGCGCCGGAACAATTTGAAGCGAGCCCTGATCACCTTGGCCAAGCCGTCAAGAATTTCGGCCAAGTTACCACCCGAAGTCTGCTGAATGGTCACCGCCACAGCTAGGAAGCGCAAGTCCTGCATGTCCATGCGTTCGGCCATGTGTTTCAGTGCTTCTCCGACGTCACGCCCATAAGCTGCTTCGTCCGAAATCACGCCCATTTCCGACCCAAGCGGATCGGGGACTTCTTTCGCAACAATCTGCAGTGCGGCCGAAAACGGATGACCGACGCGCAGTGACCGAACCATCAATTCGACGGCTTCGGGAAGCTGTTCCTCGATCATTCCCAGACGTTTTTTCGCAGTGTTGTTTACCCAAACAAAGACTGCACCAACGCCCATGACGATCGACAAAACAATCCGGATCGGGAACGCGGCGCCGGTTGCAAATGTCAGTCCGACAAAAGCAACAACGCTGAGAATACCCATCACCATGATCAGCTGGCTTGGCGTGAAGGCAATGTTCGCCTTTTGCGCTTTCTCGGCCAAAATCGCATAGAGCGGAATGCTCTTCGATTTCATGTGTTGGGACATCTCCTTGCGGAGCTGTTCCAAAACTTGCTCGCGACCCGCGCCACGCTCAAGCATCTCGAGGCGGCGATTAACCCGATTGTTCAGGCTGATCGACTTGCCAAATACAGTCAGATAGATGCCCTGGACCAATGCCAGGACAGCCACAAAGATCAGGCCGTAAATTAGCGGTTCTGCGCTGATGACCATTTAATTCTACTCCGCCGCAAATGGTTCGAAGATGTTGGAGGGCAGGTCGTATCCCCACATCCGGAAACGTTCCGAGAAGTGGCTGCGCACACCAGTGGCCGTGAAGTGGCCGATGATTTTGTTATCGGGCGTCAGTCCAACGCGCTGATAGCGAAATATCTCCTGCATCGAGATGACTTCGCCTTCCATGCCGGTCACCTCAGTGATCGAGACCATGCGGCGCGAACCATCCTGAAGACGGCTGGCCTGAACGATCAGGTTAACAGCCGAAGAGATCTGGCTTCGAACTGCCTTCAGCGGCATCTCGATCCCGGACATGGAAATCATGTTTTCCAGACGGCTGACACTATCGCGGGCGCTGTTGGCGTGGATCGTTGTCATCGACCCGTCGTGACCAGTGTTCATCGCCTGCAACATGTCGATGACTTCTTCACCACGCGTCTCACCGACGATTATGCGGTCGGGACGCATACGAAGCGCGTTTCTCAAACAGTCGCGCTGGCTGACGGCACCTTTGCCTTCGACGTTCGGCGGCCGGCTTTCCATTCGACCAACGTGCGTCTGCTGAAGCTGAAGTTCCGCCGTGTCCTCGATTGTGAGGATACGTTCGGCATCATCAATGAATGAAGAAAGGCCATTCAGAGTTGTGGTCTTACCAGAACCGGTTCCGCCCGAGACGATGACATTCAGTCGGGTGGCCACGGCGGCCTGAAGATA
>JBPCWO010000185.1:0-10377 GCA_051009475.1 Boseongicola sp.
CAGAGCGCAATCAGGAGTATGTTTTGGCCGCGCAGCTTTGTGGTGCTTCGCCGAGCCACGTCATTCGCCGACATCTTCTGCCTTCGTTCACCAGCTATATCATCGTCGATCTGGTGATTTCGTTTCCCTATATGGTACTTTCAGAAACTGCCCTGAGCTTCATCGGTTTGGGCTTGAAGGATCCTGTCAGTTCGCTGGGCGTGATGCTGCAGAAAGCCACCAGCGCCGATGTGATGCTGAACTATCAGTGGTACTTCATCCCGGTCTTGTTCTTCATTGCACTGGTAATGGCCTTTGTTTTTGTTGGTGACGGGTTGCGCGACGCGGCTGATCCTTACGCGGATACAAAGAAATGAGTGCGTTGATCGACGTCCAAAACCTGACGCTGCAGTTCAAAACAGACGAAGGGCTGATCACTGCGGTCGAGGATGTGTCGTTCTCGATCGACAAGGGCGAGGTGATGGGACTTGTAGGCGAAAGCGGTTCGGGCAAATCAGTGACGGCCAAGTCATTGATGCATTTAAATGCGCAAAACGCCGTTTACACGCCCGAAAGCAAGATCACCCTGCACACTGACGACGGCCCGGTTGATGTGCTGTCGCTGAAAACGCCACGCGAACTGAATGTTGTTCGGGGCGGCGCAATCAGCATGATCTTTCAGGAGCCGATGGCCAGCTTTGCTCCAGCGATTTCGATCGGCAAGCAAATGGTCGAGCAGCTTCAGCTTCATTCGGACATGTCAAAGAAACAGTCCAAGGAAGTCTCGGTGGAAATGCTTGACCGGGTAGGCATTTCGGATCCGGCGAAACGTTTCAATCAGTATGCGTTTGAGCTCTCCGGCGGCATGCGGCAGCGCGCGATGATTGCGATGGCACTATCGACCAAGCCCCGGCTTTTGATAGCGGATGAGCCGACAACCGCGCTGGATGTGACCATTCAGGCTCAAGTGATCGACCTGATGAAGGACCTGGTGACCGAGTTTGGCATGGGGATCATTTTCATCACCCACGATCTGGGCGTTGTGGCGCAAACCGCCGATAAGGTGAACGTTATGTATTTAGGCCGGATGATCGAAGAAGGCCCGGTGCGCGAAGTTATCCGCAATCCGAAGCACCCTTACACCCAAGGGCTATTGGCGGCACTTCCAAAGCTTGAGGATCTCGATGCCAGCTTAACGCCGGTGCCCGGCGATATTCCGTCGCCGCTTGAGCGTCCTGCCGGGTGTGTTTTCAACACACGGTGCAGCCAAGTCGTCGGCGATCAATGCATGTCGCAATTGCCGCGCGACGTGAAAGTGGACCCGACGCATCACGTTGCGTGTCACATCTATTCGGAGGCGGCGGAATGAGAAGGACGCGACTTGGCCAACCGAAAAATGAATTGGAGCGGTTTGCGCAGATTACAGAAAGTTGGTGTGGCTGTCGGTGGTTTGGTTTTGATAATTCCTCTGGGGGTCCTGGTTGCCGATTATATCGTAGACACACACACAACAATCATTCGCGTAGAGTTGGCAGACACTCCTGTGCGGTGCTCGACGGGGAAATTCGTTCGGTCACGAAATCAGCGAAGCAGCGCACCACAATTCGACAATGTAGGGTATTGTGGGCACGTCCAAACCGACCGCGGCATCTACAAACTCCCGCAAACATGGATGTTCAATTTTTTGGACGAGCCTCGTGCGTCATTAGTGGAACGGCTCCAGCGCGGGTGCAGCTACGAAGTGAAAATCGTTGGTGGAAGAATGCCGGTCGAAATCGGTGGCCCTGCACGTTTGCCAATTCGTCAAAAAATTTCGCGAAAAAGGAAAGAATTGGGCTGCGCCGATGACTGACATTCTGATCAAGGCCGAGGGTCTGTCGGTTGGATACCAGATCGGCAGCGGAATACTCCAAAAGCAGATCCTGAAAGCGGTCGACAATGTCTCGATCGAGATTGAAAACGGATCGTTCTTTGGTCTGGTTGGCGAGTCGGGGTCAGGGAAAACCACTCTGGGAATGGCGCTTTTAAAGGCCGCACCCATCACGGCAGGTGGCGCGCATTACTCCGACGGCGAGGTAGAGTACGACCTCGAGAACATCACCAAAGAAGAGCTGAAAGACTATCGCAAACGCGCCCAGCTGATTTTTCAGGATCCTTACGCCGCACTGTCGCCGCGGATGACCGTCCGCGACATCATAGCAGAACCGCTCGAAGTGATGGGGATCACCAATACACGGGAAGAAACCGACAACCGCGTGCGCGAGATCGCGGCTAAATGCCGATTGAACCTCGAACACCTTCGCCGCTTCCCGCATGCGTTTTCCGGTGGGCAGCGACAAAGGATCTCGATTGCACGGGCGTTGGTGTCAGCGCCCAAGTTCATCGTCGCAGATGAAAGCGTTGCCGCACTGGATGTGTCGATCCAGGCCGACGTTTTGAACCTTTTGAAGCAGATTCAGAACGAAATGGGCCTGACGTTCATGTTTATCAGCCACGACCTGAGCGTTGTAGCGCACACCTGTGATCACGTGGCGGTGATGTATCTGGGCCGCTTGGTCGAAACCGCGCCCACGCGTCAACTATTTGCGGCCCCCAAGCATCCCTATACCAAGGCGCTGTTTTCGGCGATCCCGTCGCTCGATCCCGATGACCGGGGCAAGGCGCAAAAGCTGGATGGCGAGATACCGTCGCCGACCAATCAACCTTCAGGCTGCAAATTCCACACACGTTGCCCGCACGCGATCGACATCTGTAAGACGATCGAGCCACATTTAGAGGGCGACGGCGCAGGGCACGAAGTGTCTTGTCACCGTTGGAAGGAACTCATGGAAGCCGTTCCAGCCTGAAGCCCACACCCTTGTTCACATTCAGCGCGGCTTGCAATTCCTTGAATTCGTCCGCCATATTGCCATTTGGCATCAAATTTACTATATACTGCCAAAAGGAATGCAGTGATGACCTTGCAAATCATTGAAACTAAGGCTGATGATTTTGCGCGCGATCCGATATCGGACGACGAGGCGTGCGCGATGCTGCGCGCGTCAGCGAATCTATTTCGTCATTGGGACATCACCGACGACGAGGCGGCGACACTGTTGGACATGCCCGTCCGCACTTGGCGCCGCTGGAAAGTCGGGCAGACTGGCCGGATGAGCCGCGATACCAAAGCACGGCTTTCGAACTTGATGGGTATCCACAAGGCGCTTCGGATCATCTTCGCCGATCCGTTGCGAGCATACGCCTGGATTAAGCAGCCAAATAAAGTCTTCGACGGACGGCGCGCGTTGGACGTGATGCTGGGTGGCGAGTTGACCGATTTGATGCGGATCCGCCGCTATCTCGATGCGGAGCGGGGGGCTTGGTAGAGCCGCCTATTGCGGAAATAAGTTGGAACGGCGCCGCGCGGATCGTACGCAGCCATTATCCTCCAATTGATCTATTCGAAGATATTGCCGATCCCGAGGACTGGGGCTTACTGATCTCGGCCGAGATGAAGACGAACCCAAGGTTAATGGCGACAATCGGCAATCTGGACATGGTGCCGCCCGCACGCCGGGTGTCGGGGCCAGGGGCTTCATTTCTGATGGCCCCGTTTACGCACGTCAGCCCAGACCGAACTAGCCGGTTCTCGGATGGTTCGTTCGGCTTACTTTACATCGCAAGAGCGTTTGAAACGGCCGTTGCCGAGACGATTTACCACCACGGGCTGTTTATGGCGGCGACCGATCAGCCCCCCGGCTGGACGTCGCATTTCCGCGAGATAGTGCTGGACGTGGCCGCTGACTGCCATGACGTCCGCGGTGCTGATTTTGAGCCTTTTATGAATCCATCAAATTATTCCGAACCGCAGATCCTCAGCGCCCAGCTTCGCGGTAATGGGTCCGAGGGCATTGTCTATGCAAGTGTGCGGGCAGAGGGTGATTGCGTCGCGCTGTTTTACCCCGACACTGCCTCGAATGTGCGGCAGGGGCGGCATCTCGATTATCACTGGGACGGTGCGCGTGTTGACTTGGTGCGCGATTTGAGCGCGGGAGATGTCTATCGGGTAGAATGAGGGATGGGCGGGAGTCCGGAATGCGAGACAAAGCGGAAGTAACCTAAAGTCGCCTTGGGACTATAATTAGGAGTCTTCCAAACGTTTCCTCTTCTGCTTGCAAGCGTTGCAAATCCACTCTGCAGTACCGTCGAGCGCCCGACCCGAGTTTCTTAGATCAAAGAATGACATCGGACGCTTCTTTCTGCATTGCGGACAGGACACCAGCGCATGAAAATCGGGAATGTGAGTAACCTTCATAGGCACCGGATTGCAGACCATTACACTATCTCCTTTAAGCCGCTTGCCGCTTTGCCATTGGCTCAATTCTTGACCGCATCATACTTCCTTTCGGTAAAAACCGCCAAACTGGCACCTTGTGAATGATCTTTTTGGGCTCAATCCAGCTGCCCACTCGGATTCGCTACGCCGGTGCTGACGTCAACAGCAGGACAAGCCCGCACAATCCCCAGAGCGCAATAACCGGCAAGACGGCCCAGTATTGCCGTTCCTTCGGCAGGCTCCAACCCGCTGCGTTCCGCGCTGACTTAACGGCCCAAAGACACCCAATCGGCCAATAGACTGTAATTCCAAGTGCTGCGCCAAGAACCAGTTGTGCCCAATCCGCCTGCACTATCTGTCCGATAAGGCCGACACTAAGCAGCGGCACGTAAACGACAAGATCGCCGACCGCAAAGCCTTTGAAGAACGCCACGCCAACCTCAGTGATGCTTTCGGCCGGCTCCTGAGTGCCCATCCTCACACCGGCCTGATAGCTGAATGCGGGCAAGCATTGGGCGATAACAAGGTAGAGTAACAGCACCCATCCCGGAATCTGAATAAACCAGAATGCAAGATCCGTCATTTAGCGCCTCAGCTACTCGGTTGGGGGCTGATCCAGGGTCATTGGATTGCGTTTGTCGGCGGCCCATTCTTGAAGCGACGCCGTGTAGACCGCAACATCCTCAAATCCCAATCGTGTCATCACAAATGCGTTGGAACTTGCCAGGATCCCGCCGCCGCAATAAGTGATGACTCGCTCCGCGCGATTGCCATTGTGCATCGCCTCAAGCTCGGGCAGGGGCCGATAATGGCCAGTGTCGTGAATCAGTTCAGTCCCACTGATGTTTATCGCGCTGGGGATATGACCCGGGCGAGCATACATTGTCATCTCGCCTCGGTAAATCTCGGAAGGCAGAGTATCGATCAAATGCACGTCGCTATCCGTGATGGCTGCGAAAACCTCAGAACGGTCGGCAATGAGTTCCGATCTCGGATGCGGCGTGAGGTGTTGTTTCAGATGGGTTGCAGGTTTGGGCGACAGCGGCCGTCCTTCAGAACGCCAGGCGTTCAAGCCACCATCCAGAATTGCAGCCTGGTCAAACCCGACCCATCGCAACATCCACCAGACCCTTGCAGCCCACGCCGACATTAAAGAGTCATAGAGGACGACGCGCGAACCGTTACCGACTCCGAGTTTGCCCATTGCGGTACAAAATGCCTCCGGAATGGGGAGCGAAAACTCTATTGGATTGCTACTGTCGCAAAGATCGCCTTTGAGGTCTGCGAACCCTGCTGAAGGTATGTGGCCACGAAGATAGTCTTCATAGCCGCTTCGATTTGTAATGCCGTCTGGTCCTTGTTCGGTCTGGACCATACAATCAAGGACAACCAAATCGGGATCGTCGAGGTGACGGCTTAGCCAGTCTGTTGAAACAAGTGTATCCATGATGCAGCTGAAGATAGGCCTGACGTCACAATGCGCGTTGACGTGGATCAAGAGCATTTTTGCAGGCGCTTCCTGACAATACTTTCGCCTTATGCTACACCGCTTTATGCGCGCTTCCTACGACACGATCGGGGTTAATTATTCTGATCTCCGCAAACCTGACTCTCGGATCAAGAGACTAATAGAAGCTGCCCTTGGATCAGCACAAACAGTCCTGAATGTGGGTGCTGGAACGGGTTCATATGAACCCACAAACAGGAAGGTTACGGCGATCGAACCTTCGGGTGAAATGATACGGCAACGCTCTGATACGGCGGCTCCGGTAATTCTCGGCCAGGCAGAGAACTTACCATTCGAGGATAATTCCTTTGACGCGTCAATGGCGGTTCTGACCGTTCATCATTGGGCGGACAAAGAGAAAGGCCTCAAAGAAATGCGTCGAGTGACGCGCGGCAAGGTCGTCTTGCTCACTTTTGACGCGTCGCATCAGGGGTTCTGGCTCGCAGACTACATCCCCGAAATTGTTACGCTGGACGAGGCACAAATGCCGAAGATGACCGATTATGAGAGATGGCTTGGATCGGTTGAAACATCTGCGGTTCCAATTCCGCATGACTGTACTGACGGTTTTTTATGCGCCTATTGGCGTCGGCCCGCGGCCTATCTCGATCCCAGAATTCGGGCCGCCATGTCATCATTTTGGGCAATCGACAATGTAGACGAGGGGTTGAAGCAACTCGAGAATGATCTCGACACCGGCGCCTGGGAACAGAAGTATTCTGGATTGCTTGAATTAGAAGAGCGCGATTTTGGCTACCGCATAGTTACAACGAGGTGACGGCCCCTTCAATTAAACCGATAAGCTAGATTATGTTATATTAGCGGCCCATCCAGCCGCCATCGACGACCAGAATCTCGCCATTCACATAATCTGACGCCGAAGAGGCCAAAAAGATCGCTGGTCCTTCAAAATCCTGTGGCTTGCCCCAGCGGCCAGCCGGAATGCGTTCAAGGATCGACTTGGATCTTGCCGGATCGTCCTGCAACGCCTGTGTGTTGTCAGTGGCGATGTAACCGGGCGCGATCGCATTCACATTGACGCCATTCGGTGCCCACTCGTTTGCAAGTGCTTTGGTCAGCTGTCCGATACCACCCTTCGAAGCTGAATAGCCTGGCACGTTGATGCCACCCTGAAATGTCAGAAGAGACGCGGTGAAAATAATCTTACCTGACCCGCGCGCGACCATCTTACGACCAATTTCACGGCTAAGTACGAACTGCGCTGTAAGGTTGGTTTCGATCACTTCATCCCATAGTTCATCGTTGTGATGCACCGCTGGTTTCCGGCGAATTGTGCCGGCGTTGTTCACCAGAATGTCCGGCGCGATCCCGTCCGCATCCAGCGATGCCGCAAAACCGGTCAGTGCATCCCGATCCGAAAAATCGCATGTGTGGCCCTGAAACGATCGGCCCATTGCTGTGACGGCCTGTTCGACGTCGCTGCCGGGTCGCAATGTTGCACTAACACCAATAATATCCGCGCCGACGCTGGCCAGTCCTTCGGCAATTGCACGACCAATGCCGCGTTTTGCGCCGGTGACCAACGCAGTTTTTCCCCTCAGATCGAAAATGGAAGGACCGCTCATTCACCCTCTCCCACTTTGATAAGGCTTTTCAAAGCGGTGGGCGAACTGTCAAGCGCTTCAAATGCTGACTGAATATCGGATAGCGGACTAACGTCTGTGATAATCGTTTCAGCGTCAATTGCGCCTTTTGCAACAAGGGAGATGGCCTTTTCATAGTCCTCTGGCTCGTAGACACGGGCGCCAATCAATCTTAGTTCGCGCCAAAAGAATTGGAAAAGATCGATATGCGGCTTTTGCGCGTGGATGGCGACCATTACGATGCGCGCGCGGGTCGCAGCTACCGCAGTCATGGCATCGACCCCGGGTTGGGATCCCGACACTTCAAACACGACGTCCGCACCTTTGTCACCAGTGCGGGCATTGATCTCGGTGCTCAGATCCGTCTCGGCAGGGTTCAGCGTTTCAAACCCAAGTTTTGCGGCAATCGCCAGTCGGTGGGGATTGACCTCGGAAATTATCACGTTGCCACCGGCTTCGCGCGCGACCATTGCGACCAAAACGCCAATTGGCCCGCCGCCAATGACAACAGCATCTTCGCCCGGCTGAAGCGCCGATAGCCGGACATCGTGACAGGCCACGGCAACAGGTTCGATCAGAGCGGCGTGATCCAGAGCCATATCGTCCGGGAGAACGTGAATGGTATGCGAAGGAACTGTCCAGATCTCCTGCATCGCACCGTTCGTATCGAGACCTAGAAACTTCAGCTTGTGGCAAATGTGGTTGTGACCGGCATTACACGCCGGACAATCGCCGCAATGATCAAGCGGGCGGACAACGGCTTTCTGTCCCACCGATATGCCATGAACATTTTTGCCGACTGTTTCGACGATGCCGGACATTTCGTGGCCAATGATACGTTCAAATCCGACCCTGGCATCCATATTGCCGTGAAATACATGCATATCAGTGCCGCAAATGCCGCAATACGATGTGCGGATCGAAACCTCGTCAGGATTTGGCGCGGTCGGGGTGATTTGTTCGACAGAAAATCGCTTGTCGCCGCGATAATACGCAGCGGCGATGGTAGCAGATGGCATAACTTCAACCTTTTTCTTGAAAGGCCTCTTAAACCGCCCGATACGGTCAGATTGCCCCAGAATTCTCGGCGCACTCCTATCGGAAACGCGTCAATATTGTCGATGGCACCCAGCAGAAAATTTCCAGTCCGGGAAGATATTCTCTGCAATTGTATTGCGGACAGACACCATCAATATTTTGGCCTAGCTTTGGTTTAAAAAAAGTACTGCCGGTAAGTAATTGGTATAGTGTAGGCTGCACCCAGTAATTACTCGTTAGAAGTGAAAAGTCGAGGTTCGACAGGACAGGAGGGACTATGGAAGAGCAAATTGCTGAGCTGGTGGCGAAAGTTGCCGCGCTCGAGGCAAAGGCCGGTACAACCAATACCGTTTTCGCCGAAGCTTACTATTACTTAACAATTCCGCTAATGATCTTAATTCACGCAGGCTTTCTGGCCTACGAGATGGGCGCCAGCCGGGTGAAAAATGTGCTGTCGTCGGGAGTTAAGAACATCCTAGCGTTTGCATTCATGTTGCCCACATTCTGGTACTTTGGATGGTGGGTTTATTGGGGCTTCCCAACTGGCCTGACGTTCTCAGAGGGTGCGGCAGGTATTTCTGGAAGCGCATACGCTAGCGCCATCGCATTGGGCTGGGGTGAATCGGCTCAGTATATGGGCCCGAATATCGCGGACAATGCGTCTGGCGTGTTCTGGGGCGCTTTTGCAATGTTCGCGGCAACCACTGCTTCGATTATGTCGGGTGCTTTGATTGAACGCATCCAGACTGTGGGGTTTGTGATCTGTGCAATTGTGCTTGGCTCATTCGCCTGGGTAGTTGCGGCTGCTTGGGGCTGGCACGCTGACGGTTGGCTGGTCACTCAATGGGGCGTGCATGATTTTGGCGCCGCCGGTCTTGTGCATGCAGTCGCAGGTTTCTTCGCGCTTGGTGTGCTGATCAATCTTGGGCCACGCATCGGCAAGTTCAACGAAGACGGCACGGCAAACCACATCGCTGGGCACAATATGCCGCTGACGACTGTCGGTCTGATGTTGATCATTGCCGGTTTCTGGGGATTCCTAATGGCGTGTGTCATTGTCCCTGGCGAGGCTTGGTCGTGGTATGGCGACAAGTTCGCCACCATCTACGGAACGCCGATCACACTTTCCGCCCTCTCCTTCAACATCCTGATGGGAATGGCGGGTGGTACGATCGGTGCATGGCTGGTGACGCGTGATCCGTTTTGGATGATGTCCGGCATGCTTGCTGGGATCATCTCAACGGCGTCGGGTCTCGACATCTACTGGCCTGGCTTGGCATTCCTGGTCTCTTTTGGTGCCGGTGTAATCTTGGCGCCCTCCGCAAAGTGGCTCGAAAATCGAGGGATAGACGATGCTGTCGGTGCGGTGACCGTCCACGGCACGATCGGTATTTACGGCATGTTGGCGCTCGGTATTTTTGCATCGGGCTTCCCTGCATTGCAGGGCGAAGGGGCACCGACCATTAGCCTAATAGGTCAGATCGTTGGCTCGATCGTATTCATCTTGCTAGGCCTCGTGCCGGGATACATTGTCTCGCTGATCCTGAACATGTTGGGTCTGCTGCGCGTGCCCGCTCGTGCGGAAGAGCATGGTCTCGATCCGGTCAAAGTGGCGTCTGCTGCTTATCCGGAAGGCATTCCAGCCTCTGCCCTCCCGGCAGTATACGCTACAGTAGAGAAAGGATAAGAAAATGGGTTTTCCATTCGAAACAGCTGACTGGGCCGTTGTTGAAGGCGCAATGTATATGGGAGCAGGCGGCGGCGCGCCGTTTGTCTACACCGTGTTGTCAGCAATTGCTTGCGCCGTCGCGCTTTGGGTCGGCAACAACAAAGAGCACAAGCTCTACGAAAACTACAAATAAGCTGTACTGACAGTGCAATATTAGATTGAAAAGGGCCGCAAATTGCGGCCCTTTTCTTGTCGAAGACCAGGG
>JBPCWO010000186.1:0-18668 GCA_051009475.1 Boseongicola sp.
TGCGCATTTTGCCATCAGCTATTCCCTTGTGTTCATGCGGTGTGCAGGTTTTACCTAAAGGACCCCCAACTGCAGTCAACAAGGCTCGCATGGTTCGCTTATTTCGATGGTTGGTCCGCTTCGCCACAGGGCTTGCCCTGCTGGCCGTGGCATCGAGCTTTCTGCTCTTCTGGTTTTTCTCGCGCTCGATTCCCGATTACAGCGAAACATTGACTGTTTCCGGGATTTCAGCGCCAGTTGAGATCGTCCGCGACAACGCCAATGTTCCGCATATTTTTGGTGCGACTGACGCGGACGTTTATTTTGGTCTGGGTCTGGCGCACGCGCAGGACCGGCTGTGGCAAATGCTAATGCTGCGCCGAACAGCGCAGGGCCGTCTGTCCGAACTTTTCGGTCCGCGCACTGTCAAAACAGACGAGCTTCTTCGGCGGTTTGATCTTTATCCGCTGGCGGTAAAATCTGTGTCCGCACAAGACGAATACACGCAAAACGCCCTCAGAGCCTATGCCGCGGGAGTGAATTCCTGGCTGAAGGAAGTTAACGAAGGCGCGCGCGGACGCGGCGCACCGGAATTCTGGCTGTTTTCTCCGCAAATAGCGTTATGGCAACCGGCTGATAGCGTGGCCGTGGGAAAGCTGATGTCATTGAATTTGTCCGGGCATCTTCGATCCGAAGTGCTGCGTGCCAGAGTCTCGTTGATGCTTCCTGAAGCGCGCGTTGCAGACATTCTTCCCGATACGCCGGGCCTGGGTGTTGTGGCGCTTCCCGAATATGCAGGTCTATTCGATGCACCGCTGCCGCGGTTCGCTGCGAAATCACAACCGGAAAACGACCCCCTGTCACCGGTGCCGCTACGCGGATTGTCTGGCGCCTCCAATGCCTGGGCGGCCGCACCGGCACGATCTGCAGCGGGCGGCACGCTGTTGGCGAATGACCCGCATCTGGGATTTACTGCACCATCGATCTGGTATCTTGCGCGCCTTGAGCTTGCGACGGGCGGCGTTATTGGCGGATCAATTCCTGGCGCGCCCGCATTGCTGGTGGGTCGCTCTAACGACCTTGGATGGGGTCTGACGTCGACGAACGTTGATGATCAGGACGTTTACATAGAGAAGTTGAATCCCGACAATCCCGAAGAAGTCTGGGGTCCAAGTGGTTGGGTGCAGCTGCGCTCGCGAACTTCAATTGTTAATATCAAGGATGCTGATCCGGTAAACTTGACGCTCCGGTGGTCTGAGAACGGGCCTATCATTCCCGGGTCGCACTACGATCTGAACGCGATCACACCGCCTGGGCACGTCGCATCAATTGCCTGGACCGCGCTGTCACCGGCCGACACATCAATTCAATCACTTTTGGCAATCATGCGCGCAGGCGATGTGGATGAAGCCATCGCCGCGGGTGAGTCCTTTGTCGGATCGGCGCAAAATCTGATGCTTGTCGATCGGAATCGGATCTCGATGAAGGTCATTGGCGCAATTCCGCGCCGCGCAGCGCGACATCAGACCAAAGGCCGCTTGCCGGCGCCCGGCTGGCTGTCGGAAAACCGATGGCAGGGTCGATTGAATTATTCTGCCAACCCAGAATTCGTCGATCCCGAAGGTGGAATACTGGCGAACACAAACAACAAGATAATTGAGCGCCCGTTCCCGCTACACGTGAGCTACGAATGGGGCGATACACAACGTATTCAGAGACTTCGCAGGCTGATGCAGACCCGCGAAGTTCATACACGTGAAAGCTTTATTGAAGCCCAGCTCGATACTGTTTCGGTCACTGCACGTACCCTTCTGCCGCTGGTCGCGCGGGATCTTTGGTTCAAAGGCGAATCCGCACCGGAGGGTACGATTGAGCGACAGCGCAAGCGCGCGCTCGATTTGCTAGCCGAATGGAATGGCGAGATGAACGAACATCTTCCTGAGCCGCTAATTTATGCCGCGTGGATGCGTGCGCTGCAGGAACGGGTGGTCAAGGACGAGCTTGGCCCGTTATCTTCGGAATTTTCGCGACCCCAACCGATATTCCTTGAACGGGTATTTCGTGACATCGATGGTGCGGCGATATGGTGCGATGTCATACAGTCTGCACCGACTGAGACCTGTTCGGACCTGGCGCGGATCGCTTTGGACGATGCGATTCTCTGGATCGACGAGCGTTATGGTCAAGCACTCGATTCGCTTCGTTGGGGAGACGCGCATCAGGCGACGCATGATCATGCGGTTCTAGGGGACGTAGGCTGGATTGGCTGGCTCGTAAATATCCGGCAATCGACCAGCGGCGGCGACAACACATTGTTACGTGCAAGAACCGCTGGAGCCGACCCCGACCCTTTTCTGAATGTTCACGGTGCAGGCTATCGAGGCGTTTATGATCTTGCTGACCCCGACAGCTCGGTTTTTGTCATCTCTACCGGGCAGTCAGGACATCCCCTCAGCGCACATTACGACGATTTGGGTGAGTTGTGGCGGCGCGGCGAATATATCCCGATGACGCTGGATCCGGCGCTGGCCCGTGCTGGCGCGGTGGGCGTGACGCAGCTAAATCCTGAAAACTAGACTGATGCAAAGAGAGAACTCAACAAAGCGCCGACATCAAAAGGGTCGGCAAAATTGACGGGCGCGCAAGGGCACCAAATTGCAAAATGCGATTCAAAGCCGCGAAAAGCGTTCTGCTTGAATTGAACTCCAGCGCACATCGAACTGAGTGCCGTTCTTAGTCTCAACTTCGCTGACGACCACGCCCTGTTCATGAAGCCAGGCGCGACGCCGCCCGTCCTCATATTCTACCGTAACAGTTTCGGATTGCAGATCTTTGTCCAGCGCCTGTCCAATGGCAGCCGTCAGGGCATCCAACCCGTTTTTGGCAACTGCCGACGCCATAATCGTATTTTCGAGCCGCTTTGCCGCAGTTTGCAGCGGACCACGAAGTTTGGCCGGCAGCAGGTCGACTTTGTTCCAAACCTCGATGACAGCCCGTTCGGGGCCAATGCCAAGGTCTTCCAAAATGGCGACGACATCCTCGCGCTGTGCATCAGTTTCCGGGTGCGCGATATCGCGTATGTGAAGAATAATATCGGCTGAGAGTACTTCCTCGAGCGTAGCGCGAAAGGCTGCGACCAATTGCGTTGGCAGATCTGAGATAAAACCAACTGTGTCTGACAAGATTACCTGCTGACCCGAAGGCAACGAAATCGCGCGCATTGTTGGGTCTAGGGTGGCAAACAGCATATCTTTTGCCATCACCTTCGCGCCAGTTAGTCGGTTGAAAATAGTTGATTTTCCGGCGTTTGTGTAACCAACCAAAGCAACGATCGGGAATGGTACTTTGGCACGCGCCGCCCGGTGCAGCGTGCGAGTTTTGATTACCTTGTCGAGCTGTCTTTTCAGGCGGGTCAATTGTTCGTCAATGGCGCGCCTGTCTGCCTCGATCTGGGTTTCTCCGGGACCCCCAACAAATCCCAAGCCACCTCGTTGACGTTCCAGGTGGGTCCAGGCCCGCACAAGCCGTGTGCGCTGATAGGACAGCGCCGCCATTTCAACTTGCAACACACCTTCGCGTGTCGCGGCACGATCGGAGAATATCTCCAGGATCAGCCCGGTGCGATCCAGAATTTTGGACTTCCATTCGCGTTCCAGATTGCGTTGTTGAACCGGTGTGACCGGACCGTCAATCAAGACGAGTTCAACTTCCTCGGTCTTAATCTTTTGAGCCAGCTCGCTGACCTTTCCGGACCCAAAAAGCTTGCCCGGAACCGGTTTTGCCAGTCGAACAATTTCGGCACTAACAATTTCGAGGCCTGGAAGCGCATTTGCCAACGCCACGACTTCTTCCAGCGCAAATGCCGGGTCGCGGCGCGACTTTTCGGATCTGAATTCGGGATGCAGAACAAGCGCGCGGGTGTTCCGCGCGTCGTCGTCAATCACGCCTATTCTTCGCCGTCGTAAAGGTTGATCGGTTGCGAAGGCATGATCGTGGAAATCGCGTGTTTATAAACAAGCTGAGATTGCCCGTCGCGCCGAAGTAGAACGCAAAAATTGTCAAACCAGGTGATGACGCCCTGAAGTTTCACACCATTAATCAAGAAAATGGTCACCGGAACCTTCGTCTTTCTGACGTGGTTCAGAAAGGCGTCCTGTAAATTCTGTCTGTCCGAAGCCATGAGTTTTATTGCCTTTATTCTTTTCAACGGTCGTGCCTTCTGACACGCCGGTTATTATGGCTTCACTATGAAGCGGCAATTCTGCGCTGGCTAGCCCCAAATGAGGCCGATTCGGTCTCAATATTCCCTGAAAATCAGGTATTTCCGCTGCTTCAGCGCCAGAACTCGGGATTGAGAAGCGCGATGATCGCCAGTGTCTCTAACCGGCCAAGAACCATTGCGGCAGCGGCAATTGCTTTGGCCATGTCGTTGAACTGATCAAGCCTGAGCGGCGCGTCCGCTGCGACTTCGGTCAGCGGACCGGTCGTGGACAACGTTGCCACCGTCATGATCAGCGCCTCGTCAAACGACAATCCGGCCAACGCCAGGAGTGCCGCGACGCCAGCAACGGATAGGGCAAACAACATAAAGAAAATCCACGCGATGTAGGCGCCCTGGCGCCGAAAATGCCGCGCCGTCTGACCCGCACCACCTACCATGGACGGCAGCACGAGTTTGTTCATTTCATTCACACCATGCTTGTAAAGCGCGACCACCCGGAGAAGCTTTACACCGCCCGCTGTGGTCGCAACACCACCGCCGAGCACTGCTAGCCCCATCAGCACGATGCCCGGTGATGAAAGCCCTGACCAGGCGCGTGCTGCGCCCCAACTGTCGGATACAAATCCAGTGGTCGTCAGAAACGACGCCACAGTAAAAAGCGCGCCCCAAAGCCCCCGGAAACCCTCAACCAGCGAAACTGCCGTTCCTTCTTCGAATGTTGTGGCCCAATGGCGGAAAAACAAAAGCGCCGGAAGAACAACTATCAGGGCAAATCCAATTCGCAATTCAGGATCGTCCCAAAGTTTTCGCCATCCACCTTGGCGCTCACCGGCTGTGAAAGTCACTCTGGAAAGCGCAAATACAAAAAAGACGAATATGAGCGCCTCGCCACCAAGTCCTGAAGGTGCTGATTCTGCGCCGCCTACAGGGGAGATGCCAGACGTCGACAGGACCGCCATCGCATGGGTGACAGCGATCAAAGGCGTGTCGCCTGACATGATAAGCGCGACCCAAAGGATTAGTGTGAGTCCGCCATATACCGGTGCGAGTCGAAGCGAGTACCTAAGAAGACGTTCAGAAGGATTTGCCACGCGGTCGAGCTGGACTGTGCTACCGGACGCCCCACGTCCGACCTCGTCGCTTGATACAACTTCAAATCCACCAAGGCTGAGCGGGGCCAAGATTGCGATCGCGGTCACCCAGACAAAGAAACCGCCGAGCCATCCAACCAACGCACGCCACAAATGCAGACTTGGCGGCAAACGTTCGGCATCGAACAAGGTCATCCCTGTCGTCGTCAAGCTCGATACCATTTCGACATATGCGTTAAAAAACCGGGTATCGGGAACGGACTCGGAAAACGGGACTGCCAACATGACCGGGAGGACTGCAAAGCACAAAAGAATTGAAATCAGATGGCTGCGTCCCTGACGGCGGATTCGATATGATGATGCAGCAATGGCAAGCATTCCAAAAAGAAGCATTCCGAGCAGGCCGGAATACAGGAATGCCCGCGCCACTTCCAAATCGCGGACCGAATAGGCATGAAGCGCTGGAATTTGCATTGCCAGGGCGCCCAAGCCCACCAAAATCACAATCAAAGGCAGCCGGGCGAGCCGTTCCATCAGAAAAAGTCGATCGAAACCTGAAAGAGCCGCTCGACCTCAGGAACATCCGAAGCCATGACGAAAACGACGATCACGTCGCCCTCTTCGATGCGGGTTCCGCCAGTGGGTTTGATCACTTCTTCCCCCTTCATAACAGCGCCGACAAGGACGCCTTCGGGGAAATCAATTTCGCGGATTACCTTGCCCGCCAGAGGCGAGGTCGAGAGTATCTGGGCTTCTATGACCTCGGCTTCCGCATCACCGATAGAGTAAACGCCTCGGACACGTCCCTGCCTGATGTGGCGAAGGATCGAACTGACTGTTGTGCCGCGAGGATTTATGTATGCGTCGATTTCCAGTGGTTCCAGCAGCGGAATAAGCGTTGGATCATTTACCAGCGCAATGGTCATCGGGCACCCGGCTTGTTTGGCGCGAACTGCGGCCAGAAGGTTTGTTTTGTCATCATCGGTGACCGCCAATACAGCATCAGCGCGATCGACCCCGGCTTCGGCCAGCAGTTCCATATTGAGCCCATCGCCATTCAGGACGATGGTTCGTTCCAGCGAGTCGGCGGCAAGTTCAGCACATTCGCGGTTTTTCTCGATAACCTTCGCGCGCAATCGGTCCGCCCGGCTTTCAAGCGCACTTGCAACAGCCAAACCGACATTTCCGCCGCCAACAATTACGACACGTTCCTGTCGACGAACAGTTTTGCCGAAAATTTCAAATGTCCGCGTCATGTCGTCGACGTGGGACATGACATACACCTGATCATGGTCGAACAGCTGGTCGCCCGGTTCCGGCGCAAACAGACGGCCGTTTCGTCGCACCCCGACGACGATAGCGCGAAGGGTCGAAAATAGATCCGTAAGCTGCCTAAGCGGCGTGTCAATCACCGGACAATCTTCATCTAGTTGAATACCCAGAAGCTGTGATTTACCGCCAAGAAATTGCTCGGTATCAAATGCCGCTGGTGCGGAAAGTCTTCTGAGCGCAGCTTCGGCTACCTCGCGTTCAGGGCTGATCACGACGTCAATCGGCATGTGATCCCGACGATAGAGGTCAGAATAAATTGCAGTCAGATAGCTTTGCGCCCGTAGTCGCGCAATTTTCCGAGGTATGTCGAACACCGAATGCGCCACCTGGCAAGTGACCATATTAACCTCGTCGGAAAACGTGGCCGCAATTATCATATCGGCGTCGCTCGCGCCTGCGCGCTCAAGAATATCTGGATAACTCGCGTGTCCGGTTATGCCTTGAACATCCAGTGTATCGGTGATGCGCCGAACGAGTTCGGGATTTATGTCGACGACCGTCACGTCGTTTCGCTCGCCCGACAGATGCCGCGCGATTTGCCATCCAACTTGACCGGCACCGCAGATAATAACCCTCATGCGCGCCCCTGCTTCAACCTCGTTCGCCCGGTGTTGCATGGGTGTCGTTGCCTTGCAAGACACCGGGTTCCTTCATTATTTGGAAGGCGCGCCGAGGGTGCGAGCGACTGACGCACCATTTGTTTGCGCCAGCCGGCTGGTCGGCAATTCACGCATCTTCCTCGGCTTCCTCGGCCACAGTTGCAAAGCGGGCGCCAGAGCGATTGGATGTCACGACGTTCAGTGATTTGAGCTTCCGGTGTAGCGCGGAACGTTCCATCCCGACAAATCCTGCTGTCCTGCTGATATTGCCGCCAAATCTGTTGATTTGGGTCAGAAGATATTCGCGTTCGAACATTTCACGCGCTTCACGAAGTGGCAAAGTCGCAAGACTGCCCGAAAGCACGACGCGGCCTTCTTCCTGATCATCGCTGTCGGTCGTTCCACCTGGAATTTCACTTGCACCAATATCACCTTTGTCTGCGCCCAATATCAGGACACGTTCAATAACGTTCTTCAGCTGACGCACATTACCTGGCCAAGACATTGTCTGAAGCATGGCAATTGCATCTTCACTTAGTCCACGAAACGGCAAGCCCTGGGTTTTGTTGAAGCTTTCTATGAAAAACTCCGCCAGTTCGGGTATGTCTTCACGCCGTTCGGCCAGCGATGGAACGTCAATCGGAACCACATTCAGCCGATGAAAGAGTTCCTGGCGGAAGCTGCCGTTTTCGACTTCGTTATCAAGGTTCTTGGTGGACGATGATATTACGCGCAGATCAACGCGCACATTATCGCCACCACCGACTCGTTGAAATTGCTGTTCGGTCAGGACACGAAGGATCTTGGATTGCGTGCCAAGCGGCATATCACCGATTTCGTCAAAGAAAATCAGTCCGCCGTGCGCTTGCTCGAGTAAACCCGGTTCAATGCCGCGACCAGTGCTTTCGCGGCCAAACAACACTTCTTCCATGCGGTCGGGTTCGATTGATGCCGAGTTGACGGTAATAAATGGCCCTTCCGCCCGGTTTGAATTCGAATGGATAAAGCGAGCAGCAATTTCTTTGCCAGATCCGGCAGGGCCGGTCAGCATAACCCGACCATTCGATTTGGTTACTTTTTCAAGCTGTGCTTTTAGCGCCCGGTACGCCTGGCTTGATCCGATCATGTCAGCGGTTGTGACATCTTTGCGCCGAAGCTCGGAGTTTTCGCGCCTGAGACGCGAGGTTTCCATCGCGCGGGTAATAACCACCATTAGCTGGTCGATATTAAACGGTTTTTCGATGAAATCGTAGGCACCTTGCTTTATGGCCGCTACGGCTATCTCGATGTTTCCATGACCAGAAATTATGATTACCGGCACATCCTGATTGTCGCGCTTGACGGCCTTTAGGATGTCGATGCCATCCATATGGCTGTCTTTCAGCCAGATATCGAGCACCATTAAACTGGGTGCCTCTTTGTTCATCTCGGCCATCGCCTCTTCCGAGTTTCCGGCCAGACGCGTGGTGAACCCTTCGTCTTTCAAAATATCCGAGATGAGTTCACGGATATCGCGTTCGTCGTCCACAATTAATATATCGCCCATATTTACCTCCTCGTAGCTCTCATTCGGCGACCTCCAGGCCGCTCGGTTCTTCGGTCGTCGTTGCTGCAACTGGCAACACAATGTCGGCCCGGGCACCAATCTGGCCCGAGCTGTCCAATGCCTCTGCATCGCTAAGCGTTAGCGTGCCGCCATGCTCTTCAATTATCTTCTTCACGATTGGCAGACCCAGGCCGGTACCCTTTTCGCGTGTCGTCACATAGGGCTCGAAGAGCCGCGACCGGTCTTCGGGCAGGCCAATTCCATTGTCACTGATCGATATTCGAACTTCATCGCCTTCGTGCGCCATCTCAACCAATACACGCGGTGCATGGCCTGCCGGTTTTCTGCCTTTTTCATAAAGACCTTCAATGGCTTCTCCGGCATTCTTAATCAAATTCGTTAGTGCCTGGCCAATCATTGTGGAGTCGATCTCGGCCATAACGGGTGCGTCGGGCAGCACTGAATCAAGTTTTACGCCTTCAGCTGCATCCTGCTGCAATACCACTGCGTCGCGAACCAGATGCACAAGATCATGGACTGATGTTTCCGGCTGCGGCATTCTCGCAAATCGCGAAAACTCATCCACAATGCGTCTGAGATCATTTGTCTGCCGGACGATAACATCGGTTAAGCTGTCAAGTTGATCGACTGCGTCGCCGGCAACAGGGCGAAATTTTCGTTTCAAACGTTCGGCGGATAATTGAATTGGCGTCAGTGGATTTTTGATTTCATGAGCAATCCGGCGCGCAACATCGCCCCAGGCGGCCATGCGTTGAGCGGTAACGAGATCGGTTACATCGTCAAAAGCAATCACGTAGCCCTCGTCTTTGCCCTTGGCGTTTCGCCGCGTGGCAATCCGCACGAGCAGGGTTTCCGCCACGCCTTTTCGGGATAGCCGGACTTCGTCTTGTTCGGTTTCGCGACCGCTCTTCTGCAATCGTTGAAAAAGCGGCGTAAACTCCGGCACGACGACATCCAGGGGCGTCGGCGTTTCTATCTCGTGCTCGGCCTTCAGGGTGCGTTCGGCAGAACGGTTGATAAACGAAACTTGCCCATCCGTATCGAGCCCGATTACGCCCGCAGTTACAGACGACAACACCGAGTCAAAGAGCCGACGACGCCGTTCAATCTGTCGATTGGTTGACAGCAGCGCGTCCCGTTGACCTTTGAGCTGCCGCGTCATTTGGTTGAAGAGCCGACCAAGCATTGCGATTTCGTCTTCGCCGGGTTCTTCGGGCACCTGCACATCAAGATCTCCTGATCCAACGCGCTGGGCGGCGCCTGCAAGACGACCTACGGGTTGTGAAAGCCGTTCGGCGAACCAGAGACCGAGCCAAATTGCCGCGAGTATCAGAATGACTGCAAATCCGAGATAAAGAAGCCCAAATTCAAAAACCACGCGGCCACGTTCAGCCTCGAGTTGGGTATAAAGCTTTGCGGTTTCTTCGGCTTCGTCCAAAAGGCCTAGAATTCGTCCATCGACGCTACGCGAGATGTAAAGAAAGCGATCGGGAAACGCATTCAGTCGCAAGAGTGCTCGCAACTCGTTCGCTTCCAGATCCTCGATGATGACCAGTTCGCCAGTGCCCGCACGCTCGATTGCGGGCGTGCCGGGTTCTTCGAAGTCAAACAAATAGGATTGCTCCCCTCGGGTTCGGATCGAACCGGTACCGTCGATGACATACGCTTCGCGAAGTCCGCGCTGTATTTGAACCTGGCCCTGACCAAGAAGCTGGCGCAGTTCGCCATCCGACACAAAAATCGATCGGCGGCGGGCATCGTCCAGGAACCGCGACAAAGTCCTTGCGTCTTCGATCAAATCGCGGCGCTGATCTTCCTGATAAGCTTCCGCTGCAGAAAGCGACGCACCGACCACACTTCGAACACGATCCGAAAACCAGCCTTCGAGGCCGATATTGATGGTCAGACCGGCGAATATCGCGACAGTGACGGTCGGAATGAGTGCAATCAGGGCAAATACGCCGGTGAGCCGAAGGTGCAGGCGGGACCCCGCCGATTTTGCCCGTCGCGCAGCAATCATCGATGCTATGCGAGCCGAAACCAGTGCCGCAACAACCAGCACATAGACCAAATCCGCTAACAGTACGAGTCGCAGTGAAAGCGTCGAGGCGGTCCTGTCCAACGGGCCAAGCACAAGGAATGTGGCCAGTGCCAGCACCGGCCCCAGGATCACCAACCCAAGCGTTGCCACGTTCTGAACGCGGCGCATCCGCCTGAGACGGTTGATTTTTTCCACTGTTGCTGTCCGCGCGCGCCCCGCCACCCGGATGCTCCGATATGATGTGCCGTCAGTCACGGCAACCGCCTTATGTTGTGCGCCATTTATCCACAGATGCGGATTGGCAACGATTATGTTGCGGTTTTACATCAATTTGCGACGCCGTGTCACGCGTATATCGAGCTCAGTAATTTTTTTGCGAAGCGTATTTCGATTGATGCCCAAAAGATCGGCACATTTAGCTTGATTTCCGCTGGTCGCATCGAGCGCAATTTCAATCAACGGCTGTTCCATTTCGCGCAATATTTTTTGGTAAAGCCCGGGCGGCGGCAACTGACCGCCATGCAAATCAAAATATCGCCGAAGGTGTTTTTCGATCGACCCCGAAAGCCTGTCGCTACCATCATCTTCGGTTAGCGGTTCGATTGCTGGCTGGTTACCGAGCGCTGTCTCAACTTCAGCGCGTCCAATCTGGCTGTCGCTGCCAGTGACCAGCAGTCGAGAAATAGTATTTTTGAGCTGGCGCACATTTCCGGGCCAAGTGTAAGCCCGCAAGAGCGCTACTCCATCATTTGAAATCGCGCGCGACGGCAAGCTGGTTCCATCGGTGTTAGCCAGGAAATGTTCCACCAGGAGCGGGATGTCTTCCACCCGCTCGCGAAGTGCGGGAACATTCATGGTAAGGCCGCTTAACCGATAAAACAGATCAGGACGAAACGCGCCATGATCAAGGCGTCGCCTGAGATCGGTCTGGCTTATTGCCATAACCCGGGGGCTGTTGTCGTCGAGCCCGTCGATCATGCGAACCAAGCGCGCCTGTGCGTCGTCTTCAAGATCGCCAACTTCGTCAAAAATCAACGTGCCATTTCGGGCTTTAGCCAACAAAGTAGAGGGTCCGTCCAATGGCGCCATGTCTGCGGCAGTAGCCACAACATACGGCCGTGTCCGACGATCTGAGAGATCGTGGATTGCCCGGGCGATTAACGATTTACCGGTGCCACTCTCACCAGTGATGAGCATTGGAAGCTCGGCATTCATAACTTTTGCGATAAGCCGATAAAGCGCTTGCATAACCGGAGTTCGACCGACGAGCGGAATGTCATCGGCGTTCGCTGTACTGGTATCCACAGATGGCTGTGGCAAATGTCGCCGGGTTTCAAGCGCGCGGGCAGCTCGCTTCATGAGATCCGGGAGGTCAAATGGTTTCGGCAAATAATCGTAGGCGTCCGCTTCGGTCGCATGGACCGCTGTCATGATCGTGTTTTGCGCCGAGATCACAATGACCGGCAATCCAGGGCGCCGACTGGCAATCTTTGGTAACTGTTCCAAGCCGTTTCCGTCCGGCATGACCACGTCCGAGATGACAAGATCACCTTTGCCTTCTTCTATCCATCGCATCAGCGTGACCAACGAGGAGGTGGCGTGAACTTTGCAGCCTGCCCGCGTCAGCGCCTGCGTCAGGACAGTTCGGATTGTTCGGTCGTCGTCTGCAACGAGAATAGTTCCGTCCATTCGTCAGGATCTCCCATTGGGCGCAAGTATCACTGGTTGCCCTCCTTTGGCGCGACCGGAAGCGATATTCGAAATCGTGTTCGTCCTGGCACACTGTCGACGCTGATCCAGCCGTCGTGGTCAGAAATAATTTTGCTGACAAGTGCGAGGCCAAGTCCTGTGCCGTTCTCGCGACCTGACACGAATGGGTCGTAGATATTCGCGGCAATCTCGGGCGGCAGCCCTGGACCATCGTCAATGATTTCAACACCTATTGGCAACGACGAGGTGCCTTCCCTGCCGCGCCGTCTTAGTGTGCGGTCAAAAAATGTTCGTAGCTGGATTGTGCCGCGAGCGTCCGCTGAGGCCTCGGCGGAATTCTTCAATAGATTCAAAAAGACTTGAAGCATCTGATCGCCGTCAACGAAGGTCACTGGAAGCGATGGGTCATAGTCTTCCTTGATCGCCATGTGTGCAGCAAACCCTACGGTTGCGGATTTTTTTGCGCGATCAAGAAGATCATGGATGTTTACGACTGTCCGTACAGGCGGCTGAAGATTTCCGAACTGTTCGACCTGTTCCAGCAGCTTTACGATACGTTGGGTTTCAGAAACGATCAGGTCGGTCAATTCAAGATCGTCGCCGGCGAGGTTCATGCTAAGAAGCTGCGCTGCTCCCGAGATGCCGGCCAGCGGATTTTTAATCTCGTGGGCGAGCATTTCGGCCATACCAATTGCAGATTTTGCCGCGGATTTAACGGACATCGAACGCCCCAGCCGATCGGCAAGAACGCGTGGCTGGAGCAAAATAAGCACATAGTCGACCATGTCCGACATCGGTGCAATTTGAAGATTGCTATTGACCGGCGCGGCATTTCCGCCGCCGACATCCACGTTGTTCATGAACAGCGATGACTGATCCGCGCGAACCCGCTGGATTGCGTTATCAAGCGGTGCGTCGATCGCGAGCGCGTCTAACGCGGGCGAACCACAAATTGATCGATCCGACGCGTTCAGAAATAGTTCCGCGGCAGGGTTGACCCGCGCGATAGCATCGCTTGGATCAATCAGAAACGCCGGGACCGGAAGTGAAAGCCAAAGATTGTCCGAAAAACCGGTCATAGGTCGGCTCCGACCGAGATTGTCGGGGTCGAGTTTTTATCGACGGATTCTTCGTGCAGCCCTGTGCGCTCGAGCGCCTCGGGCAAAAGCCGCATTACCGTGGACGCGTCGCGAGTAAGCACCATTTTACGAAGATCAGGTCGTGTGCCGGATCGATCCATATACCATCCAAGATGCTTGCGAAGAACGCGCGCGCCGAGATCCACGCCATAGAATGCCAGCGCATCTTCGTAGTGACCAATCGCCATATCTGCAAAATCGGCGCCAGTAGGAATGGCGGGCTTTGGCCCCTGCCCCAACGCATAAGCAATTTCTGCCGGACGCCAAGGCGCCCCGCGAATTCCCCGACCAATCATCACTCCGTCAGCACCCGAAGCGTTCAGGGCGGTTCGTGCCGAAGCAACATCGACGATATCGCCGTTGGCAATTACCGGGACGGTGACGGCATTTGCGACGTTGCGAATTGCCGCCCAATTGGCATCGCCCTTGTAAAACTGGCACCGCGTTCTGCCATGAACCGTGATCATCTGGATGCCTGCAGTTTCCGCCTTCTGGGCGATTTCTGGCGCATTCAAGTTGTCATCGTCCCAGCCAAGACGCATTTTGAGCGTCACCGGTATATCGACCGCCGCCACAACCGCCGCGATCAGTGCCAGCGCATGATCAGGCGTTTTCATCAGCGCGGAGCCGGACAGACCGCCGGTCACCTTCTTCGCCGGACAACCCATGTTGATATCAATCAGACGGGCGCCGTTCGCTTCGACCAAGCGCGCCGCCTCGGACATCCAATAGGCATCGCGGCCCGCGATCTGCACCGCAGTTGCCTGTTCGCCATACCCAAGTTCAGCGCGCTCGCGAACACCGGGCTTTGCCTGAACCATTTCCTTGCTGGCAACCATTTCCGAAACGACCAGACCAACACCAAAAGACGCAACCAGACGGCGAAACGGCAGATCTGTTATCCCAGCCATCGGGGCCAGGAATACAGGTGGATCCAGCGTTATCGAGCCGACCGTTATGGGCATTCGGGTCCTTACTTTCTAGCGTGCCAAGAGACAGTCAGGATGGCATGCTCATCGAATCTTGAGCTGCCTTAGCTGCATTCTGCGGCAAATGCACAAAAAATAAGCAATTATGGTGGAATCGGCGAGCATTGTCACCACCACTGGCAGCGCCTAGAGGTTTCACATGATGAGTGAATCTCCGGATAAATCTTTGGCAGCAGCGGTTATTGTCGCCGCCGGTCGCGGAACGCGTGCGGGCGGCGAGAAGCCGAAGCAATGGCAGCCGCTTGCCGGGAAACGGGTAATTGACTGGACACTCGACGCGTTTCGCAACAACCCACTTATCGGCCCAATTGTCGTTGTGCTGCATGAGGACGACTTTGGTCTTTTGAGCGACACC
Source organism: Boseongicola sp. (assembly GCA_051009475.1). GTDB lineage: Bacteria > Pseudomonadota > Alphaproteobacteria > Rhodobacterales > Rhodobacteraceae > CAXMNX01. The sequence continues at coordinate 15,025 of JBPCWO010000186.1, forward strand.
AATCTAATTCGCGCGGCCGGTGGCGAAACCCGCGCTGACTCAGTAAGGGCCGGACTTGAAGCGCTTGATGGGATCGGCGCTGATTTTGTTTTGATCCACGACGCTGCGCGAGCGACCGTCGCTAGTGAGACGATTACGAGTATTGTTGAGATGCTGAAGCAGCACGATGCGGTTGCCCCCGGTCTGCCGGTTTCAGACGCGCTTTGGGTATCGGATGCCGAAAACAGAATTTCGGGAATGAAAGACCGCGACGGCATTTACCGCGCTCAGACGCCACAGGGTTTTCGCTATGAAGCAATACGGACTGCGCACAGGCAGAAGGCTTTGAATGCAGTGGACGACGTTGAAGTCGCGCGTGCTGCGGGACTTGAAGTTGCAATCGCACCGGGCGATCCCGACAATTTGAAGATCACCGTGGCCGAGGATTTTGACCGAGCTGAAAGAATTCTTAAGAGCAGGACGAACGCGAATATGAATCTAAGGCTGGGAAACGGATTTGACGTGCATCGATTTGGTTTAGGAGATCACGTCACGCTTTGCGGCATCAGATTGCCCCACGATCGCGGGCTACAGGGACATTCGGATGCCGATGTGGGGATGCACGCAATAACGGACGCAATTTACGGAGCGCTGGCCGAGGGCGATATCGGGCGGCACTTTCCGCCGACGAACCCAAAGTGGAAAGATGCTGCGAGTGAGATATTTCTGACGCACGCCACCGAACTTGCCGCCTCGCGTGGATACGTTATCGGCAATGTTGACTGCACGCTGATCTGTGAATCGCCAAAAATCGGCCATTACGCTGTTGAGATGCAACAGCGTTTGACTGAGATCATGGAGGTTGAGGCTGGCAAAGTCAGCGTTAAGGCAACCACTTCAGAACGTCTTGGTTTTACAGGACGTGGTGAAGGAATTGCAGCGATGGCGACCGTTACGCTGGTGTCTTCATGAGGCGGATATTTCTGAGTTTTTTCGGAGCCGGCAATCTGCGCCCTGCCCCCGGCACCTGGGGATCGCTGGCCGCGCTACCCGCGGCTTGGGTACTCCACGAATTGGGCGGCCCGTATGTTCTTGCAATTGCTACCGGATTGATTTTTGGGCTCGGCGTGACCGCGACAAGAGTCGAAATCCAAAGCTCGGAAGATCACGATCCGTCCTGGATTGTCATTGACGAGGTGATTGGCCAGTGGATCGCACTGATCCCGGTTTCGGTCGGCGCAAGTACCGTCGGCATCGATGTGTTGCGCCTTTGGCCTGGAATCCTTGCCGCGTTTCTATTGTTTCGGTTGTTTGATGTTTGGAAACCCTGGTTGGTTGGCCGAGCTGATGCACGTGGTGACGCATTGGGTGTAATGCTTGACGATGTTTTGGCCGGAGTGTTTGCGGCATTTGCTGGCGTTGCCCTAGCTGCAATTTCACACGGATGGATGGCGTGAAGTCTGAAAAACTGGTTCAGCTTGCACGCGAAAAGGGTGCCACGATCGCAACGGCAGAAAGCTGTACAGGTGGGTTATTGTCGGGAGCAATCACCGATGTGCCTGGGTCATCGGATGTGTTTGACCGTGGCTTTATCACGTATTCAAACGCCGCCAAACACGACATGCTGGAAGTTGATCCCGATCTCATTGCAACTTACGGCGCAGTCAGCAAAGAGGTGGCGGTTGCAATGGCAGAAGGCGCTCTGGCGCGGTCCATCGCCAATATTGCTGTATCCGTGACCGGCGTTGCGGGTCCAGGCGCGAGCGGAACCAAACCGGAAGGCCGGGTTTGCTTTGGATTGGCGGTCGCGGGCAAATCAACGCATTCCGAAACTGTAGAATTTGGCGCGAAAGGCCGCGAAGTTGTGCGCGCCAATAGCGTGAGCCACGCACTGGGATTACTTGGCAAGGCTCTTTCTTAATACGCCCATTTTTTGATCAAGACAGGTGAAATGCTGCCTAACGGACAGGCAATCCTGGTCGCAGCTTAGATTTGCGCCCATTTTTCGACCCCACAGCTTTTCCTCGCGCGCCTGCCGCGGTTCCTGACCACCAACAAACCGAAATGGAGGAACAGATATGGTTGGCGCAGACACCGCCTGGATCATCGTGGCGACGGCGTTAGTGCTGTTTATGACGCTGCCGGGGCTCGCGTTATTTTATGGTGGGTTGGTCCGGTCGAGAAACGTACTGAGCGTGTTCATGCACTGTTACGCCATCGCCTGTGCGATGAGCATCGCGTGGCTTGCGCTGGGTTATTCCATCGCGTTTGGAGGCGGCGGTAGCGGTCTTTGGGGTGGCTTGGACAAGATGTTCCTGATCGGAGTGACCGCCGACAGCTTGAGCGGTACGTTGCCCGAAGTTCTGTTCTTTGCGTTTCAGATGACATTTGCAATCATCACGCCGGCACTGATCGTCGGCGCCTATGTCGAGCGCGCAAACTTTGCGTTCGTCCTGCTGTTTTCTACCCTTTGGATGCTGCTTTGTTATGCCCCGGTGGTTCACTGGATTTGGGGCGGAGGCATCCTGAGCGACGGAGGGCTGTTCGGTGCCGTTGGCGCGAAAGACTTTGCGGGCGGCATCGTAGTGCACGAAACCGCTGGTTTGGCAGCGTTGATCATCGCCGTCATGCTCGGTGCGCGGAAGGACCGGACGAAACCTCCGCATAACCCCGGATATGTGATGATTGGCGCGGCAATGCTTTGGGTCGGCTGGTTCGGTTTCAACGGCGGCTCGCAATTGGCTGCGGACGGTGGCGCGGCAATGGCGCTAACCGTAACTCATATCTCGGCCGCCGCTGCGTCGTTGACCTGGGCATTATGGGAGCGGATCAAATACGGCAAAGCCTCGCTCGTTGGTCTGGTCACCGGCACGATTGCAGGACTTGCATCTATTACCCCTGCCAGTGGGTTTGTTGGGCCGATCGAGGCGCTTGTCATTGGTGGCATAGCCGGGATCCTGTGCCAGGAAGGCGTAAACGTTGTGCGGAACGTTCTAAATATCGACGATACGCTGGATGTCTTCGCCGTTCATGGTGTGGGCGGCATTTTCGGGACAATCATGATCGCGATTTTCGGTGCTGGCAGCTTTGTCGCACAGATTGGGTCGATTGTGTTTGTCGGCGTTTATACCGGGATCATTACCGTAGCATTGGTGTTAATCTGCAAGGTCATCGTCGGGATGCGGGTCGATGATGAAACCGAAGTCACCGGACTTGACCTGGCACAGCACGGCGAGCGGGCCTACGACGTGACTTCGTAGTCATTGCTCACTGCGATGGTTTGGGCCGGGTGGTTTTGCCCGGCCCAGCTTTTATTCAAAGCGCAGCCTCAGATCTTCAAACCCGCCAATGTGTTCACCGTCGATGAAAATTTGCGGGATAGAACGCATACGCGGCAAGCGGTCAGCGAATTCCTGGCGCACCGTGGCGTCCTGCATATCGCGTTCCGCGTAGCCAATTCCGCGTTTGTCGAGCAGCGACTTCGCAGCCGAGCAATACCCGCAGTTTGGGCCGGTGAATATTTCCACTTCCATCGTCAGTGATTGACTTTCAACTGCGGTGTCACGCCTTCGAACATAGGTTCTAGTTCAACACCAAGGGCGTCCCCGAATTTGGAAATAGCGATATATTGCGTGATGATATAGGCGGCGTCGACAATCTGCGCC
>JBPCWO010000187.1:0-10143 GCA_051009475.1 Boseongicola sp.
GTAACGCACATGGATTTGTTGAATATTGGTCACCAGTCCCTTTTCTGCTGTATCAATGAAAACCATTGCCGGGGCTAATGGCAAGCTGGTAACCCTCTGGCCGACTGCAAGCGCGAGATTGGTGACAAAACCGTCTGAAGGAGCCAGCACTGAAGTTTGCTCAAGGTTCCACTCAGCCTGATCCAGATTGGCGTTCGCCTCCGCCAGTTTGGCCACGGTTCCGTGTTCTGTGACGGCCCCAATTTCGGTGAGCGCTCTGGATACGGTGGACTGCGCCTGATCCACCGCACCAATAGCCGCATCCAAGTCGCTTTGACGCTGCTCGAGCCGACTGGCAGACAGCGTGCCGCTGGCCACTAGTTTCTTGTCATCGTCGTAGCGTTGCTGCGCCAAAACGCGGCGCGCCATAGCTTGGCGAAATTGCGCCTCAGCGGACGCAAGTGAATCCTGATCCTGCAATACCTGAGCTTCAGTACGGGCCTTAGTGGCTTTGGCGAGCGATACCGCAATCTCAAATGGTTCCGGATCAATTTGAAACAATAGATGGCCTTTCTTGACAGGTACGTTGGCCTCGACGTTGATCTCGGTCACCTGCCCGCTGACATTTGGCACGATTTGAACAGCCCTAGTGAGGATGGTCACCGGGCCGGACGGTGCCCCCCACTGCATCGGGAAAAAGAGGAATAGGAACAACGCAACAATCCACACGATGGTCGAAAGCCACGTCGTCGCGGTGTTGGGCAGAATTTTCATTTTTGTTAATACAAAAAGAACTGCGAGATACGCGAGCGTCAGAAAAACAATCATGCCCTAGCCTCCACGTTTTTGGAGTCGTTCGATTGCGTATCCTCCGCACCCGCGAGTTGCGCAATAGCCGGCGATTTCATGAACGCCCAGATTAACGCCAGTGGCCAGAACACACCGGCCGAAAGGGCACCAAGCCATCCTGCGACATTAATTGCTTCAGCTTGCGGGTGCCCGCGTTGCGTTGCGATCTTGCCGGGCAGCCTTGCCAATATGATAAATCCAAAAATCACCGTGGCCACCGAAACCACCAAAACTATCCACGCAAATATATCCAATCCGCTCATACGAAATTTTCCTATGTTGTTTGCCGTGACGCTCGGACATCTTGAAAGCTACCGACGGTAGGGCAATTAAAGCGTCGCAAATTAGAATTAGCTAGCCTGTATGCCGCGAATATCACAGGAGGCCTACTTGCGGATGCCATGTCCCAGATTTGCTTCCTACCGCGCGCGCGCAAGAAGACTATTGATCTCAGTTCGGAAGCGTGCGCGCCCAATGATCTGGCAGCTAACCCCGTGAGGGCAGTAATCTTTTCGTTGTTTCGGAAACCAAAATCCCGGATGAAGTCGCGGGAACCTGCGCGTGGTTGGCGTCGTCAGATTCTGCTTTTGTGACCGGTCAAATACATCACGTGGACAGCGGCATCACAATCTGAAGTTGCAACAATGTACGAGACCGCCACCGTACGTAGTCAGCGCACGATCCGTGTCTTGGCAAAGCTAGGAATTTGGACGGTTACCATTGATCTTTTCGGCAACATTCTCGATGCTGTATGCGCGGCGAAAGTCGCTGTCGGTTGCTGCTCACGGGGTATTTGAAGGGGATGGCTGCCTTTTCATTCAACTTGGGATTTTATGCGTTTTCCGAGTGGAACGCTGCAGCAACGACGAACGAAACCGTTTATTATACCGACCCGCTCCCAACTATCACTCTCGGGGCTGCAGCCACCATAACGAACATAATAGTCAACGACGACGACGGACCCGACGCGAATACATTCGACGATGGATTTGTCGACACGCCAGGTGACGGTTCGCCGCCTTCAACAGCAAATAATGATCAAGTCCTGGATCAGGCGGTCACGGTCAACGGGACAAATTATCCAGCGGGTTCCCAAGTGGAACTCGAATTTGCGTTCGTAACAACGACCGGCGAAACGTTTTGGATAATTCGAATTGCCGGTGACAACGTCGGGATCAGCGGGCCGACTCTACCTACGCCTGGATCCAGCTATACCGTCGATACTGACGACGGAACGAATGACGGCCAGATGATTCCGGTTGATCAAGTTCCGTGCTTTACGGCGCAATCTCAGATTCTCACCATGAATGGCTGGACGCAGGTCAGCGATCTTTCATTGGGCGACCGCATCGTCACGGCAGACAATGGTGCGCAAGAAATCAGATGGATCGGCTCCAAGCGTCTGGCGGGCATGAATTTGCCCAGTCATCTAAGACCCATCGTGATCCCGAAAGACGCTTTTGGCGAGGGGCGTCCATTTCGAGATACCGTTGTGTCTCCTCAGCACAGATTTCTGATAAGGGAATGGGAATGCCAGATGCTGTTCGGCGAAAGCGAGGCATTCGTCGCGGCCAAGTTGTTCCGATCCGGCCATTGTTTGAGCCCATTTGCCGTCGAATACTGGCACCTAATGCTCGACCAGCACGAGGTCATTTTCGTGAATGGTCTTGAAACAGAAAGCTTTTTCCCTGGGTTGGGCGGACTAAATTCTCTTGGATCGAGGTCTCAGAAAGAGGTCCTTGAACTATTCCCGCGCCTCAAGAGCGACGCGAGTTCTTATGGTACAACCAGCCGATTTTGCTTGAACGCTCGCGAGTATGAAATATTGGCTGATCGCTGCGCATAGCTCGCGATGGTCGATTGTGGTTCACCACAGCAATTGGTCGATCGAGCCCACCTAATAATCGTCCGCTAGTTGTCCTTTTGACGATCCCTCGAACTGAGGCAGGTCGTCAGATATGTTGTGGAAGTCCGACATTTCTCCAACGAAAATATGCCCTATAGTTTTTAGACCTGTTGGAGCATCTAGCGTGCCGGCAATTATTCCCGTGGCATCAAGCTCGAAGGGCTCCCAGAACAGGCCGGACCCACAATCGCGGCAAAACCCGCGTCGCGCCACATCAGAAGTCCTATACCACACCAACCCGTCGCTTTTGGTGATCGTAATATTTGCCTTTTGTGCTTTCGAATGAGGGCCGAAATTTCCATGCAGTCGTTGGCACATGCTGCAGTGGCAATTGACTACACCTCGTAGCGGTCCTTGTACCCGATAGCGTACTGCGCCACAAAGGCAGCCGCCTTCCGTGATCGATTGTTCGTATTCCATCATATGACCCTCAATTTGGTACTGCCGTTCTCCGCGCTTTTTTGCGCTCGTTGCGATGCTTTAGTCAGTGGTCACAATATCAAGCCAATGTCGTATCATAGTGACAATGTCCTCATCGTCCGCGGAGAGGATTTGATGCTGCCCAATGTGAAATTCCGCCTTGAACTGGCGCGATCGTCTGTTTGAGCTTGGGTGCTGAGAGTTATACTCGCGCACATTTGAGGCGGTTGTGATACATAGAATCGCGGATTTTGTGAGACTTTGCTAGTATGGTGTCGGGCCTGATCGCGGGCCCGAATTGGGGGTAGCCATGAATGGTTTTCAACTTTGCATATTTAGCGCCGCATTGTCTGTCATTCTCCTGCCGGGCGGGCCTCTGGGCGCCCAGGGCAATCTCCTGGGCCGGCAAAGTGCCGTCGTTCCTGAAAATCTCGCGCATTTGCCCGGCGATATTGGGTATGGCGCTTCCGGAATAATCATCCGGCGTGGAAGTGGATTTGTGGCGTCGCTATCATCGCGGCCAGCCAATTCGGCGCAAAGTGCGTTTTTCGCGAGCACTGGTAGAGGCGTTATTGTGAAATACCTGCCGCCGGTGAACACGGTGATTATTGCAAGAAACTCTTCGGTTTTGCGGATTGGCTCCGCAAGAAAGCTGCGGTCACCACCGCGCTATGCGAGGCCTTCGTTATTTTCAGGCTGTCGCGCCAGAGTCGCGCCCGTGCATCGAAGCACAACGCGGACATCAGGTCGGCATTCTCGAATGTGCAGGTGCCCGACAACAGGACACAAAGATTTTGCAGGACACTCCTGTACATCGGCGCGAACAGGAATTTTTGCGCGACGTCAGCGCTGATAGAGCGATTTTTGGAGTGGGTAACTGTTTGGCTTTTTTGGGAAAGGCCGTCCAAAGTTCAAAGCAGACAATACTTTGCCTTCCTAAAATCCAACCGTTCAATGTTATGATGGCTCAAACATGGAGGGCCATATGGCAGAAACATTCGCGAAAATGGCGGAACAGGCGATTTCCCAGGCCAATGCCGTAGAAGCCAACCAGGCTCTGCAAATTCTTGAAGATGACCTTAACGCTCTTCTGGTGGATGTTCGGGACGAGTCGGAAGTGGACGCTACTGGAATTGGAGTGCGGGCCATACATGCGCCGGGCCGATCCATCGCTTGGATGGCTGACTTGGACAGCGACTATAGGTCAGAAGAACTGAAGGATCGCTCGCGCCGCGTATTGACAACGTGCGGTGGCTCGCCCTGTTACCGTGGTGCTTCAGCAGCGAATGTCTTGACGCGCATGGGGTTCACTGACGCGAGTTTTGTCGAAGGCGGCATGGCAGCGCTTCGCGCGGCTGGTATCGAGACAAAACGGCGCGAGGCATAACCATCTTGCAAGAAAACTGCCACCGTTCGCTGGCACCAGGCCAATCACGCGAATGTCAGCCGGAAGCCAAGCGTCAAACCAAAATCAATTCAGAAAATGCCTTCCGTAGAAGTTGCTGCGGTGTGACAAAACGTTCCGCCTGGCCTTTGCAACTCGCGCAATTTTTGCCAAATTAGTGGCAGGAGGGATGTCTAATGAACAATACACTCTCAGTTATCCCTGCGATATTATTAGCGGCATAATCTCTTGGGGCCTGCGCTCAACAAGAAGAACCTGGGATGGTTTTGATTGCCCCTGAAGGCGGCATGGGCGGCAGGGACTACTAGGCTGGAATTGCCCTTTCGGCCTGCTTGGCACTAAATCTGTTCTATGCGGTTGCGATAATCAGGCTAACCAGATCTTGAAAGTCAGTTTAAACCTGTGTCGCTGCCTGTCACGAACTCATACGAATCCACGATCAATGCAAAGACAACATCCAGTTCCTCGGAAGTGGTCGGCGTGAAGATCATCACAAACCCATCCCATCCTGGGCGTTGTTTGGCCCATGGGTGGCTTACCGCCCAGCCAGCGTGGATTGCCTGATCTGAAAGCGCTGGGTCGAGGGACGCATGAAGGCTGCCATCGGGGTGTAGATGCGCAAATTCGCGACCGCCGACAATCACTTCCGGGCGTGCCAACGCTATTTCTTCGTCGATCCAAAAACCCAATGCACCGGGAAGAGAAACGATCGTGTTTCTTATCCCTACCCCCGGGATTTCCGCGACACGCTTCAAAAGTTCGGCTGAAATCTCCGGGATAGGCTCAACGCCGATCTGAACATGCGGAACGCCATCCGTAGTGCGCGGAATGGGCGTCTCCCGCATCGGAAGCGTACCGTTCTCTGCCGACGCCGACGAAGTTGCCGCAAGGACTGCCACCAGAATATATCGGAAAATTCGCATTACTGTCATGTCGCCGGATTTCCTTGGAATTCACGTGGGCAACTGTCCCACGCGCCTGAAATTGCGCTAATCTCAAAAGATACTAGTTTGATTTGTCGAATTTTCTAGGATGACCTGACCGTGCAGGCAGTCTCGAGCGAATTGGTCTGGGTTTCAATTTCCCTGTTAGCAGGGAAAATCAGGAGGATTTCGGGGCTTGGGCAGTAACTTCTACGAATTGTGGCCCTCCGACAAAGTCAGTTCAGCGATTTTTGGACTGGCTGCACTTCCAGTTGGGAGTCTCTTTTGTAAGGAAGGACTCAGTTCCTGACATAAAATCATCGCTCGTAAAGCGCTCTTCAATCAGGTCACAGTCATCGGCTTCCGACTCCGTGTCGCGCGGCTGAAGAAGCGCCTCCTTAGCGGCTGCAATCGTCCAAGGTGCATTAGGCTTTACACTTTTTTTGCAATTCGGGTGCCTCGTTCTCGCGCTAGATCACCATTGGTACAGAACTCACCCACGAAACTGATCTGGGTCGCTTTCTCTTTTTCGAGGCTTTTGTCTGGGCACCTCCATACGGAAACAAAACCCTCGATTGAGCAATACTGTCGCCAATTCGCAACAAATTGACGTGCCTTCTTAGGCGCAATTAATTTGCCCCATTCTCGTCCTGATTGAGCCAAATTCGTCGCTCACCCGGAGGTTGCAGAGATGCTCAACTTCTAATGCGGGTCGATTTTTTTGACATAAACCGCTGTTTTAATTTGATTATTTGAAAAGGCGCCGATAAATGCCCCTCAATAAGACGTTTAATTCCTTATTTGGATTGTTTGTTCTAGCGGCGTTCCTTTCAGTTTTCGCTCCTGGATCCCTGCAAGCGGCAGTGTTCACCGTGAGTTCCGTGCCGAATGCCCGCACGATGATTCTTGCAGATGGCTCGGGCAACACAATCACGGTCAGCAGCACGGAAACCAATACAGCATGTTTTAGAATTAGTGCCGCAGGTCGGGTGACGATGTTTGCCGGGACGAGCCTCGGCTCATGCGACAGAACAATTCCTCTAACATTCACTACGAACGGCTTTGACTTGGGCCGCGTGGATTTCGCCGATATCGACGATATGGATGGCTTTTCCTCGCGCGATGCGTTCGCGGCTGGCGTTGCTGGCACATGGACGTCGAGTGATCTTGGAGTTTATCCGCTAATTGGACCGGGGGCACCTGCTTGGGCGGACCAGCGCGGGCGACTGGCGGCTGCTGGCGGTGTGGGATCGTTTCTGGCCAGACCCTCAGGCAATGACCCTGTGAACGATGCTGCATCATTTTTGTTGAGCACTCCCACCACGTCATTCACCATCTATATGGACGATGTTGAAGGATTGCGAAATGCTCAGATGTTTTTCGACCTCGCGCCGCTCTCCGTTGAAATTCCTGCAACACTCACACTCAACAAGACCGTAATCAACGATGGCGGTGGTACCGAGACTGCCAGTGCTTGGACATTGACGGCAACGGGCCCCTCAACACTTTCCGGTGTCAGCGGCACAAGCGGTGATGTTCTGCCTGGAACTTACACCCTTAGTGAAAGCGGCCCCTCTGGCTACACAATGAGCGACCTCAGCTGCACGGGCGCCGCCGACACTGATCCGTCAGATGGTCTCACTTTGGCCGACAGTGAAACGGTGTCTTGCACATTCACTAATGACGATGACACTTTGGTCATCGACGCCCTCGATGACACCCCCACCGCCCAGAACGGCCTGACCGGCGGGACAACCCCCGAGAGCGTTCTCGGCAATGACACCCTGAACGGCGTCGCCGTCGTCCCCGCCGAGGTCACCCTGACACCGGCAACCGCGCCGAGCCCCACCGCCGGCTCCATTACCATGAACCCGGATGGAACCATCACCGTCGCCGCCGGCACAACCGCCGGCTCCTACAGCTACGACTACTCCATCTGTGAGGTCCTCAACCCCACAAACTGCGACACCGCAACCGCAACAGTCACCGTCGACGTGTCACCGTTGGCCGAAATAGAAGCGGAGCTGTCGACCATTCTCAACGAAGACATGGCTCAAACAATTTCGAACCAATCCCGCAGATTCTCTGGCCTCGCCAACGACGCTTTGGACCGGCTCATGGACAGTCGCGGCAGCCAGTGCGAATCTGCTTTGCGAGCGATTTTGGAAGACAACGATGTGAATTTTGCCACTGCAAGTACGGTCATCCTGCCTCAAAGCGAGCCACTCCTCGACGAGATTTTCGTTACCCTATCGAGCTGCCCCAATAGCCGATTTGAAATCGCAGGGCACACTGACAGCCGCGGAAGTGACGACTACAATCTTTCACTTAGCCAGGGGCGCGTTGACTCGGTCAAGGCGGCACTGGTTCGCCGCGGGGTTATTTCCAACCGCTTGGTTGGGATTGGCTATGGCGAACGTCGCCCAATCGCGGACAACTCCACAGCCGAAGGACAGGCCAGAAACCGACGCGTAGAATTCGTCGCACTCGACAGCTTTGAAGCGTCAAATTCGCAGTCTCAGCAATGTGGTACAGTTCGACCATTTGACGTAAATGGCAGCCTCAGTTTTGGCGAAACCGGGCTTGGCTCGGTCGGAACATTTGGAGGGGAATCTTTTGATTGTGGCACGTCAGAACGGAGAATTACACACGGTGAATTCACGCTCACGGATTCAGATGATCTCGGCACGCAGGGAATGTTGTCCTTCAGTTTTGCCCGCGAAAAGCAGATTGGCTTCGATCGCTTGAACGGCAGGTTCTGGGGTGGCTATCTTTCCCGGACAAGTGTTGACGGCGACCCATCAGGCTCCATCGACGGAGTGGGCATCAATGCGGGCATCTATAGCGCACGCGCTCACAACAGCGGACTGTTCTCAAATTACTATGCCGCAGGAAGTTTGGGTTTGCATTCCTTTGACTTGGATTTTGGTCCTTCGATCACCGGTGACGGCAACTATGCATACGCAGGTTTGTTCGCGGGAGCAGGTTTAAGCGGTGAAATTGAAAGAGGCGAATTGGTTATCCGACCGAGAGTTGGATTCGATATGGGCATCGGCGTCGCAAATGACGCGGATGTCACAGCTTCAGGACTTGGTGTAACACAGTCCGGATCAATAGAAATTGATCCTGTTTATGGAATTCGCGGGTATTTGGAGGCAACTTTCCAATCTACCATTGGAGAAGAGGCCGACGATCAGCGAGCGCCTCGAACAATTGCAGTAACCCCAAGAATTTTCTGTGACAGCGAATTTGGGTCTTCCGACACCGAATGCGGACTTGGCGGCGAATTCGAGTATTCGTTGTATGATCCAAACCGTGCGGTCGACTGGGAACTCAGTCTCGGCGCGGAAGCGACATCTTCTGTACGCAGCTTAAATATTGGTGTAGCGCGTGAACGGGTTGTCTTGAACGGATTGGGAAAAGTATCCACTCAGATTTCCGGGAACGCTAATGGCGGCGCGGCGTTATCACACTTCCTGAACTTGGAGTGGTAGACCGCGCCGCCGAAGCTGGCGTTCCGTACATGGATGCGGGTATGACTGGCGGCGTAGCCAAAGGTGCCGACGAGGGCACGATGACGTTGATGATTGGCGGCGAATCAGAAGTGCTGGAAAAGTCGCGACCCGTCCTGGAGGCCTGCGCCGGCGAGTTGATCCATCTTGGCCCCACGGGGATTGGACACACGATGAAGGTAGTCCACAATCTGATCACCCATACGAATTTCCTGGCCGGTTCCGAAGCCGGCAGATTGGCCGATGTCGCAGGCATCGACCTTGCCGACATGATTAAAGTGTTCAACGCCGGTAATGCGCGAAACTTTATCTCGGAACGCCGCTTCCCCGATCACATCCTGTCCGAAACCTGGGACGGTCGCTTACGAATTTTCAATCTCCGCAAGGATGTCGGCATGGCTGAGGCCTTGTCAGAAGAACTTGGCAGCCCAATGCGGATCATCCACCATACTCTGGCCTGGATCCAGTCAGCAATTGACGCGGGCAAGGAAGACGAGGATTTCACGCGCATGTATCCAGCTCTGGATCAACTGGCGACATTTCGAAGTGAGTAATTGAGCAGGTATGCAAGCGCTTTTTGAAATTGTCCTTCCCGTATTTGTTGTCATTGGCGTCGGATACATTGCAACCTGGCGTGGATTGTTCAGCGAAAGCGCTATCGATGCGATCGTAAAATTCACCCAAAACATCGCAATTCCGTGCCTTCTTTTCCGCGCTATTTCCGAAGTCGATATTGGCGGCACATTTAATGCTCCGCTCATTATTTGTTACTATTTCGGGGCCGTTTTGAGTTTCTTCATAGCTTACGTAGGCGCTCGCAAATTCTTTAACCGAAATCCAGCCGACGCAGTGGCAATTGCTTTCTGCGGCTTTTTCTCCAACACGATCTTGCTTGGACTCCCGATCACCGAAAGGGCATATGGACCCGAGGCTTTAACTGGCAATTTCGCGATCATCGCGTTCCATGCACCCCTTTGCTATATGCTGGGCGTTACTGCGATGGAATTCGCGCACAACCGGTCATCAAGCATAACTGAAAGGTCAACGCGTGTATTCTACGCGATGTTCCGCAACCCTTTCGTGATTGCTATTGCGCTCGGTTTTTTCGTCAACTTCACGAAATTGCCGTTGCCTGGCCCCATCATTAAC
>JBPCWO010000188.1:0-3471 GCA_051009475.1 Boseongicola sp.
GGTTCGCACTGTCGAAAGTTTCCTGGTCAAGCGAGATCGCGGACGCACCAATCATGTTTTCCGTCCGCAGGGCATCGAGTATTGGAATGTGTTCAATCGTAATGACGAAGAGGACACATCGATTGCAGACAACTGGCAAAAGGCCGCACCGCTGAGTGACGTTTTTCGTCGGGATCCTGACTTGTCAGTGCTGCATGAAAACGCCGTTGAATGGCACAAAAACCGCATCAGTGAGCTTAAGAATTCGCGGGTTGAGTCCTCGCTTTTTACGGCCCTGTCAGAAAATCCGTCGTCAAGAAGCGTCGCTCCTATGGAAGCGGCGGAAAGCCCCACTTTGTCGGCCAGTCTCGTGAGTGCTCCAAACAAAAAGCTCAAAGCCGAACTGGTTGAGACAAGAACCGACGCTCCACTTACCGGGCTAGCAGCGGACGAGACCTATCGTGGGTTGTCGTCCAGAATCGAGGCAAAGCAGCGACGACTGACGCCTCTCGCTAAGCCTCCGGTCTCCGACCGAATTGTGATCGTATCATCAATGAAAAACGAAGGCTGCTTTATTCTCGAATGGGTCGCCTATCATCTATCAATCGGTGTTAGCCATTTTCTGATCTACACAAATGATTGCGACGATCCCACCAATGCCATTCTTGACCGGTTGTCGGTTCTCGGGCTCGTGACCCGACGCGACAATCCTTTCAACCGAAAGGCCGGGCAGAAACCGCAACGTGGTGCACTGAATGACGCCGTAGATCGCCCCGAGGTCAAAACTGCGGATTGGGTTGGCGTGATCGACGTCGACGAGTTTGTAAACATCCATGTTGGTGATGGCACATTCAAGGACCTGCTTTACGCTGCGCATGATCCAAATGTAATTTCAATGACTTGGCGGTTTTTTGGCAACCGTGGTTTACACAAGTATGAAGATGTCTGGCAGACTGAGGCCTTCACTGCCTGCGCGCCAAAGTTTATTCCAAAACCAAGGCTTGGTTGGGGATTCAAAAGCTTTCATCGCCCGGATGCGCCGTTTCGCAAACTCGGTGTGCATCGGCCGTTGAACCTGAAACGGGATCGAGCGAAAGAGGTGCGCTGGGTAAATGGGGCAGGGCGTGTGATGCCGGATCGCCTATTGCGAAAGAACGAATGGTTCTCGCGAAAAGATACGATTGGCTACGAACAGGTCACGCTAAATCACTACATTCTAAGAAGCGCTGAAAGTTATCTTGTGAAACGCCAGCGCGGGCGCATCAACCACGTGGACCAGGATCAGGGTAGGGCATATTGGGCGTCGCGAAACTATGCGACTGAGACGGATGCAAGCATTCATACACATCTGCCCCGAGCGAAATCGCGCCTTGTTGAATTGATGGCCGATAGCGAGCTCGCTCGCTTGCACGATGAGGCTGTGGCTTGGCACCGCCAACGGATCGATACATTGCTTTCACAAAGCGAGTATGCCGAACTGTATTTAGCGATAACTGATCCCTTGTTGCCAGACGCCATCTGGCGGGCGCGCCCTTCGCGTACCGCCACCGCTGCGGAATGAACTATTGATCAGTGTCAAAGTTTCATCCCGAAAAATCTGGAATGACTTGCAGCGATTGCTGTCATCGCGGAGGCCGACTTGAAGATTACTGTTGCCGGCGCCGGTATTGGCGGGCTTGCTGCGGCAGCTGCCCTTGCACAGCGCGGCCATGCCGTCCGCGTGTTGGAGCAGGCGGCAGAGATTGGCGAAGTCGGAGCCGGGATCCAAATCAGCCCGAATGGCATGGCCGTTCTGAAAGCGCTTGGTTGCTCTCAGTCTCTCGACCAGGTCTCGATCCGTGCCGACGTCGTCCAATTAATTGAAGGCTCGACTGATCGATCAATCGCAAAACTCAATCTTCGACACTACGCGCCGGATCTGGAGTGGCGCCTCGTGCACCGCGCCCGATTGGTCGAACTGCTGCTGTCCATTGCACAAAAAAGTGGAGCATCAGTCGAATCAAATGTTCAAGTCGATCCGCCGCCTGGCGGAGCGGCGCTCGATGGCGACGACTTGCTGGTTGGTGCGGATGGGCTTCATTCGAAGGTCCGCGCGCGCGTCGATGACGCGTCAAAGCCATTCTTTACCGGTCAGGTTGCGTGGCGCGCGCTGATTCCCGACAGCGGTGCGCCAATTGCAGAAATTCACCTGGGTCCGGGTCGGCACCTCGTGAGCTACCCGCTGCCCGGCGGATTGCGCAATATCGTAGCCGTTGAGGAGCGCGCGGCCTGGGCGGACGAAGGATGGAGTTTCACCGACCACCCATCGAACTTACGCGCCGCCTTTTCGGGATTTTCTCCGCGAGTTCGAAATTGGTTGGGAGAAGTCAAAGAATGTTTTTTATGGGGGCTGTTTCGACACCGGGTTGCGGACCGATGGGCGAGCGGGCATCAGGCATTGCTTGGCGACGCCGCGCATCCAACACTGCCGTTTTTGGCACAGGGCGCGAATTTGGCGTTGGAAGACGCTTGGGTGCTTGCCGAGGAGTTGTCCAATCTGGGACTTAATGACGGCTTGGTGTCTTACCAAAATATCAGGCGCGGACGCGCGGTTCGAGTAGTTGACGCCGCTTCTGCCAATGCGCGCAATTATCATTTACGCTTCCCGGCGAGTACGGTAGCGCATACCGCTTTGCGTTTCATCAATCGGTTTGCGCCTGATGCGCAGCTTCGTAAATTCGACTGGCTTTACCGGCATGATGTAACGTCCGCCGCCTAAGTCTTTTCATTCTTTACGCGACGTGTTTCACCTCAGGCTTATGAGCCCCATTTCGACCGCATACAGCGAAAAAACCGGCGCCGGTGAATTGGCGTCAGACGCCGCTCAATTACTGGTGCTGCAGGAATTTGATCGGATTGCAGTTCAAGTCGCCAGCGCGCGAAAGAAGGGCAATGGGTTGGGGCGAGTTCTTGGGAGGAAGTCCGAACCAATAACTGGGCTCTATCTTTGGGGCGGGGTCGGTCGTGGAAAATCAATGCTGATGGATCTTTTTTACGAATCCTCCGACATCACCGAAAGCCGCCGTGTGCATTTTCATGAGTTCATGCAGGAAATTCAGGCGGCACTGCATCAAGCGCGAAAAACCGGCGTTGATGACGCCATCAAACCAGTCGCCGAAGATTTGGCGGCGGGTCTGCGGCTTCTCTGCCTCGACGAGATGCAAATCACCGATATTGCGGATGCGATGATCGTCGGCCGGCTATTTGAGCGACTGTTCGACAAAGGCGTTACAGTGGTAACGACGTCCAATCGTATGCCAGACGATCTATATAAGGATGGGCTGAACAGAAAATTGTTTTTGCCATTCATCGAGCTTATCAAATCCCGAATGAGTGTTGTCGAGCTCGCGTCCTCAATGGACTATCGCCAGGATCGGTTGGAGGGAGAACAAACTTACTTCCATCCGGCAAATGCCGAAGCACGACGAGCAATCGACGCGATATGGAATGACC
>JBPCWO010000189.1:0-3040 GCA_051009475.1 Boseongicola sp.
CCTCTAGACCGCCCTTGGAGGCACAAAAGTTTGCGGCATTGTCCCTGCCGACCTGGCTTGTGATCGCGGATATGTTGATGATCCTTCCGGTCGCGATATTCTTCGACTGCATCAATTGTACCGCCGACCGGGAACACAAAAACGGGCCCTTGAGATTGGTTGCTATGACGGCGTCCCAATCGTCTTCGGCCATATCCACAAGCGGAGCGTCCCGGTTGATGCCAGCATTGTTCACGAGGATGTCGATCCCGCCCAAACGGGTTTCAATTTTTTCAAACATAAGATTGACGTCGTCGCCAATGGCCACGTCCGCATGGACCGCGAAGGCGTCGCCCCCGGCGGCGGTAATTTCCGCGACGACATCGTCCGCCAAATCGGATGATCGCTGATAATTCACTGCGACGTTGGCCCCGTGAGCGGCAAAATCCTCAGCCAGTTTGCGGCCAATTCCGCGCGAGGCGCCGGTGATCAGAACGCGCTTGCCTGTAAAGTCCTTTGTCATGACAACCTCCTTCGAAAGGTTTGCCCCATTCGGTGGCGCTCAGCTTTGTGGCGGCGGCCTCAAGCTGCCAGCAGCGCGTGACCGATCTTTTCCACATGAGCGTAGTCGGTGCCACAACAACCACCGAAGACATTTATCTTGGGAAAGGCCGTTTTGAGATCGCGATATTGTCCCGCCAGTTCATCCGGATCGCCTTCTTCAAGGTGTCCTAATTGGCACAAAGTTCCGTGATCAAGCGTCGATGCATTCGCACGCAATCCACGAATGCGATCCACCCAAGCACCCTTTGTTAGAGCTGGTCCGAAATCGACCGGATGGGAACAGTTGATCATGTAGTAGGCTGGCGCGTTCTCGGTTGCGGCATCCACCGTCTCAATGGCCTGTTGCAGCGTTTCGCCACTCCGCAGCTTTCTGTTTTTCTCTAGGGTAAAGGAAAGGACCGCTGGGAGACTGGCATTTTTGGCAGCTCGTGTGATGCCGATAGCTTCAGGTGTGGCATTCAATGTTAGCGCAGTGATGATGTCCGCACCGCCATCTTTGAACGTTGCGATCTGTTCGCTGTGATATGCTTCGGCCGCCTCCGTGGTTAGGTCCTCGTTTGTCTGGTAGGCATCTCCCTTCGGGCCGATACAGCCGCTGATCACAACGCGCTCGGACGCCAACCCACCTTCGGCGGCGATTTCACGGTAAAGGGCCAAGCATCTGTGGTTCATCTCGGCCAAACCCTCTTTTGAGTAGCCCAGAAGTTGGCCCCAATCGCGGCTGGCGCGATACGTCAGGCTGTCGAAGATAAATCCGGTTCCGAGATTCACCGCGATATCGGCAAAGGCTCGGTAGTATTCGCGAATGGCCGCTGTTGCCTTGATATCGTTCAACAGGTGAAAGGCGCTGAACTCCGGCAAGTCGAACCCACGCTTATACATCAGCCAGGTTTCCGTGCCGCCGTCGGTCAAGAAGATGTCGTCCGTCTGGTGGGGTAGTCTTGGTCTCGGGCTGGTCATAGCAACCTCCTGTCGATCTGCGATTGGGTTTGATGCAAGGGTAGGTTTCGCTGGCTATCCGTGACAAACGATCATAATTTCGCGTATGACTTAGAAAAACTAAGGTATGAATGTCGTGGCCCGACGCTTGCCATCTCTCAACCAACTACGCGCCTTCGAGGCAGCGGCGCGACATGAGAGCATCAAGCACGGTGCCGAAGAGCTTTGCGTCACGTCGACAGCCGTAGGGCACCAGATCAAGGCGCTGGAACAATTCTTGAACACTCAGCTGTTCCATCGAAAGACCCGTAAGATCGAACTGACGGACCAGGGCCGGGAATTGGCGGCCACAGTTGAGCAAGCCTTGGACCTTCTCGAAACTTCCGTTGAAAAAGCCCGCACGTCCGATGTGAGCGGCACTTTGAAAATCACGGTGGCGCCGTTCTTTGGCAATCGTTGGCTTTTACCGAGGCTGCCTGAGTTTCACGCAATGTATCCCGACATAGAAATCAAACCGTACCTGTCTTTTGATTATGTCGATCTTGAAAAATCGGGGTTCGATGCGGCCGTCCGCTACGGCTCGGGCGATTGGGAAGGTCTGTCATCTACACTGATATTCCGGGACCTGATCCGACCAGTTTGTGCCCCGCAACTCGTAAAGGGCAATGAGTTGCCGATGGCTGCGCGCGACATCCTTAGTCTTCCCCTTGCAAGTGCGCAAAACTGGCCCGACGATTGGATGGCCTGGGCCGAAGCGGCAGGTTTGAAGACTGCAGAATGCTTAGAAACTGTCGAATACGAGAGCCGTGCCTACATGTTTGACGCGGCCTTGTCCGGTCAGGCGGTGATATTGGCGGACCTACGGATGACGGCGGCGGACGAACAGGCCAGTCGGCTGGTTCACCTCCATCCCCTGACTGCAGAAAGACCGCACGGCATATACCTTGTCACAACAGAGCGGAATTCCGACCCGAGGATTGACCTGTTTGTCGAATGGTTGAGGCAGGTAGCGAATTCTCCCGACTAAAGAAGACATGATAGCATTCGTGAGCGAAGGTCCGCTCTGTCCGCAGAGCAGACCTTGGTCATCGTTCGACGGGCGTCCGCTTGGCGTGTAGAAGCGGACATCGCTTGAATTGGCCACTTATACATCCAGACCCTAACTAGACGCTGGCGGGATGCGCGAATCTTCGGCGCGCATTTGGTCATTCGCGCGGCTTTTGCGCCTTTGTCTCGCGGCGAGCTTTCGGCAGCTCTCATCACAGTATTGCGCATCGATGCGTTTCCAGACAGGCATTAGTTCCCCGCAACGCACACAGTGCCAGCCTCGCGAATAGCGGTTGAGTAGTCTTTGAACCCGTCGTTCGATGTGTGTCTGGTTTTGCCACGGAAAATGGCTCCAACCAATACGGACATATGGCGGGTCGAGTTCCTCTATCCAGATGAGTATGTCGTTTGGATCAGTCATAGCTAAACATTGTTACAATAGCCGGGAACAGGCGTTGATATTGCAAGAGAAATTGGCATTAACTGGTGTGAGTTTCTGTCACTCTAACGA
>JBPCWO010000190.1:0-5039 GCA_051009475.1 Boseongicola sp.
GTTGATATGATATATCATAACATATAACAACCCGCCGGATTAACCTGATTCCACGGGAATGACCTGATGCGTTTCACATTAACTGCGATTTTTGCAATATTCGGCGCCAGCGCGCAGGCCGATGTACCTCGCGTCGTGGCGGATATCCCCCCGGTGCACTCTTTGGTGGCGCGCGTGATGAAAGGGCTGGGTTCGCCCGATCTTTTCATCCAAGCGGGCGCATCGCCACACAGTTATTCGTTGCGACCTTCTGAGGCCGCGGCCTTGGAGCGGGCCGATCTGGTGTTCTGGATCGGCCATGGACTAACGCCCTGGATGGAAAAGCCGTTGGAGACCCTTGCCGGCGATGCGAGGCGGGTCGAATTGATGGAGGTAGAAGACACGATCAAATTGCCCGCCCGCGAAGAAGCCATTTTTGACGATCACACGCATGATCACGACCACGGGCAGATAGACCCGCACGGCTGGCTGGATCCGATTAATGGTCAATTGTGGCTGGATACGATTGCCAGGGAACTGGCCAAATTCGACCCTGAGAACGCCGATATCTATCACGCAAATGCCGCCGAAGGGAAAAGCGAAATCGCCGTCTCGATCAGCGAAACTGCGAGCATTCTGGAGCCGATGAAGGACGTTTCCCTTGCGGTATTTCATGATGCATTTCAGTATTTTGCGACGAGGTTTGAACTTAAGATCAAAGCGTCGCTATTTGCCAGCGATGCGCAAGCTCCGGGCCCTGCGAGAATTGTAGCTCTGCAGAAATACTTGCGGTCCGAAGAAATCACATGCCTAATCGCAGAGCCCCAATTCGATCAAAGCTTTGCGGATTTGGTGCTTGATGGGACAGAAGCGAAAACGGTTGTTTTGGACCCTTTAGGCGCAGCGATTGAACCTGGTCCAGGTCTTTACGCCGCTCTGATCGCAGTCATGGCGGCCGGAGTCGCGGAATGCATTCAGTGACCAGCCACCGGCAAGATAATTCGCGGGCCGTAGCCTTGGAAACAGCTCCTGATCTTTTCCACTTTTTAAATGACGATTGGGCAGTATTGCCTGCGCGCCAATTGTTATTTTCTGATGAATTGATCTTGTAAGAACATGTAAAAAGATACTTTCGATTGTAAAGTTCAACCTATGGTTGACAGGACGATGTAAAAAAGTCCTCAATTGAGCATGACTTATGGTGGTGGGTTTAATTTCCTAGTTCCCGGCGACGCGGTTAACGCGCTTGACCGTATCAATTCGGGAATCGTCGACAGCACGACCCTGGAAAGCATGTTGTCCAGGGTGCTTGACGAATTGCTCGATACATTTCGATGCGATCGGGCTTGGGTCATGTATCCTTGCGATCCGACCGTGGACGAAGTCACAATTATGCAAGAGCGAACTCGTCCTGAATGGCCGGGTGCGACAGCTAGCGACGGTCGTTTGCCGGTCTACGAGTCGACCAGAGAATTCCTCGACATTTGCCAAAAAGCCGAGGGTCCAGTGTGGCGCGACAGTGAACTAGATCCGATCGATCGTTCATCAAACAAGAACTATTCCGATTACGGCGTGAAATCGATGATGGCGATACCCATGCGGCCTCACAAGGGGCCCGCCTGGTTGCTGGGCATCCATCATTGCGCTCAAGACGTTGTATACAGAGATGCCGTTCCATTGTTTCACGCGGTCGGAAATCGCATCGCCAATGGCTTAACCACCTATATCGCCATGGATGAACTTCGCGAGAGCGAAGAACGTTATCGTGCGCTCGTCGATCATGCGCCTGAAGCCGTCGTCATACTAGACTTGGATGTCGGCACATTCATTGAGGCCAATCCAAAGGCAGCTCAGCTTTATGGGTATTCGGTCGACGAGCTGATTGGATCTTACGGCCCAGCGCAGCTCAGCCCTGAATTTCAAACCAATGGACAACCATCGGCTGCACTGGCCATGAAATACGTTCATGCAGCTCTCGATGGGGATTTTCCTAATTTTGAATGGACTCACCTGAACGCCGAAGGTGAGTACGTTCCTTGTGAAATCTCGCTTGGACGGTTCCCTGATCCAACACGCAGGCTGATACGCGGCAGCATCACTGACATCACTGAGCGGAAGCAAAACGAAAGACAGCGACTGGAACTTGAGACGCGGCTGACGCAGGCCCAAAAGCTTGAAGCTGTCGGGCAGATGACCGGAGGCGTTGCGCACGACTTTAATAATCTACTAACCGTAATCCTCGGCAATCTTGAGCTGTTGTCGCTAGAATCCAGAGACGGAAACGAAATGGATTGCATCCAGTCTGGCATTCAGGCGACGCTGAAGGGTGCTGACCTGACCCAGAAAATGCTCAGTTTTGCGAGACGTGCGCAGTTGCAGCCGACGATTTTGGACATCAGCAAAATCGTGCGGGATGTCGACAGCTGGATGTCACGGACGCTTCCGGCAACGATTCACATAGAGAAGTCAGTAAGCGACAATTTGTGGCCCGTAGAAGCGGACCTTGCATCGACAGAAAGTGCGATCCTAAACCTGATCATCAATGCGCGTGACGCGATGCCAGACGGCGGCAAACTAACGATCGAAACAGATAACATTTTTATCGGCGAAAATGGTGTTTTCCCAGGCACTGATGATTTGGAACCCGGCAAATACGTGATGTTGAGGATTAGCGATACAGGGAGCGGGATCGCGCCGGAAAATCTTGAACGTGTGTTTGAGCCGTTTTTTACAACTAAGGCCACAGGCCAGGGAAGCGGTTTAGGACTGTCCATGGTTCACGGTTTCATGAAGCAATCGGGTGGGACTGCGCACATCTTTTCCGAACGCGATGTCGGGACGACCCTAAAATTGTATTTCCAAGCAGAGGCGCATCGCCGGCCAAAAACAAAGGTGGTCAAGCAAAGCCAGCTGAAATCCCCGGTTCGGTCCGCCCGTATTCTCGTGGCCGAGGATCAGCAAGAAGTGATGGGGACCCTCGTGCGCATTCTGGAGTCTGCCGGCCACGAAGTCGTTGCGGCGCAGGATGGCGATTCTGCGGAGGAATTATTCGCAACTGCTGGACCAGTCGATCTGCTGCTTACAGATATGGTGATGCCCGGCGATCTGCAGGGCCCGACGCTTGCACTCGCTTTGCGGAAACTGGACCCGCTGCTTCCGGTTGTTTTCATGTCAGGATATGCTCGGGAAGCGTCTTTGCACGGCGACAGCCTGCGCCAAACCGACATTCGACTCACGAAACCTGTGTCTCGAGCATCCATTTTGGAAGCGGTGGACAAGTCATTGCACATGGATGCACTGGACTGAAATTAATCTCCGGAGATACCCGTCGAATAACCTTTCAACGCGCCTGTTCCTGCAAATTGCCAGATGGGACAAGGATACATTTGAGTTATTAGGTTAGAACACGTTCACGGCCCTGCCCTTGCGCTGCCCATCACTACTGAAGCCGACATGCGCAAGAGGCATTGATCGGGACGTCGGCGCGCGCCTTGGCAAGGTTAAGCCGGTCACGCATATATTTAGCTTGCTCAGCATCGCCTTCACGCTCCAGACATTCGACCAGCCCGTGGAGGCTCCACATATTGTCCTTATGCTGTGAGGTGCTCACCAGCGTGTCGGAAAGACCGAGATCGTCCAGATAAACCTGCTTGGCTTGCGCGACGTGCCCTTGTTCCAACAACAGTGCGCCGAGTGCGTGACGAGCAGGTTGCATCCAGCCCCAAGGTTCGTCGTATTTGAGGTTGTCATCGAGATATACCGCTTGACGAAGATGATCGAAGGCAACGTCATAATTTGCCTTTCGATATTCGATTTCGCCCAACATCATCTGTTCGGCGATTTTCAGGATGTCTGCACAGGTGTTGTTAAAGACATATCGCGTCTCGGGCACGCGATTGACGGCATCGTAGAACAGCGCTGATTGTGCGACTGCTGCCGGGATGTTTCCTAGCGCGGCATAGGCGATGGTCTTGGCAGAATTCCAGACTGCAATGGTCATTCGATAAAGGTCGGAATCCTGCGGCAAAGGTTCGTCGATAATGTCCTGCCATTTCCCAAATCGAATGAACACGTGCGCCTTCATTCCGATGTAAGGTTCCAGCCAGTCGGCCATCGCCGGGTTTTCTATTCGCAGCAATTCTTCGGGTGTGGTCGCAATGAGTTCTTCAGCCGCCTCAATCGCGGATCGGAACTGCCCGAGAAATAGCGAAGCATATATTTTGAAATGATAATTATGGATGCGCGAAAGTGAGTGATAATTAATCGCTCCCTCATTCGCGAGATAGACTTTGTCGGCTGCGATGGCGCGATTATTGGCCTCTAGGGCGTCGTAGAAATTCCCGCAGCGAACGTCGATATGCGACGGCATATGGCAGAGATGCCCCGAACCCGGCACCAGTTGGCGCAACCCGTCGCAGGCACGCAACGCCTTTTCGGGGAAAGGCGACATTTCCATGACGTGTATATAGATGTGAAATAGCCCGGGGTGCGCGTCACTGCCTGACGATTCAACACGTTGCATGGCAGTTTCCAACACTTCGATCGCTTCGATTGTTGATGCATTTTTGGCAGGTTCGCCGGTGCGCAATTCCCAAAGTGCCCAGGGTGTTCGGGTAATGAGTGCTTCGGCAAACAATGCGCAAACATCGTCATCGTCTGGAAAAGATTTGTGAATCTGGCGCATTGCATCAGAGTAATCGTCATCCCACTGATGATATTCTGACTCCGAAACCGGTACGGGCGATTGGTAGCGAGCCTGCAAAGCTTCAATCAGCATAGCCTCGAGCGGTGTGACATGACCGGTTCGCTCTGCCGCGGCGCGCGACGTTTCATATGTGAGCTTTAGTTTTTCAACGACCTCGTCTTTTTGCACTCGGTGCCAGGGTTTATTGTAATAAATCCCGGACGAATAACTCAGACCCCACCAGGCCATCGCGCAATCATCGTCGTGTTTGATTGCCTGGCGAAAGCATCGCGCCGCCATCTCCAGGTCAAAACTGTAAACCCAGATCAGGCCTTTGTTGAACCAATCAAGAGCTTCTTGACTACGCGCAGTAATC
>JBPCWO010000191.1:0-4005 GCA_051009475.1 Boseongicola sp.
CTCTTCACCTTTAGGTTGTCCGAAAATTCCGACACTTTGATGGCAACATAACCCGAGGCAGGGCGTCAGACGGCACGGAGAAAACTTCGGCCCGACGATAATTTTCAAGCAAACAGCACCGGCAGCCCCGGTGGCCTGTCCTGCCTCATACAAGGTGTGAGGCTGAGGCAGTGCCGAAACCACCAGACCAACCGGGCGCGACGGCGCTTGATATGGCACGCGCCATATTGGGCGATGCTGTGCGTATCGTCGGTGCAAGCTTTTCCGGTAACTTGTCAGCGTCCGGCCTTGATGATTACGGACGCGCGGTCCTGTCCACCGGGGCCGGGGATTCAGACACAACGGCAACAACTTACATTGATATAGACTTCGTGCCGGACGACGCACGACTTGTGCTTGGCTTGAAATTGTCAGCCGAAGA
Source organism: Boseongicola sp. (assembly GCA_051009475.1). GTDB lineage: Bacteria > Pseudomonadota > Alphaproteobacteria > Rhodobacterales > Rhodobacteraceae > CAXMNX01. Next base: position 422 of record JBPCWO010000191.1, read on the forward strand.
GCTTCCCATCGGTGCGAGCAGTCAAATGCTTCGCGACGGAGTTTCAATTTGGGTGAACGGCTCACCTCTTGGTTTTGGGTCATCACCAAGAGCATCGGCGGGCGATCAAACTTTCGATCTGCCCCAGCAAACAAATCCTGTCGACGAGGGTTTTGAAATCGGATTGATCGCAAATCTGGCGGTGGCTGCGAAGAAGGCAAACTCAATTCGTATCGCAACCAGCGCGCTTGGGGTTGCGTTCGTCTTCAGCACACTCGCAGTGCAGGCAATCGCCGCCCCGAACTTTTTTCTGACTGACGACGAATACGACATTTTTCCGAACCAGACGATCACTGTTGATCCAACAATCAACGACGTCGGACCCGGAAACAGCATTATTTTCATCAACGAGATCAACGGTCAGGCAGTCGAGCCGGGCGACACGGTTACGCTTGCAACCGGCGAGACGATCACACTGAATGCGGATAGCACTCTTACGATCACTGCCGATGGTGATCTTGGCACGATCACGTTCGAATACTCGGCCTCTTACGGTGGCGGCAACGCCAAACCCCCAAAAGACGCAATCGTTACGCTCAACACCGTTCCCTGCTTTGTCGCGGGAACGATGATCCGGACCGATCGCGGCGATGTTCCGGTCGAAAGATTGCGCATCGGTGATTTGGTACAGACATGTGACGAAGGACTGCAGGCTATTCGCTGGATCGGTCAGCGCACATTGCCGGCACAGGGGCGGATGGCGCCGGTTCGTATATTGGGCGGAACATTCGGGGATCACCGGACGCTGACTGTATCTCCGCTGCACCGTGTATTGGTGCGAAACGTGCATGCCGATCTTCTGTTTGGCTCAAGCGAGGTTTTGATTGCGGCGCGCGACCTGATCGATGGTGGCAGCGTACGCCAGATCGAGGGTGGCAAGGTGCATTATGTTCACTTGCTTTTTGACCGGCATCAGGTGGTTTGGTCCGAAGGGCTGGAAACCGAAAGCTTTCTGCCGGGACCGCAAACCACGCATTGTTTTGAAGAGGCGACCATTGCGGAAATCAGCGAGATATTCCCCGAACTCGACCCGTTGACCGGTTCGGGCTACGGGCCAGCAGCTCGGCCCGCACTGAAGCGTTTTGAGGCGAAACTGTTGGCAAGTTAGGTGGCGAGTCCGGCAACCGCCGTGGGCAGTTCGCTGGCGTCGTCAATCTGCGTGGCGGCGTCCAGCCAATCCTCTGGGCTGCCATATCCCCAGCGAACCGCAATTGAGGGCATCCCAACTTCTTTCGCCGCGCCCATATCATGGTGGCGGTCACCGACCATGACCGACTGTGCGGCCATCTCACCCGTTAACTCGAGGGCGTGCGCCAACAGATCGCCCTTCCAGTTCCGAGTTCCGTCAAGTTCGGGACCAAATTCACGATCCATGAAGGAAGCCAAGCCAAAGTGCGCGGTTATTTTGGTCGCGTAAGCGTGCGGCTTTGCCGTCGCGAGGTAAAGCCGGCAGCCTTGGTCTCTAAGCGCTGTGAGCGCGACGATTACGCCGGGATAAACTTGGGCGTCATACATTCCTTCAGCCTGATAATGCGCTCGGTAAGCGTCGAGAATCGGCTGCGGCTTTGAGATGCCCAATTTTGCAAAACTATCGACGAACGGCGGCCCGATCAGCCAAGTAAGATCGGAGTCGGCGTGGTGATCATTGCCGGTTTCCCGAAAAGCATGTGACAGCGAAGCGACGATGCCCGGACGCGAATCCATCAGCGTCCCATCAAGATCAAGGAATACAGCTGTCATTTCTCATCGCCAAAGAAAGGGGTCACCTGCGCCACGATTACCGAATTCTCGTCAAGCGCGCGCTGCATCAATGCGCTTTCCTCGGCATCAATCTCGTGCCCTTCGGCTTTGCGGTCATCTTCGGTGCCATAGCCGGTCACATCCAATGGCGCTAGGTCGGCTTTTTTCAATATCGCAACCGCTTCGCGCACGGCTTCGGCCTGATCCACACCGCTGGCATAGCAAAGAATACCTGCGCCCGTTGCCCCTTTAGGCAACCCATCCCCTTTTTTCCGTCCGACCTGGACGAGGAGGGTGAAAACTTGCTGGGGGCGCTTGGTCATGTCGGTGACCTGCCATGACGCGACAAGGATGCCAAGCCAAAGACCACACCCATGGCGTAACGGATCACGTGCGTCGCCAGTTCAGTCTCGGAGCAGCTCGTTGATACCGGTTTTTGACCGGGTTCTTTCATCGACCCGCTTCACGATCACGGCGCAATAAAGATTGATGCCATTCTTTGACGGCATCGAGCCCGCGACGACGACCGAATACGGCGGCACTTCGCCGTATGTCACATCACCGGTTTCGCGATCGACAATCTTGGTCGATTGGCCGATGAACACGCCCATACCAAGGACCGAGCCCTCGCGAACGATGCAGCCTTCGACCACTTCGGATCGCGCGCCGATAAAGCAGTTGTCTTCAATGATTGTCGGTCCGGCCTGCATCGGTTCCAGCACGCCGCCGATGCCGACCCCGCCCGATAGGTGAACGTTTTTGCCGATTTGCGCGCAGGATCCTACTGTCGCCCAAGTGTCGACCATCGTGCCGCTGTCCACATGTGCGCCAAGGTTCACGAAACACGGCATCAAGACTACGCCGGGCGCGATAAATGCAGATTTGCGAACAACGCAGTTGGGTACCGCGCGGAAACCGGCGGCTTTCCATTGATTGTCGTCCCAGTCCTTCCACTTGTTGTCGACCTTGTCCCACCAAGCGCCGCCTTGGGCGCTGCCTTGCTGCAGTTCCATGTCCTTCAGCCGAAAACCTAACAGCACCGCCTTCTTTGCCCATTGATTCACGTGCCATGCGCCGTCGTCTTGACGCTCGGCCACGCGCAGCGTTCCACTATCAAGCGCGTCCAGTGTGTCCTCGATCGCTTCGCGCGTTGCGCCGGTCGTGGCGGGCGTAATCCGGTCGCGCGCCTCCCAGGCGGCTTCGATGGCAACTTCAAGCTGTGCGTTAGACATGGATGCCTCTTTCCTCATGCGGTCGGCGGGCGGCATAGCGTGCGCCGCGCAAAAGGGCAATCAGTCGAAAGGACCGGGCGCAGGGTTAGCGCCGCATAGAAGAACGGCCACGCTTTCGCCGGGCTCGGGTTTGTAAACACCGGATGTCAACGCGGCGAGGGCGGTTGCGCCGCCGGGCTCCACCCACTGGCGCAGACCTGACCAAAGCCGTCGCTGAGCGTCAACGATTGCGTCGTCGGACACAAGAATGCTTTCGATGTTCTGACGGCGGGCAAGGTCCAGACAGATGCTGCCAATTCGGCCCGCACCCAAGGCATTTGCCGCAACACCGCCAATTTCAACATCGACTTCATGACCGGCAGCAAGCGCTGCGTTCAATGTTGGTGCCGCCTGCGGTTCGACGGCGACGACCCGGCATCGGCCTTGAATCCACGCCAAGGCGCCACCGATTAATCCGCCACCGCCGACGGCGATCAGCACCGTGTCCGCATCAAGGCCCTGGCTTTCCCACTCTTGCATGAGCGTGCCCTGCCCGGCGACGGTCGGTTCCGCATCGTAGGCGTGGATCTGTAT
>JBPCWO010000192.1:0-2938 GCA_051009475.1 Boseongicola sp.
CCTTGTTCGCGCCAAGATTCAACCCAAAAGGAATCGAGCGTGGCGCAGAAGACAGGCGCGGAACGATGGCGTCGATCCCCTGATTATTGAACCCAAATCGATTGATCGCCGCGTGATCTTCATTCAGACGAAAAAGACGAGGGCGGGGATTGCCGCGTTGTGGCCTTGGTGTCGCTGCGCCGACTTCGAGAAACCCAAATCCGACCCGAGATAGCGGCGCGATTGCAACGGCATTTTTGTCAAATCCGGCCGCCAGACCGACCGGGTTGGGCAGTTTCAGCCCTGCCAATTCGGTCGCTAATGCTGGCGAAGAGTATGGTCCTGACCGGGGTGCAAAAGACCCTCGCAGCGCCGTTAGTGCCAGCCCGTGCGCCGTTTCTGGATCCAACCGGTGCAGCGCGGCCAGCCCAAGGCGTTCGACAAAGCTCACGTCACACCTTCGGGTAATATGTGGCCAGTCGCGCCGAGCGTGCAGGGTCGCGCCCAAAGCAAATCCGCAAGTGACAGCTCGCGATACAAATGCGGAAAAAGGCTGCCGTCGCGCGATTGTTCCCATTTAAGCGCATTACCAAGTTTGTCACCTTCCAGGGCAAGGATCAGCAGGCCGTCTTCACCTGAAAAATGCAGCGTAAGTGTTTCGGCCAGCTGCGCCGCAGTTGAAAAATGAATAAACCCATCGTTCAGATCGACTGGAGCGCCCTTCGATATTCCGGCTTCCTGGAAGGCTTCCCACTCCGATTGACGGAATATTTTGTACACGCGCATGATCGGTGACTGGCCTGACAGGCAACGCGGGTCAAGTCGGATGACGTCAGGTTCCCTCGACACCCTTTTGACAAGCTCCCTCTATGTCGCCACTGTCTAAGCATAAACTTATAGGGGAGTCTCACCATGATCACCAAATGGATGACCGGCGGTGCCATTCTGGCGTTAAGCGCCGGCGCGGCAATGGCCGACTTTAGCCTGACCATTCTGCACACAAACGATTTCCACGCCCGCTTTGAGCCGATCAGCCGATTTGATTCCGGGTGCGGCGAAGACGACAACCTTGAAGGCAAGTGCTTTGGCGGTTCTGCCCGAATGCAAACTGCGATCGAGACCGCAAAGGCGCGAACCGACAACTGGCTTTTGGTTGATGGCGGCGACCAATTCCAAGGCACGCTTTTTTATACCTACTACAAGGGCGCGCTGGCCGCCGAAATGATGAACAAAATGGGTTACGATGCGATGACCGTGGGCAACCACGAATTCGACGATGGCCCAGAGGTTTTGCGCGACTTCGTGAACGCAACCAAATTTCCAATCCTGATGTCGAATGCAGACATTTCGGGCGAGCCGCTTCTAACCGGTGCAATCCAGAAATCCACAGTGATTGCCAAGGGCGGCGAGCGGATCGGTCTGATTGGTCTGACTCCGCAGGACACCGACGAACTGGCGAGCCCCGGCAAAAACATTACTTTCAGCGATCCAGCTGGCGCGGTGCAGACTGAGGTCGACAAGTTGACGGCTGATGGTGTCAACAAGATCGTTGTGCTTAGTCACTCTGGGCTGCGGGTCGACATGGAAGTTGCGGAAAAAACGACGGGAGTTGACGTCATTGTTGGCGGGCACGACAACAGCCTGCTTTCAAATGTAAATCCGAAGGCAAAGGGGCCATATCCCGTGATGGTCGGCGAAACAGCCATCGTACAGGCCTATGCTTACGGCAAGTATTTGGGTGAATTGAAAGTGGTCTTCGATGACGAAGGCGTTGTTGCATCGGCCACTGGGGAACCTATTCTTCTGGATCGCCATGTAACTGAAGATGACGACACAAAAGCTCGCGTAGGCGAAATGGCTGGACCGCTTGACGAGATCCGCAACAAAGTTGTTGCTCAGGCGGCAGATGCCATCGATGGTTCGAGAGAAAACTGTCGTGCCGGCGAATGCGAAATGGGTAATCTCGTCGCAGATGCAATGCTTCAGCGTGTTAAGGACCAAGGCATCGACATCGCCCTAGCCAACGGTGGCGGCCTGCGTGCATCGATTGATGCAGGCGAAGTGTTGATGGGCGAGGTTTTGACGGTGCTGCCGTTCCAGAACACGCTTTCGACATTCCAGACTGATGGCAAAACCATTGTCGCGGCGCTTGAGAACGGCGTCAGCAAGCTTGAAGATGGTGCGGGCCGATTCCCACAGGTTGCCGGCATGTCCTATGCCTTCGATGCATCGATGGAAGCAGGTAGTCGGATCAGCGACGTTATGGTCGGTGGCGCGCCTATAGAAATGGACAAGGTCTATGGTGTCGTTTCGAACAACTACGTTCGCAACGGCGGCGATGGCTACAAGATGTTCTTGGATGCCGCCAATGCCTATGACTTCGGTCCTGACCTAGCGGACGTCGTCGCCGAATACATGGCGGAAGCCGGACCGGTTGATGTTCAGCTTGATGGCCGGATCACGAAGAAGTAACAGATTCGCCCCGCAAACGCGGGACGATCTACCGGGAGGGCGCTGCCCTCCCGGAATTCCCAAAAACAGAAGATTTCCATGTGCGGGCGATTTGCAATTACGCTTCCCGAAGATGCGATGGCATCGCTTTTTGAGGCCGCCCCGTCGAACGATCTACCAGGTGTCCCGAACTACAACGTCTGCCCGACCACTCAGGTGCACGTCGTTACGGCAGACGACGGCGGACGACGGCTCAGGCCGATGCGTTGGGGGTTTCTGCCGCATTGGTACAAGACACCGACCGACGGTCCCTTACTGATCAATGCACGGGCTGAAACCATCGCCGAAAAGCCGGCGTTTCGGTCCGCCTGCCGCGATCGCCGCTGCCTAGTTCCGGCCACTGGATTTTACGAATGGACGAAGGATGCCGATGGCAACCGGCTGCCCTGGTATATCTACTCTAATGACAACAATTCGCTTGCATTTGCAGGCATTTGGCAGGTTTGGG
>JBPCWO010000193.1:0-6378 GCA_051009475.1 Boseongicola sp.
CGCGAAGTTTTGGAACTGCATACTTTAGGTGTCAGCAGCGCCTACACTCAAGAAGACGTAACGCAGCTTGCCAAATTGCTAACAGGTTTAACAGCCGATAAATCCGGTTTCGTTTTCCGTAGGGGTATTTCAGAACCTGGTGCTGAAACTGTTTTGGGCAAACGCTACGGCGGGGGAAAGTCAAATTTATGCGATATCCATCAGGCGCTGCAGGATATTGCGATCCATCCCGACACCGCGCGGCATTTATCGCGAAAGCTGATCACGCACTTTGTCGGGGGCCAGCCGCCAGATGATTGGGTGGAACGGATGGCTTTTGCCTATCTCGATACAGGTGGCGACCTTATGGCTCTCTACGAAACGTTGCTGGCGGACGACCGCGCCTGGGACATGCCGTTAAGAAAGGCAAAACTGCCATTTGAATTTGTCGTCTCGGCCTTGCGCGCCGCAGGCGTTACAGGCGAAGGCCTGAATTCGCTCGGCCCCAAAGATATCCGGAATGACCTGATGGAACCGCTGGCGGCTATGGGTCAGCCGCTCTTTCGTCCCGGCGGCCCTGATGGCTGGCCTGAAGCGCCCGAATCCTGGATTACGCCCGCCACCCTAGCCGCAAGGCTCCGGTGGAGTGGAAATCTTGTGGACGATCTTCTGAAAGACACCGATCCAAGAGAATTTCTTGACATAGCGCTTGGCGATGCCGCGTCAGACTTGTTGAAATTTGCCGTTGCTGGTTCTGAAAGTCGTGCCGAAGGCACGGCTTTAGTCTTGGCATCACCCGATTTTAACCGCCGATAAGGAGACGACAATATGACCCTATCGCGCAGAGCATTTGTAGGTCGAAGTCTGGCACTTGGCTGTTCCGCGGCGGCGAGCCCGTTCGTCACGCCGGTTACATTTGCGTCAGCACCCGGCGACGCACGCCTTGTCGTGATCGTGCTAAGGGGCGCGATGGATGGACTGGACGTTGTGCGCCCCTATGGCGATCGTCATTTCAAACAACACCGTCCAAATCTTGCCAGCGAAGGTTTCGAGGATCTTGACGGATTCTTCGGCCTTCACGCATCGCTCGAACCGCTCATGCCGCTTTGGAACTCCGGTGATCTCGCGTTCGCACATGCAGTGTCCACGCCATACCGCGACAAACGCAGCCACTTTGACGGTCAGGACCTTCTTGAAAATGGCGGAAGCGGCGCGGACGGAAACCTCACATCGTCGAGGGATGGTTGGCTCAATCGCGCATTGGTAGGATTGCCAGGCGCACATGCTCGCACTGCTTTTGCCGTCGGGCGCGAAAAACTGCTTTTGCTCAGTGGCGAGGCAGAGATTTCAAACTGGTCTCCCGGAAGCGCGCTCGATTTGTCACCACAGGCTGAGCTCTTGTTGGCCACCGTTTATGAAAGTGATCCGCTTTTTCATCAGGCTGCAACGCAGGCGATGGAGCTGTCCGAATTAACCGAGAGCCGGGGAATGCCTGCGCGCCGCGCGGCAAAGGCAGAGGCCTTGGCGTCGTTCGCCGCTGCGCGTCTAACCGAAGACAGCAGAATTGCCGCGTTTTCGCTTACCGGCTGGGACACTCACACCAATCAAGCCAATGCTCTGCCAAGGGCCTTGAACGAACTGCGCGTGGCAATCGAAACATTGAAATCCGGCCTGGGCCAAGTTTGGGACCGAACTCTGGTGCTTGGTTTGACAGAGTTTGGCCGAACTGTTCGCGAAAACGGGTCCCGTGGCACCGATCACGGCACCGGCGGCGCAGCAGTATTTGCGGGTGGTGCCCTAAACGGCAAACAAGTGTTCGGAAACTGGCCCGGTCTGAACTCAAGCGATCTTTATCGCGACCGCGATCTGATGCCGACCGCTGATGTCAGAGAATATGCTGGGTGGGCAATGCGAGGAATGTTTGGCCTCAGCACTTCGAAAATCGAGCGCGATGTATTTCCAGGTCTAGAATTTAAAAGCGATCCGGGGCTATTGGCTTAGTCCTCAGAACGCAGTGACGCCAAAGCCAAGCGCAAGGGCGCCAATACCAATACCGGCTGCGACATTCGCCAGAAAAAACACGCGTACCATACCAAAATCCAATCACATACTACGAAACTACGCTTTTAAGGTGCGCCTCAATCGGGGCACAGGCAAGTTTTGTTGGGGGTTTTGTCGTGAAAATTCTGTTTCGAATTGTGAAACGGGTTAAGTAGTTAATTTTGGGGTATTATAATACCTAAATAATAATCTACTGAAAAACAACAATAAAACAGATATTAAGTGCCTTGACTGCGCTGCAATTTCCTTTAGACACCGCGCATCCAACGTATCCCTCAAGGATCTGACCGATGAATACCTATTCCGCAACACCGGCGGAGATCGACAAAAGCTGGGTGCTGATCGACGCTGAAGGCGTTGTTCTGGGCCGTCTAGCCTCGATCGTCGCCACACGCCTGCGCGGCAAGCACAAGGCGACCTATACGCCTCATATGGACATGGGCGACAATGTGATCGTCATAAATGCCGACAAGATTCAGCTAACCGGAAACAAGCGCGAAAAACCGAACTACTGGCATACCGGCTATCCGGGCGGCATCAAGTCGCGCACGACAGGGCAAATCCTCGAAGGGGCGCATCCTGAACGGGTCGTAATGCAGGCCGTCAAGCGTATGCTGCCAGGAAACCGGCTCTCCCGGCGCCAATTGACCAATCTTCGCGTCTACGCCGGCGCAGAGCATCCCCACGAAGCACAAAAACCCGATGTTCTGGATGTTGCATCCATGAACAAGAAAAACACTCGGAGCTGAAGCAATGGCAGAAGACATCAAATCGCTCGAAGAGCTGAAAGACGTCGTGGCTGAAGCTGACGGCGAGGAAACACCGGCGGCACCCGAGGTCGTAACAGAAACCGCCGTTCTGCGGGATCCTGTGCGCGACGATCTGGGCCGTTCTTACGCGACCGGCAAGAGAAAAGACGCCGTTGCGCGCGTCTGGATCAAGCCGGGCTCGGGCAAAGTCGTTGTGAACGGCAAAGAACTGGATGTGTATTTCGCACGTCCCGTTCTTCAGATGATATTGCGCCAGCCATTTCAAGTGGCCGGTGTCGACGGTCAATTCGACGTAATGGCGACTGTCAGGGGCGGTGGCTTGTCGGGTCAGGCCGGTGCTGTAAAGCACGGCATTTCGAAGGCGCTTCAGCTTTATGATCCGTCGCTTCGCGCTGCACTCAAGGCTGCCGGGTTCCTCACCCGCGACAGCCGAGTTGTCGAACGGAAGAAATACGGCAAAGCCAAAGCGCGGAAGAGCTTTCAGTTCTCCAAGCGTTAAACGAGCGAACAGTCAAAACGAAAAGGCCGCCTTCGGGCGGCCTTTTTGCATTGTAGTAGAGGTCGGGATCTGTGGCGTAATTCTGTTACTCGGCGGCGTGTTTGGTCACCCTTTCGACGGTCGGGACTGTCACTTGGATTTTCAAACCACCAAGATCTTCCGACTGCATTAACGAAAGCTCGGCCGAATAGGCAGCAAGCAGATCGGCAACGATTGCCAATCCAAGGCCAGTGCCGGGTGCCGAGGTGTCCAACCGCCGTCCAGGAGCCAAAACTTCCTTTCGTTCATTCTCTGGAACACCAGGGCCGTCATCTTCAATCACGACAACTGCTGCTCCATCTGTCGCATATGCTGAAAGGCGCAACCTACTGCGGCACCATTTTAGTGCGTTGTCTAACAAATTGCCGAGGATCTCTTCAAAGTCCTCGCGTTCCATCCGTGCATATAGGTGCGAGGGCAATTCATCGAAAACCTCGAAGTTCTTGTCTTTCCGGGACGCCATTGAAGTGAAAATTTTGGAAAACCGGGCCACTGACAGTCCAGTATCATTCAATTTCCCAACACTGCTTGAAACATTTGCGGCCCGCATCCGAGCCAACGACCGTCGCACTTGGCGGTCAATTCGCTCCAGCGCGTCGGACGCTGCAATCGTGTCGACTCCGCCAAGCTCAAGATCACTAAGTTCGTTGTGCAGGATGGCTGATGGCGTCTTCAATGCGTGCGCCAGGTCGGCCGACTGACGGCGCGCACGGGCAAGTATCTCGTGATTGCGCTCCATAAGCGAGTTGATGTCCCCGACGATGGGCGCGACTTCGGAAGGATAGGCATTTGGATCCAGGCCTTCGCCGGCATCCCAACGAGCAAGGATATCGTCACGCAGCCGGGTCAACGGGCGTAGCGCCAACGTCGTTTGCACCATTGCCCCCGCAATTCCCAGCAGACCGATAAAGGCGAATCCAAATATCAGATTTTGTCGCGTCTGATTACGTTCGGCCCACAGTTCGGACAAATCTTCTACCACGGCCAGGCACCAGACGGTACCGTCGCTCAATGTGACTTCTTGTTGCATTGCTCGAATCTGGTTTCCGTCAGGGTCAACAGATTCCCAGGTTTGAGGTCCATCGCCTATTATTTCCGGCAGCTCCAACGTAGAGCCAAACATTGAAGATGATGTGTAAACTCGACCGTCAGCGTTCTCGATTTGCCAGTAGCGTCCGGAATAGGCCCGACTATAAGCCGGATCGACCAGCGCCAATTCTAACTGATCCAGGTTTCCGATATAGTTGTTGACGGCCACGGTAAGTTGCGTGTGCCGGTCAAGAAGTGCTTTGTCGAAGCGATTCAATGTCGTGCGGTCTATATAGGCAAACAGAACTGCACACACGACTGCGATCGAAACCGCCGCGCTCACAAGTCCGCCGACAAGGGCGTTCTTTCGAAGCGACATCATGTTAGGCCGCGATCATATACCCACCGCCGCGAACGGTTACGATGAGATCAGAACCCAGTTTCTTCCGCAATCGCGTGACAAAGACGGCGATCGTGTTGGAGTCTTTGTCGCCGTCATAATCGTAGATATGTTCGCTCAGTTCTGTGCGGGTCACCAATCGGCCCGAATTGTGAAATAGGTATGACAACACGGCTGTTTCCTGCGTTGTCAACACGACGGGAATTCCGTCCAGCATCGTCCGGGACGAGCGCGCGTCAAACTCGACTCCATCTTTCTTGAAGATTGCGCTTGCATTGCCGGTGCCTCTGCGGATCATCGCCCGCACTCGTGCACAAAGCTCCGGTGTGTTGAACGGCTTGGACATATAGTCGTCCGCGCCTGCATCCAGGCCATCGACGCGATCGCTCCAGTCATCGCGGGCCGTCAGGATCATGACAGGCGTAGCGACATCTTTGCGCCGCCAGTCTTTGAGAACAGAAATGCCATCGCGACCGGGCAAGCCGAGGTCCAAAACGATCGAGTCATAAGGCTCAGTCTCGCCTAGGAACTGCCCATCTGTGCCATTGTCGGCAGTATCGACAACGTGACCTTCCGCTTCCAAGACCTTTTGGATTTGGCTTGATAACTGCGGCTCATCTTCAACAATAAGAACTCTCATTCTTGGCCAACTATCAGATGAATATGATGAGAATTGGGCAAATCACTGGGAAATCGTCGTCTGATTGACACCAAAAGACGTTATTGTTCGTCATCGCCCTGGTCATCATCACCCTGGTCATCATCACCCTGGTCGTCATCGCCCTGGTCGTCACCACCCTGGTCATCATCACCCTGGTCGTCATCACCGCCTCCACCAGTGTCTCCGCTTCCGCCAGCGTCGCCAGTGCTTCCTGAAGGTGTATTCTGCGACTCTTCAAAGCCGGTTGATGACCCCTGCATTGCTACCGACATTTGCGATGCAGTGGCATTGATCTTGCGTGCGATAGAGGACCTGCCAGAAATCAGAGCGCCACTGACCGCATCTATTACAATGCTGGAAACTTTGCCGTTCGAATTCTTGACCAGCACTCGATAGTAAACGCTGTCTGCTTTAAACGCGCGGATATCGACGGGCTTCGAATTCATTTGGGTTTCAACTGCCGTGTAAACACGGCGGGGGTTGATTACACTTCTTGAAGATACAGCGGATCGAAGCTGGTCCGGATTCAATTCAACCACGGGCGCCGCTTGCAACGACGTCGAGTTTACGGTCAGCAAGACCAAAGCTGCTATGAATCCGCGTATCATTGCGTGATCCTATTTAGGTTGGCGTGAACCGGACGAAAGAAAGTGTTCCGTGAGTGGTATCTATTCGATGTGAGCATTAGCTCTTGGCCGGCAATTCAGCTCAAGCCACTAAAGCGCTTGCGCCCTCTATGCGGTGGACCAGTTCTTCAATGTCCTGAAACCGCTTTGGCAGTAACTTGGAATTTCTCCGAACGATCCCGATAACACGCTCGTCGCCAAAGCGATTTGCCGGCCGAACTGCGTTTTTGACTTTGCGGGTTTCGTTGCCAGTATACTCGTACATTTCGATCTCCAGGGGCTGGGTAGTCTCGTGTGGTTGATCGACACTCGGT
>JBPCWO010000194.1:0-5312 GCA_051009475.1 Boseongicola sp.
TTGGCATTCGCAATGTTTCTGGCGTTTGCGGCTTATCCGGCACTGAAGTCCAGTCCCAGGAGTTATATCCCTGTTCAAGACTGGATCATGGGCATCGTTGGCGCCTGCATCGCGCTTTATGGTTATGTGTTTTACCAGAAACTGGTTGATGCAGGGCAGTTTGCTGACAACACCGACAAGTGGTTCGCGCTTGCCGGTCTACTTTTGCTATTCGAGGGCGCGCGCCGCGCGCTGGGTCCGGCGATGGCGATCGTTGCAACGGTATTCCTGGCCTATGTCTTCTTTGGATCGTCAGAACTTGTTCCTGACGTCATCCGCTGGAAAGGCGCTTCGCTTCGCAAGGCAATGAGCCATATGTGGATCACGTCCGAGGGCGTGTTCGGTATCGCGCTCGGTGTCTCCACAAAGTTCGTCTTCCTGTTCGTCCTCTTTGGGGCGCTGTTGGATAAGGCGGGCGCCGGCAACTATTTCATCAAAATGGCATTCGGCGCGCTTGGACATCTGCGCGGTGGGCCGGCAAAAGCGGCCGTCGTCGGTTCGGCTGCCACCGGCCTGATCTCGGGCTCGTCCATCGCCAACGTTGTCACCACTGGCACTTTCACTATTCCACTGATGAAGCGGGTTGGTTTCACCAGCGAACAAGCTGGATCGGTGGAAGTCGCCAGTTCGGTCAATGGCCAGATCATGCCACCGGTCATGGGCGCAGCGGCGTTCCTGATGGTCGAATATGTCGGCATTTCTTATATCGAGGTCATTACGCACGCGTTCCTGCCAGCGACCATATCCTACATGGCACTGGTCTATATCGTGCATATTGAGGCCGTAAAACGAAACATGCCGACGCTTGGCAATCGCACCGTCAACATGGGCAAGACCATCGGCGGCATGGCGCTTTTCTTTGCCGGATTTGCGGGGCTTTGCTATGGCGTGCAGTTCCCGGTTCGGCTTATCACGAGCATACTTCCGTCCTCGGGACTGCTCCTTTCGGCACTGGTTGCCGGAGTTTATGTATTGCTTCTCTGGTTTGCCTCGAAAACTGCCGATCTGGTGCCGGATGATCCGAACGCCAAAGAGGTCGAACTACCGGTATTGGGCGAGATCTACAAAGCTGGCCTGCACTATCTGCTGCCGATAATCGTTCTGGTCTACTTCCTGATGATCGAGCGGAAATCGCCAGGGCTTTCAGCGTTTTGGGCAACATCGTTGCTGTTTCTCATCTTGCTTACACAAAAACCGCTGAAATCAATGTTCCGCGGCGAAAGCGAAACAGCAAATGCGTTCAGGTCCGGTCTTGCAGATCTAATTCAGGGCTTGATCGACGGCGCACGGAATATGATTGGTATCGGTCTGGCAACCGCAACCGCCGGCGTGATCGTGGGGACGGTCACGCTAACCGGAGTTGGCCAGGTTATGGCTAATTTGGTTGAGTTTTTGTCAGGCGGTAATCTAATTCTAATGCTCGTGATGGTTGGGCTATTGTCTTTGATCCTCGGCATGGGCCTTCCAACGACGGCCAACTACATTGTTGTTTCGTCCCTAATGGCGGGTGTTGTTGTCCAACTGGGCGCACAATCGGGCCTGATCGTGCCGCTAATCGCAGTTCACTTGTTTGTCTTTTATTTCGGAATAATGGCTGATGTTACGCCGCCCGTTGGATTGGCAAGCTTTGCAGCCGCAGCTGTATCGGGCGGGGATGCGATCAAAACCGGTTTCATAGCCTTCTTCTATTCGCTGCGCACAGTCGCCCTGCCTTTTGTGTTCATTTTCAACACCGACCTTCTTCTGATCGATGTGACTTTGATGCAGGGCATACTTGTGGCGATTTCTGCCTCAATCGCGATCTTGGTGTTTACTTCGGGCACCATGGGCTGGTTCCTGACAAAAAGCCGCATTTGGGAAAGCGTGATGCTGATATTTATCGCTTTCGCCTTGTTCCGTCCTGATTTCTTTATGAACCGCATCATGCCTCCGTTCCAAGAGATCGAACCGGCGGCGTTAGCCACTTCACTTGACGGCGCATCGGTAGGCGACGAGCTTAGAATTATCGTGTCGGGCCCTGATTTCGACAGCGGCAACATGAAAGACACTACGCTCGTTGTAAACGTTGGCGACGGGGCGAATGGTGCAGAGCGCCTGGAAGCCCTCGGCTTTATTACGCTGGAGGAAGATGGCCTGGTCAAGATCGAAGAACCGCCGTTTGGCACTCCGATTACAGACGGACTTTCCTCGTTTGACTTTTATGCCGACGAAGCGGTCCGGATATCGACTGTGCAGGCTCCCGCAAGCCAGCTTCCAAAAGAGTTGATATTTATTCCGGCGCTTATTCTGCTTGGCCTCGTTGCACTATTGCAGCGCGGTCGAGCAACCGCATCGCGTGAATCCGAAGGAGCCGAGGCATGAGCAAGCGAATATTGTGTGCGGTTGACGTTGACGCGCCGCAGGAAGACAGCGCAGTTCTGAATGTCGCCGGCAAACTCGCCAAGATTGACGATGCTCAGTTGGATATTGTTTCGGTTGTTCCCGATTTCGGCAGCTCTTTGGTTGGCAGCTACTTCGAAGAAGGCCATCACGAAAAAATGGTGGCTGAGGTCAAAGGCAAGCTGGAAAAACTGTCTTCATCAGTGCTTGGTGAGGCCGCGGATCGAGATGTGCGTCACTTGGTTGCAACCGGGTCGGTGTATCAGGAGATCTTGAGTACTGCGGAAAAGGCCGGTTCGGATCTGATCGTCATTGGCGCCCATGACCCTGATTTGAAAGACTTTCTTCTCGGCCCCAACGCAGCTCGGATCGTGCGCCACGCTAAATGCTCGGTGCATGTCGTTCGCTAAACACGGTCGATTGGGACTAACGTGTGCGGTCGCAGAAGATCGGAGACTGTGCAGACAGGGTATTTGACATTGCAACGGTCGCCACAATGTGGCGAATGTTCTTGTGCAAACCACGCTGACCCAAGAACTGCGAATCATGTCTGATCAATTCTGCATCGACGGCCTGCAATATGCCAATTGGTCTGAAAAAATTTTTCGTCAGATGCGCGATGGTAGTGTTGATGCGGTTCACGTTACAATCGCCTATCACGAACAATTCAGAGAAACCGTTAGCAACATCGAGGCATGGAACCGTTGGTTTGAAAAGTATTCCGAGCTGATTGTTCACGCCGCGAGCGGTGATGATGTTCGGGCCGCACGCGCGCAGGGACGCACGGCAATAGTTTTCGGCACTCAAACCCCTGCCCCTATTGAAGACGACATCGGCCTGGTCGAAATCTGCCACGCGCTAGGTATCCGATTTATGCAGCTGAGCTATAACAACCAGTCGCTGCTAGCGACGGGATGCTACGAGGCCGAGGACCCGGGCATCACGCGCATGGGGCGCGAAGTCATCGCCGAGATGAACCGCGTCGGCATTGTCGTCGATATGAGCCATTCGGCCGAACGCTCAACACTTGAAGCAATTGAACATTCGTCGAGACCAATCGCCATTACCCATGCCAATCCGGCCTCATGGGCGCCGGCGCTTCGCAATAAATCCGATACTGTTTTACGTGCATTGGCAGAAACCGGTGGGATGTTGGGGTTTTCGCTTTACCCGCACCATCTTAAAGGCAAGTCGGCCTGCACACTTGAAGACTATTGCCGGATGATTGCCGAAACGGCCGAATTGATGGGCACCGAAAATATCGGCATTGGCAGCGACCTTTGTCAGGACCAACCCGATAGCATCGTCGAGTGGATGCGCATTGGTCGCTGGACCAAATCAATCGACTATGGCGAAGGTTCGGCAGATGCACCTGGGTTTCCTCCAATGCCGAACTGGTTCCAAGACAGTCGCGATCTTCGCGGGCTGGGCAACGGGCTTCGCGCGGTCGGTTTTGGAGAAGACGATGTCCGAGCGATTTTGGGCAATAACTGGCTCAGATTCTTTGACAACAGCTTTGGACCCGCGTCGTGACGATTGAGTTGCGCCCACCCGACTCTGTTATGCGTTTGAGCCGAATGGGCGCGGCCCATCAGACACGGTTGAGCTTTATGCGAGTTCTGCTTCGTAATTTGCGCCGGGAAAAATGGCAATTTGACCGACCGGTGTGGGAAATCGACGAAAACGGAGTTGGAACAGCGATTTATCGGGCCATTGGCCCACGCCGGACTTACTCCCTTGTGGCGTTCGCCCACGACCTGCCCGACGACATGCGATCTGACCGCGTGATTGCGACCGCTTGGGATGCAACGTTTGCGCTATTTGACGGTACACCAACCGATGCGGACGTCGAAAGGCTCCGCCGGAATGTGCCGTTGCAGGAAGCAGGACGCGTCTCCGACAGTGAGTTATCATTGTCCCGCGCCAATCGTTCCGTACGGCTTTGGGATCATGTTGTTGAGCGTCTCTCAACCGGCCACCAACCTGACTGGGAAATGGTCGAAAGCGTCGGTTATCTGATGCGTACAACAGCTGTATACGGATCGGGAAAATTTGGGGCCGCAGACTACAAGACTTTGGCCGACCGAGATACTCTCGGCGGACCATTCCGTGCCGAAATGCTGGCCGTGTATTTGATCAGGTGCTTTTCACTCGACCTTGTGGAGCATTTCGCAAAGCAAATTGGCGGTTCAATCGCCGTGGACCTCGACGCTGATATCCGTCGGTCGCTGGGTATCGGCAATTCCACTGGTCTTGGAATGGCTCCCTTTCTCGTTAATCACCCTGGCCTTTTGAATGCGTGGATTACTGCCCGCGAAACGGCGCTTGCGAAAGTGCGCCGTATCGAAAAGGCGGCGCCCAATGATTTACAAGTTTTTCAGAGGTTTCTGGCTCGGGCGTGCGCTTTGGTGGATTGTTGGAGCACGTCGCACGAGGCGCAGGCAGTCAGGGTCGCAGAACTGCAATCCGAACTAAGCGCATTGAAAGACCACATCACCATTGAAGGTCTGGATCACAACAATCCGTGGGATCGGCTGTATCTTTGGGCAACAAAGAACGTTTCAGTTGAAGCGCAAGAACTTGTCGCTTCGCTTGTGCTTGAGCCCTACGGCGAACTGGTCGATGCGCTAGCCGAGAGCATGGCAGTGGACGAGACAGAGAGTTTTCAAATAGAAGCGTCGCAACCATTGAGCGATCTGAAGTCGCTTATCAATGAAAGATACAGCTGGGCACAGGTTCCTGACTATGCCGCACCCGGTCATTCGGCCAGATTCTGGTACGTATCCGAAGCGAAACTCGAACCTCGACTCGGCGAACGATTTGACGAACCTGGGGCAGAACTCGAACAACCATTGGATATTGGGCGACAGGCGTCTCAGCTTAAAATTGATCTT